>DATJBC010000136.1:0-23845 GCA_035515515.1 Acidimicrobiales bacterium
GAGCGACAGGCTGATGCGCTCCTTGTCGAGGTCGACGTCGAGCACCTCCACCTCGACCTCGTCGCCCACCGACACCACCGACGAGGGGTGGTCCACGTGCTTCCACGACAGCTCCGACACGTGGATGAGGCCGTCCATGCCCCCGAGGTCGACGAAGGCGCCGAAGTTGACCACCGACGACACCGTCCCCCGCCGGCGCTCGCCGGGCTTGAGGTTGACGAGGAACTCGCCGCGCTGCTCCTTCTGGGTCTCCTCCAGCCACGCCCGGCGCGACAGCACCACGTTGTTGCGGTTGCGGTCGAGCTCGATGATCTTGGCTTCGATGCTGCGACCCACGTAGGGCTGCAGCTCGCGCACACGGCGCAGCTCCACCAGGGAGGCGGGCAGAAAGCCCCGCAGGCCGATGTCGACGATGAGACCGCCCTTCACCACCTCGATGACCGGCCCCTTGACGACGCCGTCGGAATCCTTGATCTTCTCGATGGTGCCCCAGGCCCGCTCGTACTGGGCCCGCTTCTTGGAGAGGACCAGCCGGCCCTCCTTGTCCTCCTTCTGGAGGACAAGGGCCTCGATCTGGTCGCCGAGCTCGACGATCTCCGAGGGATCGATGTCGTTGCGGATGGAGAGCTCACGCGAGGGGATCACGCCCTCGGACTTGAACCCGATGTCGAGGAGCACCTCGTCCTTGTCGATCTTCACCACCTTGCCCTCGACGATGTCGCCGTCGTCGAACTCGACGATGGTGGCGTCGATGGCGTCCTCGAGGGAGGCCCCGCCGAGGTCGTCCTCGACGATGGTGCGGGGGACGTAGGTGCCCGTGTCGTCGAAGGACCCCATGGGGCCGTCGGAGAGCAGGGCGGTGGCGCCGGGCACTTCACCGGGCGTCCCGGCGGGGCTCCCCGCCGGGTCAGCGGCGCCGGTGGGACCGGCAGCGTGGTCGGGCATGAACTTCGGAACTCGCTTTCGGGACAGGGGCACCCCCGCGCATCGAGAGTGCGGAGGGTGGCCGCGTGGGGGCGGCCGGTCGAAAAGCGTAGCAAAACAACCGAGTCGGCCCCCGGGGTGCGCCGCCCGGCGGCCGCGGCGGGGGCGCGCCCTAGCCCTTGGCGTCGGCCCAGGAGGCCCCCCACGTGGCCGACACCTCGAGCGGCACGGCGAGCTCGGCGGCGTCGGCCACGCCCGCCATCACCGCGGGCACGAGCTCGCCGGTGACGGCCTCCTCGTCCCCGGGGACCTCGACGATCACCTCGTCGTGCACCTGCAGCACCACGCGGGCGGCGAGGTGCTTCTCCTCCAGGGCACCGTCGAGGCGCACGAGGGCCACCTTGAAGAGGTCGGCGGCCAGCCCCTGGATGCCGGCGTTCATGGCCTGGCGCTCGGCCGCCATGCGGAGGTTGCGGTTGGGCGAGTGGAGGTCGGGCAGCGGGCGGCGCCGGCCGAAGAGCGTCTCGGTGTAGCCGCGCGCCCGGGCGTCGGCCACCGTCTGGTCCATGTAGGAGCGCACCGACGGGAAGGCCGTGAAGTAGGCGTCGAGGATCTGCTGGGCCTCGGGCGGCTCGATGGACAGGCGCTGCGCCAGCCCGTAGGCCTCCATGCCGTAGGCCAGGCCGTAGGAGACCATCTTGGCCCGGTTGCGCTGCGCGGGCGTCACGTCCTCGGGGGCGACGCCGAAGACCCGCGCCGCGGTGGCGCGGTGGATGTCGCGTCCCTCGGCGAAGGCCGACACGAGCCCGGGGTCCGACGACACGTGCGCGATGACGCGCAGCTCGATCTGGTCGTAGTCGGCCACCAGCAGCCGGCACCCGTCGGCGGGGATGAACGCCTTGCGCAGGCGGCGGCCCTCCTCGGTGCGCACGGGGATGTTGTGCAGGTTGGGGCGGTCCGACGACAGCCGACCGGTGCGGGCCACGGTCTGGCCGAAGGTGGCGTGGATGCGGCCGTCGTCGGCCACCTCGGCCAGCAACGTCTCGCCGTAGGTGGAGCGCAGCTTCTCCACCTCCCGGTAGCGCAGGAGGGCGTCGATGATGTCGTGCTGGCCCCGCAGCTTCTCCAGGGTGGTGGCGTCGGTGGAGAACCCGGTCTTGGTCTTGCGCCCCGGCGTGAGCCCCAGGCGCTCGTAGAGCACGGCCCGCAGCTGGGGCGTGGAGTTGACGTTGAACGTCTCCCCGGCGAGCTCGTGGATGCGCGCCTCGAGCTGGGCGCACTCGGCCACCAGGCCGTCGGCGATGCGACGCAGCTCGGCGGTGTCCACGCGGATGCCGGCCACCTCCATGCGGGCCAGCACGCGCACCAGGGGGCGCTCGACCTCGTCGTGCAGGCGCTCCAGGCCGGCCCGGGCCAGCGCCTCCCGCATGGGCGCCAGGAGCAACCCGAGCGCCGCCGCCCGGCGCGCCGCCACAGTGGGCAGGGCGGCGGCCTCGCCCCCGCCGTCGAGGGCGAGGCGCCCCGAGGCGCTGGCGGCGGCCTCGGCGTCGAGGGCCACCCCCAGGTGCACCTCCACCACGTCGTCGAGCTGGTACCGGCCCGACGAGGGGTCGAGCAGGTAGGCGGCCACCGCCGTGTCGAGCGCGAGCCCGCAGATGTCGACCCCCTCGGGCAGCAGGCTGCGCATGAGCTCCTTGCACCCGTGGGCCACGATGGGCGCCCCGCCCGGGCCCACCAGGGCGCCCAGCGCGCCCCGCACGTCGGGGGCGGCCAGCAGGGCCCCGTCCACCCACAGCGGCGCCGGCTCCGGCGCGCCGGCGGCGCCGGGCACGGCCGCCAGGGCCAGGCCGGCCAGGGGGCTGCGGCCCGGGGTGGCCTCCCACAGGGGCGCCAGCGCCACCGGCGCGCCGGCCGCGGCGGCGGCCCGCAGGGCGCCGGCCGCCTCCCCGGCGTCCGCCGCGCTGCGGGCGGTCACGGCCATGACGTCGAAGCTGGGCGTGGCGGGCGCCCCGGCGGCGCGCGGCAAGGGGGCGTCGGCGTCGCCGCCCATGAGCGGGGCCAGGCGCTGCCACAGCGAGCGCAGCTCGAGCTCGCCGAAGACCTTCTTCACCTCCTCGGCGTCCCAGCCGCCCAGGGCCAGGCCGTCGACGCCCACCTCGAGGGGCACGTCGCGCACCAGGGGGATCACCTCGGCGTTGCGGCGCACCTGGTCCTCGTGCTCGGCCAGGTTCTGTCGGAGCTTGGGGGTCTGCTCCTCGAGGTGGGCGAAGATGGCGTCGAGGTCGCCGTAGGTGCGCACCAGCTTGGCCGCCGTCTTCTCCCCCACGCCGGGGACCCCGGGCAGGTTGTCGGAGGTGTCGCCGCGCAGCGAGGCCAGGGTGACGTACTGGCTGGGGGGCACGCCGCAGCGCTCGGCGATGCCGGCCTCGTCGTAGACGACGGTGTCGGAGATCCCCCGCCGGGTGTACATGACCTTGACGTGGGGGTCCTCCACCAGCTGGAAGGTGTCGCGGTCCCCCGTCACCACCACCACGTCGCGCCCGGCGTCGCGCGCCTGGGTGGCCAGCGTCGCCAGGATGTCGTCGGCCTCGTAGCCGGGCGCCTCGATCATCACCACGCCGAGGGCGCGCAGCACGGCGCGCACCAGGCCGAACTGGGGGATGAGGAGGTCGGGCGTCTCGGGCCGGTTCCCCTTGTACTGCTCGACGATGTCGTCCCGGAAGGTCGGCTCGGGGCGGTCGAAGGCCACGGCCACCCCGCTCGGCGCGTTGTCGCGCAGCACCATGGTGAGCATGGACGTGAAGCCGTGGACGGCGTTGGTCACCTGCCCCGCCTTGGTGGCGAGGTCGATGGGCAGGGCGAAGAACGCCCGGTAGACGAGCGAGTTGCCGTCCAGCAGGTAGAGGGCGCCCTCGTCGGCCATCACGGCGATCCTAGGTGTCGGCGGTGACGGGCTCGCCGGCCGCCGCCCGACGCCTCAGGGGACGAGGGTGCCGTCGATGACCTCCTGGGCGACCGACGACATGCGCACCCGGCGGTCCATGGCCGTGCGCTGGATGAAACGGAAGGCGTCGGCCTCGGCCATGGCGTGGTCGTCCATGAGCACGCCCTTGGCCCGGTCCACCATGCGCCTGGTCTCGAGCTTGTCGGCCAACGAGGCCACCTCCTCGGACAGCCGGGTGTGCTCGTCCTCGATGGCCCGGTACTCCTCGAAGCGGGCCAGCGCCACCTCGATGGCGGGCACGAGCTCGGCCCGCTGGAAGGGCTTCACCAGGTAGGCGGCCACCCCCGCGTCGCGCGCCTCCTCGATGAGGTTGCGCTGGCTGAAGGCAGTGAGGATGAGCACGGCCACCCGCTGGTCGTCGGAGATGCGCCGGGCCGCCTCGATGCCGTCGATCCCCGGCATCTTCACGTCCAGGATGGCCAGGTCGGGCCGGTGCCGGGCCACGAGCTCGACGGCCTCGTCGCCGCGGCCCGTCTCCCCCACGACCTCGTACCCCTCTGCTTCGAGGATCTCTTTGAGGTCGAGGCGGATGATGGCCTCGTCCTCGGCGATCACGACGCGCTTGGCCATGCCGGTGGTTGCTCCTTGCCTCGGGGCGGGGGCTAGTGGGGCTCGACGACGATCTTGCCCAGGAGCTCGTCCTGGCGGCGCTCGAGCTCACCGATCGTAGCGACCAGGGCCGTACGCTCCCGGTTGGCGGCGTCGGCCGAGCGCTGGGCGTCGGCGTACTCGTGTTCCGCCTGGGGCGTCTCGGCCACCAGCGAGCGGATGCGGGCGTCGTCGGCGGCCTCGTTGAGCACCGTCAGCTGCTCGTCGAGCACCGACAGCTCCTGGCGCTTGCGCACCAGGCGCAGGTGGACGTCCCGCAAGGTCCGTTCGACGGTCGACCGGCGCATGCGGGCGAATTGTACGCACTTCGCCCTGGGCGGCCGGGCGGGCGCCGACGCCCCCGGGCGGCCGGGCGGGCGCCGAACAGGCGTTCGTCCGAGGCGCCCCCGGGCGCCGCCGACGGGCGCGCCGTGCCCGAGGCGGGATTCGAACCCGCACGTCCTTTCGGACAATGGCTTTTGAGGCCATCAGGTCTGCCAATTCCCTCACTCGGGCGCGCCCCGATGGTACCGGGGCGGTCGCGTCGGGGGCGGTGCGTCATGACCTGCCGGTAACGTGACCCGGCCCTCCTGATCGTGTAACCCTGGGAGCCCCAGGCCGTCACGACGACAGGAGCGAGGAGCCCCAGTGCTGGCGTTCACCTTCCCGGGTCAGGGCTCCCAGCGACCCGGCATGGGCCGCCCCTGGACCGAGCACCCGTCGTGGGAGGTCGTCGACGAGGCCTCGGCGGTGGCCGGACGCGACGTGGCGCGCCTGTTGCTCGACGCCGAGCAGGAGGAGCTCACGCTGACGGCCAACGCGCAGCTCGCCACGTTCGTGCTCAGCCTGGTCGTCCTGGACGCCATCGAGCGCGTGGGCGTGGCGCCCACCATGTGCGCCGGCCACAGCCTCGGCGAGTACACGGCGCTGGTGGCGGGCGGGGCGCTCGGGTTCGAGGAGGGCGTGCGCCTCGTGGTGGAGCGGGGCGAGGCCATGCACGAGGCCGCCGAGGACCGGCCCGGGACCATGGCGGCGGTCATGGGCGCCGAGGACGACGCCGTGGAGGCCGCCTGCCAGCGCGCCGAGGGCGAGGTGTGGGTGGCCAATTACAACGCGCCCGGCCAGGTGGTCATCGCCGGCGAGGCCGACGCCGTGGCGCGGGCGGGGAGCATCGCCAAGGAGCTCGGCGCCCGCAAGGTGATGCCCTTCCCGGTGGCGGGCGCCTTCCACACCGCGCTGATGGCCCCGGCACGCGCCTGGTTGCGCAAGGCCCTGTCGGACACGCCCTTCAACGCCCCCGACGTGACGGTGGTGGCCAACGTCGACGCCCGGGCCCACGACGACCCCGCCGACTGGCCCGGCCTGTTGTCGGCCCAGCTGTGCAGCCCGGTGCGCTGGCGCCAGAGCCTGGGCACCCTGGCCGGCCTGGGGGCGACCCGCCTGGTCGAGGTGGGGGCGGGCGGCGTGCTCACCGGCCTCGCCCGGCGCACCCTGCCCGACGCCATGGCCCGGGCGGTGGCCGGGCCCGAGGACCTCGACCCGCTGGTGGACGCGCTGGCCGGCAGCGACACCTGGCACGCCTACGCCGCCGCCCACCAGGGCGAGCACCTCTACACCTCCGAGCGCGTGGTGATCTCGCCCGGGGCCGGTCTGTTCGCCCCGGCCGACGGCCTGCAGGCCCCGGGGCCGGGGACCCTCCCGTCGGGGACGGCGGGCGCCCCGGGGGGCGACTGCCCCGTGGTGGCCGTGGGCGACCTCCTCGGCACGGTGGGCGCCGCCGAGGTGCGCACCCCCTTCGCCGGCATGGTGGTGGGCTTCCTCGTCCATCCCGGGGAGCGGGTGGCCACCGGCGAGCCGGTGGCCTGGCTGCGCGTCCCCGCGGAGGGCGCGTGAGCGCGGGAGCCGCCATCACCGGGTGGGGCGCGGCCCTGCCCGACACCGTCGTCACCAACGCCCAACTCGAGCAGCGCCTCGACACCTCCGACGCCTGGATCGTGGAGCGCTCGGGCATCCGGGAGCGGCGCGTGGGCGGCACCGTGTCGTCGCTGGCCACCGACGCCGGCCGGCGCGCCCTGGCGCGCGCCGCGCTGGACCCGGCGGAGGTGGAGCTGCTCGTGCTGGCCACGTGCACGCCCGACCTCGCCGTCCCGGCCACCTCGGCGGCCGTGCACCACGCCCTGGGGCTCTCGGGCGGTGCCTTCGACGTGAACGCGGCGTGCGCGGGCTTCGTCTACGCGCTGGTGGCCACCCAGGGGGCCATGCACGCCACGGGGGCCCGCAAGGCCCTCGTGGTGGGGGCCGACTGCCTGTCGCGCATCACCGACCCCGACGACCGCGCCACGGCCGTGCTCTTCGCCGACGGCGCGGCGGCGCTGGTGCTCGAGGCCCGCCACGACGGCGGGCTGTTGTCGGTCGACCTGGGCGTGGACGGCAGCGCGCACGACCTGCTCACCTGCCCCCACGGCGGCTACATGGCCATGGAGGGCAAGGAGGTCTTCCGCCGGGCCGTGCGCATCACCGTCGAGTCGGCCTCCGCCGCGCTGGAGCGGGCCAAGCTCTCGCCCGAGGACGTGGCGCTGTTCGTCCCGCATCAGGCCAACTTGCGCATCATCGAGGCGGTCGCCGCCCGGCTGGGCATCCCCATGGGGCGCGTCGCCGTCGTCGTCGACCGCACCGGCAACACCTCGAGCGCGTCGGTCCCGCTGGCGTTGGCCGACGCCGCCGACGCCGGGCGGATCGGGCCGGGCGACAACGTGCTCGTGTCGGGCTTCGGCGCCGGCATGGCGTGGGCCAGCGTGGTGGTGCGCTGGGCCGCCGACACCCCGGCGCGGGCGACGTGAGCGGCGCGGCACCGTCCGGGCCCGCCGGCCGGGTGGTGCTCGTGACGGGCGGCTCGCGCGGCATCGGCCTGGGGTGCGCGCGCCGCTTCCAGTCCCTCGGCGACCGGGTGGCGGTGACCTACAAGCACGCCCCCCCCGCCGAGCTCGCCGGGGAGCGGGGCACGAGCGACCTGCTGGCGCTGCCGTGCGACGTGCAGGACCCCGAGCAGGTGGAGGCGGCCTTCACGGCGGTGGAGGGGGCGCTCGGCCCCGTCGAGGTGCTCGTGGCCAACGCCGGCGTGACCAAGGACACGCTCCTGCTGCGCATGGGGGAGCCGGCGTGGCACGAGGTCATCGACACCGACCTGACCGGCGTCTACCGCGTGGTGCGACGCGCCCTGGGGCCCATGGTGCGGGCCCACGGCGGCCGCATCGTGCTGGTGTCCTCGGTGGTCGCCTTCCTGGGCTCGCCGGGCCAGGTCAACTACGGCGCGGCGAAGGCCGGTCTGGTGGGCTTGGCGCGCTCGCTGGCCCGCGAGGTGGGGAGCAGGAGCATCACCGTGAACGTTGTCGCGCCCGGAGTGGTCGAGACGGATATGATCGCCAGCCTGGGGAAACAGCGCGTGGAGCAGCTCCTGGCGATGGTGCCCTTGGGCCGCAAGGCCGCACCCGACGACGTCGCCGGCGCCGTGGCGTTCCTCGCCTCGGCGGACGCGGGGTACGTCACCGGCGCGGTGCTGCCCGTCGACGGCGGCCTGGGCATGGGGCTGTGACCGGGCGACGCACGGTGCGGCGGCCGACCGTGGCCAACCGGCGGTGCAGGAACCGGCGGTGCAGGTTCCGGTGGTGCAGGAGCAGGGTGCAGGAACAGACAGCGAGGAGGAATCGGTGAGCGACGACGCCACCTTCGACAAGTTCAAGGCGTGCGCGATCGACGTCCTGCAGGTGCCCGGGGACAAGGTCGTGCCCGACGCCCGCTTCGGCGACGACCTCGACGCCGACAGCCTCGACCTGGTCGAGCTGGTCATGGCGCTCGAGGAGGCCTTCGACGTCACCGTCGACGAGTCGGAGCTCGAGGGCATCGAGACCGTCGGCCAGGCCTACGAGCTCATCTCCGCCAAGCTCTGATGCTGCTCGGGGTGGGCCCCGACGGCCCGGTGGCGGGGCGGCGCGTCGCCATCACCGGCCTGGGCGTGGTCGCCTGCTGCGGCATCGGCACCGACGCGTTCTGGGAGGGCCTGCTGGCGCCGGCACCCGAGGGTGAGCGCCGCGTCGCCGGCTTCGACCCGACGGGCTGGTTCGGCCCCAAGGAGGTCCGGCGCGTCGACCGCTTCGCCCAGTTCGCCGTGGCGGTGGCCGACATGGCCATGGCCGACGCGGGCGAGATCGGGGCCGACCCCGACCGCTCCGGCGTGATCTTCGCCACCGGCGTGGGCGGCCTGGAGACACTCCAGGACCAGATCCACACCCTGTTCGAGAAGGGCCCCCGGCGGGTGTCGCCGTTCCTCATCCCCATGATGATGAGCAACGCCGGCGCGGCCAACATCTCGATGCGCGCCGGGTGGCGCGGGCCGTGCGAGACCGTCACCACCGCCTGCGCGGCGGGCACCCACGCCGTGGCCGCCGCCGCCCGGCTGGTGGCGAGCGGCCGCTGCGACGTCGCCATCGGGGGCGGCGCCGAGGCCGCCATGGTCGAGATCGGCCTGGCCGCCTTCGCCAACATGACCGCCCTCTCCAGCGAGGGAGCCTCGCGGCCCTTCGACATCCGGCGCGACGGGTTCATGTGCGCCGAGGGCGGTGCCGCGCTGGTGCTCGAGGACCTCGACCACGCCCGCCGGCGCGGGGCGCGCGTCTACGCCGAGCTCCTGGGGGCCGCCTCCACGGCGGACGCCCACCACATCACCGCCCCCGCCCCGGGCGGCACCGGCGCGGCCGCCTGCATGGAGCTGGCGCTGGCCGACGCCCGGGTCTCGCCCTCGGAGGTGGGGCACATCAACGCCCACGGGACCTCGACGCCGCTCAACGACCTGGCCGAGGCGCAGGCCATCGAGAAGGTCTTCGGCGCGTCCGCTCCGCCGGTCACCTCCATCAAGGGCGTGACCGGCCACGCCCTGGGGGGCGCGGGGGCCATCGAGGCCGTGGCGACCACGCTCTCGCTGCACCGGGCGCTCATCCCCCCCACGGCCGGCTACGAGCAGCCCGACCCCGAGATCCACCTCGACGTGGTGCACGGCCAGGCCCGCCCCTGGGAGCCGGCCCCCGCCCTGTCCAACTCGTTCGGGTTCGGCGGGCACAACGGCTGCCTGGTCATCGGGCCGCCCGCCGACTGAGCCACCCTTCCCGCCCGCACCGTTGCGCCGGCGAGGTCGCGGCGCGGCGCGCTGGCGGCGGCGTGAGCCGGCCCGGCGCGTACGGCGGGCGGGCGCGCCGGGGCCGGTCGCAGGGCGCCCGGGGCGCGGTACCGTCGACCTGATGACGAGCACGGGCGGCTCCCCGGTCGACGACCCCGCACCCGCCGACCTGGCCTTCGGGGCGTTCTCGTCGCACCCGCCCTGGGTGCTCGACACCGGGCGGCTCGCCTGGGCGGTGGGCATCGACGACCTCCGGGCGCGCACGCGCGCCGAGGCGCCGCTCCTCACGCGCCGGCGCCGCCTCCCCCCGGGGTCGCGCGTGGTGCGCGTGAGCGCCCTGCTGGGGGCGGCCCTGGCGGGCTGGTACGGCCGCGACCGCGGGCGCGGCCAGCACCGCTCGCGGGCCGGCCTGTCGCGCCGGCTGCGCCGCGCCTTCGAGCGCCTGGGCCCCACCTACATCAAGCTCGGCCAGATCCTGTCCTCGGGGGAGGGCCTGTTCCCCGAGGAGCTGGTGGCCGAGTTCCGGCTGTGCCGGGACCAGGTGCGGGCCGAGCCCTTCGCCGTGGTGCGCCGCATCGTGGAGGCCGACCTGGGCATGCCCCTCGAGCAGTGCTTCACCCGGTTCGACACCCAGCCGGTGGCCGCCGCCTCCATCGCCCAGGTGCACGCGGCCGAGCTGTCCAGCGGCGAGCAGGTCGTCGTCAAGGTGCAGCGGCCCGACGTGGCCCGGCTGGTGCGCCGCGACCTGGCCGCCATGAGCTGGATCGCCCCCCTCCTGGTGGGCCGGATCCCGGTGACCGCCCTGGCCAACCCGCCGGCGCTGGTGGAGCTGTTCGCCGAGACCATCGTGGAGGAGCTCGACTTCCGCCTCGAGGCCCAGAACATGCTCGACGTGGCCCGCGTCCTGGCCGACACGGGCCAGCGCGCCATCGTCATCCCCCGCCCCCACCCCAGCCTGGTGACCCGGCGCGTGCTCGTGATGGAACGCCTCGACGGCTTCGCGTGGGGCGACGCCGAGGCCATGCGCGCCGCGGGCATCGACACCGAGGAGGTCCTGCACGCCGCCCTCATCGCCTTCCTGGAGGGCGCCGTCCTCTACGGCGTGTTCCACGGCGACCTCCACGGCGGCAACCTCTTCGTGCAGCCCGACGGCCGGGTGGCGCTCCTGGACTTCGGGATCACGGGCCGCTTCGACGAGGCCAAGCGCCTGGCGTTCCTGCGCCTGGTGATCGCGGCCACGGCCAACGACGTCCCCGGCCAGATCGCGGCCATGCGCGACCTGGGGGCGCTGCCCGCCGACGTGGACATCGACGCCGTCATCCGCGACCTCGGCCTCGACCGGCCCCCCGTCGACCCCACCACGCTCACCGCCGAGGAGCTCACCGCCGAGATCCGCACCATCACCAAGGGGCTGCTCGGCTACGGGGCGCACATGCCCAAGGAGCTCATGCTCTACGTCAAGGACATGCTGTTCCTGGACGGGGCGCTGGCCGTCATGGCCCCCAACGTGGACGTCATCGGCGAGATCGTGCGGGTCGTCATGTACTTCCACGAGCGCCACGGCGAGCGCATCGCCAAGGAGATGGGGGTGGCGCCCGAGGACATCCCCGCGCTGGACATGGCCGGCATCCGCGCCTCGTTCGGCGTGACCGAGCCCGTGGACGGCCTCTCCTACCGCGAGCTCCAGGAGCGGCGCGAGCTCATCCGCCGGCGCCTCGAGCAGCACCAGCACGGCCGACGCCGCGGGCGGCGCCGCTGACCGGGGCGCCGGGCCCCGGGGCCCTCAGGTCGAGCTGCCAGACGACGAGGTGGAGCCGCTCGACGACGAGCCGGACCCGCCCATCGGCCCCGGCATGGGGCCCGTGGGGCGCCACGCGTTGCCGTTGGCCTTGAGGACGGTCTGGTCGGTGACCGACTTGGCGGTGGAGGTCGACCCCGACACGAGGGCGACGACGGTCACGGTGTCGCCGTTCTTCACGCTCCCGATCCCCATCTCCCCGCCGTTCACGCTCGTGGACGAGTCGACCGTGAAGGTGGCCGAGGTGCCGTCCGCGCTCTTCACGGTCAGCGACCACGTGCTGCCCGAGGGGTTCGACACGTCCGACACCGTGCCCGTGCGGTGGGCGATGGTCTCGTAGCCGTTGGGGCCCTGCACGGTCTCCTGGCCGTAGATGCCGGGGCCGGCGACGCCCCCGAAGGGGCCGCCGATCCCCCCCAGCCCGCCGAAGGGCCCGCCCGCCCCGAAGCGGCCGTGGGCGCGGGGCCCCGGGGCGCTGGGGGTGGTGGTGGACGGCGTGGTGGAGGTGGACCCCGAGTCGGTGACGGTGGCGTCGGGCGCACCGGTGCCGCCCGAGGTGGCCGCCCCGGCCAGGGCGGCCGCCCCCACGGCCACGCCGGCGGCGGCCCCGATCCCCACGGCCACCTTGCGCCAGCGGCTGGGGGACGGGCGCCCGGCGGGAGGCGGCGGGACGGCGCCGTAGCCCGGCGGCGGGTACCCCGGCGGGGCGTAGCCCGGCGGCACCCCCCAGCCCGGTGGGCCCCCGGCGGGCGGGTGCGGCGGGGCCTGGCCCGGCACGGGATCTCCCGGCGTCGTCGGTGGCGTGTCGGTCATGGAAGGGTGCCTCCCCGGTGGCGATGGCGGCGGATGAACGCACCGTCACCGTAAGGCCCCCACCTGTGGTCAACCTGTGTCTCTCTGTGACACCGCTGAAGACGCCGGCGACGAGGGCGCCGCGCCCGGGGACCGGGGCTCAGGCCGCGCCGTCGACGGCGGCCCGCAGGGCCGCCACGAACGAGGCCACGCCGTCGGGACCCTCCCCGGCGAGGAGGCGGCGCACGATGGCCGAGCCCACCACCACGCCGTCGGCGTGCCGGCAGGCCTCGGCGGCCTGGGCCGGGGTGGACACCCCGATGCCGATGCACACCGGCCGGTCCGAGACCTCGTGCACCAAGGCCGCCACCTCGTGGGCCGACGCCGCCAGGCGGTCGCGCTCCCCCGTCACGCCCATGACCCCCACGCCGTAGACGAAGCCCCGCGACCGCTCGCACAGCGCCCGGGCCCGGTCCCGGGGGGTGGACGGCGCCACCAGCAACACCGTGGCCACCCCGGCGTCGTCGGCCTCGGCGCACCACGGGCCGGCCTCCTCGAGGGGGAGGTCGGGCACGATGGCGCCGGCCACGCCCGCCTCGGCCAGGGAGTGGGCGAAGCGCCGCTCGCCCGCCCGGAAGACGATGTTGTAGTACGTCATCACGCACACCGGCGCCCGCAGCTCGGCGCGCGCCAGCGCCCCCACGACGTCCAGCGGCGTCGTGCCCCGCTGCAGGGCGGCCAGCGACGCCTCCTGGACGGTGGGGCCGTCGATCATGGGGTCGGAGAAGGGGATGCCCACCTCGACGGCGTCGGCGCCCGCGTCGACCACGGCCTCCACGGCCTCGAGCCAGTCGGGGGCCATCCCGCCGGTCACGTAGCCGACGAGGAGCTTGCCCCCGGCGTCGCGCCGGGCGCGCAGGTGGGACTCGAGGCTGGGCGCGCTCAACCGATCAGGTCCCGCACCTGGGCCACGTCCTTGTCGCCCCGGCCCGACAGCGTGACGAGCACCGTGGCGCCGCGGGGCACGGCGTCCCCGGCGGCGCGCACCACCCAGGCCAGGGCGTGGGCCGACTCCAGGGCGGGGATGATGCCCTCGGTCTCCGACAGGAGGCGGAAGGTGTCGAGCACCTCGTCGTCGCCCGCCGGCTCGTAGCGGGCCCGGCCGATGGCCGCCAGGTGGGCGTGCTCGGGCCCCACGCCCGGGTAGTCGAGGCCCGCCGAGATGGAGTGCGCCTCGGAGATCTGTCCCATCTCGTCCTGCAAGATGAACGACTTCATGCCGTGGACGACGCCGGGGACCCCCCGCCCGATGGCGGCGCCGCCGGCGGCCTCCACGCCCACGAGGTTGGCCCCGGTGTCGACGAACCCCGCGAAGGTGCCCGCCGCGTTGGAGCCCCCCCCCACGCAGGCCACCACCCAGTCGGGGTCGCGCCCGTCGAGGATGGCCCGGCACTGGGCGCGGGCCTCGTCCCCCACGACCCGCTGGAACTGGCGCACCATCCACGGGTAGGGGTGGGGCCCCATCACCGACCCGAGGCAGTAGTGGGTGTGGCCCACGGTGGCCACCCACTCGCGCATGGCCTCGTTGACGGCGTCCTTCAGCGTGCGGCTCCCCGAGCGCACGGCGCGGACCTCGGCGCCCAGGAGCTCCATGCGGAACACGTTGAGCGCCTGGCGCTCGGTGTCGACCTCGCCCATGAAGACCAGGCACTGCATCCCGAACAGGGCGGCGGCGGTCGCCGTGGCCACGCCGTGCTGGCCGGCACCCGTCTCGGCGATGAGGCGCCCCTTGCCCATGCGCCGGGCCAGCAGCGCCTGCCCGATCACGTTGTTGAGCTTGTGCGACCCCGTGTGCGTGAGGTCCTCGCGCTTGAGCAGCACCCGGACCCCGATGCGCTCCGACAGCCGGCGGCACTCGGTCACCGGCGTGGGGCGGCCGCCGTAGTCGCGCAGGATGGCGTCGAGCTCGGCGTGGAAGCCGGGGTCGTCCCAGGCGGCGGCGAAGGCCGCTTCGAGCTCGAGGCAGGCGGGGAGCAGCGACTCGGGGACGAAGCGACCGCCGAAGTCGCCGAAGCGCCCGTCGGACCCCGGCGTCCCCATGGCACCGGCGGCGGCACTCACACGTCCTCCTCCCAGTCGAAGGGCCGCGGGGCGTCGTCGGCGTCGAGGTCCTCGGCCTCGGCGGCCTCGTCGGCGTCCACGGGCTCGCCCGCGGCGCGCCGGGCGGCGCGCACGAAGGCCCGGACCTTGCGGGGGTCCTTGCGGCCGGGCTCGGACTCCACGCCGGTGGCCACGTCGACGCCCAGGGGGCGCAGGTGGGCGATGGCGTCGGCGACGTTGTCGGGGCCCAGGCCCCCCGACACGATGAGGCGCGACGGGTCGACCACGCCCTCGGCCAGGCGCCAGTCGAACACCTGGCCCGAGCCCGGCGACGCCGCGTCGACGAGGACGGCGTCGGCCCCGTAGTCGTCGATGCGGGCGATGTTGCGGTGCCCGGCCGGGAACGCCTTGATCGTCATGGCGACGCGTTCGGCCACCCAGCGGGTGTCGTCGGGGGACTCGTCGCCGTGGAGCTGGGCGGCCCGCAAGCCGATGCCGTTCACGATCTCCACCACGCGGGTGGGGGCCTCGTTGCGGAACACCCCCACGGTGAGGATCTCGGGGGGCACCCGGTCGACGATCCGGCGCACGGCCTGGGGCGCCACCTGCCGGGGCGAGGGCGCGAACACGAAGCCGATGGCATCGGCGCCCAGGCCCACCGCCAGCAGGGCGTCGGCCTCGGAGGTGATCCCGCAGATCTTCACGAGCACGGCGTCACCGTCACCGCATCGCCCCGGTCTCGGGACGGCTGGCCCCGGTGCGCGCGCCCACGGGGCGCCCGGCCAGGGCGCGCACCGCGCCCCGGCGATCGCCCGCCGTGACCAGCGACTCCCCCACCAGCACGGCCTGGAAGCCGGCCGCCGCCAGGCGCGCCGCGTCGTCGGGGCCGCGGATGCCGGACTCGGCCACGGCCACCACCTCGGGGGGGATGGCGCCCGCCAGGCGCACGGCCCTGTCCCGGTCGACGGTGAAGGTCGTCAGGTCGCGCTGGTTCACCCCGACGATGCCCGCGCCGGCGCGCAGCGCCCGGTCGAGCTCGGCCTCGTCGTGCACCTCCACCAGGGCGGCCAGCGACACCTCGGCCGACAGCGCCAGGAGCGACGCCAGCTCGGCGTCGGAGAGGGCGGCCACGATGAGCAGCACGGCGTCGGCGCCCATGATGCGGGCGTCGCACACGTCGGCGGCGCACACCGTGAAGTCCTTGCGCAGGACCGGCAGCCCGCAGGCGGCGCGCGCCGCGCCGAGGTCGGCGGGCGAGCCGCCGAAGAACGGCCCGTCGGTCAGCACCGACAGGCAGGCGGCCCCGCCGGCCTCGTAGTCGGCCGCCGCCCGGGCCGGGTCGAGGTCCTCGTCCAGGGCGCCGCGCGAGGGCGAGCGCCGCTTCACCTCGGCGATCACGGCCAGCCCGCCCCCCGGCGCCACGCGCAGCGCCGCCGCGAAGGGGCGGGGCGCCGGCGCGCCCTGGGCCTCGGCCACCAGCTCGCCCAGGACGCGGGCGTCCTGGGCCGCCCGGGCGCGGTGCACCGCCAGGATTTCCTCGAGGTAGGTGTCGGGCGGCACCGGCTGCAGCCTACCGGGCGGCATCGGCGGCCCCGGGGAGCGCGGCCCTCACACATTCCTCACACGATCCTCACGACCCGTTGACGACGGTGCGCTGCCATGCGGGCCATGGACGCAGCGCCGCAGGGTCCCCGTGGCCCCGTCCCCGGCGGTGGCAGGCTGGAGCCGATGGCACCCGATGGCGACACCATCGTCGTCGTGGAGGACGATCACAACATCTCCGAGCTCGTCGCCCTCTACCTCCGGCGAGACGGGTTCCGGGTGCTGCAGGCCGACGACGCCGAGACGGGGCTGGCCTACGTGGCGCGCGAGCGCCCCAAGCTCGTGATCCTCGACATCGGGCTCCCCGGGGAGCTCGACGGCCTCGACGTGTGCCGGCGGTTGCGGGCCCAGGGGCAGCTGCCCGTGATGATGCTCACGGCCCGCGACGACGAGGTCGACCGGGTGCTCGGCCTCGAGCTCGGGGCCGACGACTACGTGACCAAGCCCTTCTCGGCGCGCGAGCTCGTGGCCCGGGTGCGGGCCATCCTGCGCCGGGCGGGCGCGCCCCCCGCCACGGAGCCGGCGGTGCTCGAGGTGGGCGGCATCGAGGTCGACACGGCCCGGCGCGAGGTGCGCCGGGACGGCCAGGCGGTGGCCATGACGACCCGGGAGTTCGACCTGCTCGCCTTCCTGGCGCTCAACCGGGGGCTGGCCCTGTCGCGCCGCCAGCTGCTCGACGGCGTGTGGGGCGAGGACTGGTACGGCGACGACCGCACCGTCGACGTGCACGTGCGCCAGTTGCGCAAGAAGCTCGGCCGGGACCTCCCCCTCACCACGGTGTGGGGGGTGGGCTACCGCCTCGGCTGACGCCGCCGCATGCGGCGCCGCATCACCATCGCCATCCTCTCGGTGGTCATCGGGACGCTGGTCCTCACGGTCGTGGGCAGCCTCCTGCTCGTGCGCCGGGCCGCCCTCACCACCGCCGAGAACGAGCTCACCACCGAGTCCGGGGCCCTCGGCGCGTTCGTCGACAGGTCGCCGGCGCTCACCGACCGGCGCGTCCTCGACGTGCTCCAGCGCGTGGGCGGCTTCGACCGCCTGGCCCTGGCGGGCATCGAGCCCGACGGGGGCGTGGTGCACGTCCCCTCACCGCTGGTGGCGTCGCTGCTGGACGCGCCCGCCCTGCGCTCGGGCGCCACGGTGGCCGGCAACGCCGGCGACGTGGTCTTCGTGGCCCAGCCCCTCACCCTCACCAACCGCCAGCGCGTCGCCCTGGCGGGCCTGCCCGCCACCGACGTCACCGTGCTGGTGGTCACGCGCCACGTCACCAACCCCGTGAACGGCGTGGGCTACTTCGTGCTGGTGGCCGGCGTGGTGCTCGTGGCCGGCGTGGTGGTGGCGGCCTTGCTGGCCCGGCGCTTCAGCGCCCCCATCGTGCGCGCCGAGGAGGCCACCCGCCAGATGGCCGGCGGCAACCTGGCCGCCACCGTGCCCGTGCGCCGCAACGAGTCGCCCGAGCTCGCCCGCCTGGCGGCCGCCGTCAACACCCTGGGCGCCGAGCTCAGCCGCGCCCAGGGCCTCGAGCGCGACTTCCTGTTGTCGGTGTCGCACGAGCTGCGCACGCCCCTCACGTCGATCCGCGGCTACGCCGACGCCATCACCGACGGGGCCACCGACGACGTGGCCGGGGCCGCCGCCGTGGTCGCCGGCGAGGCGCGCCGGCTGGAGCGCCTCGTGCAGGACCTGCTCGACCTGGCCCGCCTGCGCGCCCGGCAGTTCTCCCTCCACGTCCAGCGGGTGGACTGCGCCCCCGTGGTGCGGGCCGTGGCCGAGGGCTTCCAGCCCCAGGCCCGGGCGCTCGGCGTGGCCCTGGCGAGCGCCGCCCCGGCGGGGGGCGCCTGGGTGGACGCCGACCCCGACCGCCTGGGCCAGATCGTGGCCAACCTGGTGGAGAACGCCCTGGCCTTCGCCGCCGCGGGCGTGGGCGTCGCCGTGGAGCACGGCGACGGGGCGGTCACGGTGTCGGTCACCGACGACGGGCCCGGGGTGGGCGCCGAGGACCTGCCGCACGTCTTCGAGCGGCTGTACCGATCCGACCGCAGCGAGTCGCGTCACACGGGCGCCGGGCTGGGGCTGGCCATCGTGGCCGAGCTGGCCGCGGCCATGGGGGGCACCGTGCACGCCCGGTCCCCGCTGGGCCCGGCGGGCGGCACCCGCCTGGTCCTCCGCCTCCCCGCCGCGCCGGCGCCGCCGGCCGCGCCCGGGTCCTGAGGCGCCCGGCGCGCCGTCGGCGGGGCGCGCCCCGGGGCCCGACGCGACGCTCCCCCGCCTGTGCGGGGCGGGGGAGCGTGGGCGAACGTGGTGCCCGGCGTGGGCGCCGGGGTCATCGTCGGTCCGTCGGCTCCCAGCCGTCGAACCACAACCCCTGCGAGCCGTCCGCCTTGGGATAGGCGGGCCCGGCCCGGGCGCTGTCCACCGTCGTCACGGGCTGCGCCGACAGGGCGCTCTGGGCGGCCAGGGTGGCCACGCCCAACTCGGTGCCCGTGTCGGGGGGCAGCGGCGTCGAGGGACGGATGACGTGCAGGGCCCGGCGCAACAGGCTCCGGGGCCGCTCCACCAGGGCCAGGGCCACCGACCCGAGGTAGAGCACGACGAAGCCGATCACCGCCACCAGCCACAGGTGCGGGCCGGGGCCGGTGGAGGCGAGCGTGGAGGGCGCCGGCGTGCTCGGCGCCGTGGTCGCCGTGGGGGCCGCCGTGGTGGCGGGGGCGCCCCCGCCGCCGGCGGTGGCGGTGGCGATCACCGGCGAGGCCTTGGACCCCGACGGCGCCGAGGACGTGATGCCCGACGGGGCCGTGTTGTTCGGGTACGGCGTGCACGTCAGGTTCAGGTTGCTGCCCGACACCGTCACGGTGAGGCTGATGGCGGGGTCGACCGTCAGGCTGATTGTGCTGCCCGACGCCGTGAACGGCCCCACCGTGCCCGGCGAGGCGGGCAGGTTGAGGGTCACCCCCGAGCTCGGCACCGGGCTGGGCAGCGGGGCGTTGATGGGCAGGCTGCCGGCCGACACCGCCGCCGGGGTGGCCCCGGTGGCGTCCACCTTGAGCACGGCGGTGCCCACGATGGCGGAGTTGCCGAGGGCGGCCGCCGCCGAGGCGATCGAGGAGGGCAGGACCACCACCGACTGGTAGCCGTTGAGGCTGAACTGCTGGCCCGACGCCGGCGAAGCGGGCGAGATCGTGCCGTTGGTGACCACGTCGTTCATCACGATGTTGCCCACCGGCGTGCCCGGGCAGTAGATCTCGTACGGCGACGTGTTGGCGAACGCCGGCGAGGCGGTCGCCCCGAGCAGCGCGAACGCCCCCGCGCCCCCGGCCACGACGCCCGCGACCACAGCCGCCATCCGCTTGCGGCCCGACCTTGCCATCGTTCCCCCCCTCGTCCGACCTGTGGACGTCATCAGCGCAGCCCTCCCTCGGGTCCCGGGCGGCCACACGACCCTCCGCGCGGGGCCGGCGACCTGCCGACACCGCGACGCGCGACAACGCCCGCCCAGAACACCTGCGCATGACGTTACGAAGTCGGCCCCCGCCTGGCATCCCCAGGATTGACGATTTCGCGGCGGGCGTTTTCCCAGGTCAGAGGCCTAAAGGCGCGGCGAAGCGGAGCCCTCCCCCGGGGGGCTCGACGGCTGGCGTCGGGCGTCGCGCGGCCTAGCTCTCCGGCACCGCCCACACGTGCTCACGCGGCCCGGGATGGCCGAGGTGGTACCCCTGTGCGAACTCGCAGCCGATGACGCGCAGGGCGGCGGCCTGGGCGGGGGTCTCGACCCCCTCGGCCACCAGCGACAGCCGCAGCTCGTGGCCCAGCGCCACCAGGGCCCGCACCATGACGGCGCCGTGCGGGTTGCTGGTCGAGTCGAGGGCGCCCACGAACTCCGGGGCGATCTTGAGCGACGTCACGGGCAGCTCCTGCAGCCACGACAGGCTGCACTCGCGCGATCCGAAGTCGTCCAGGTTGAACTGCACGCCCATCTGGCTCAGGCGCGCCACCGCCGCCCCGGACTCCGCCGCCACGCGGGCCGCGCCCTCGGAGAGGTCGAAGGCGATCATGGCGGGCGACACCCCGTGCGCCCGGGTGAGCTCGTCGAAGGTCTCCACGAAGCGCGGCAGGGCCAGCTCCTGGGCCGACACGTTGATCGTCAGGCGGAACTGCTCGGAGAGGTGCTCCGAGTCGCGCCACAGCACGAGCTCGGTGAGGACCCGGTCGAGGATCCAGCGGCTGAGCGACTCGGTGAGCCCCACCTCGGCGGCGATCTCGAGGAACTCGCCGGGCAGCACCACGCCGTGCTCGGGACGCTGCCAGCGCAGGAGGGCCTCGGCCCCCACCACCTGGCCGCTGTTGAGCTCCACCACCGGCTGGTAGAACATGGCCAGCTCGCCGTTCTGCATGGCGTTCTGCAGGCCGTGCTCGATCTCGTAGCGCGACACCACCCGGTCGCGCATGGCCGGCTCGAAGACCCGCGAGGCCCGGCCCTCGTCACGGGCCCAGTACATGGCGAGCTCGGCGTTCTCCAGGACGGTCTCGGCGCCGGGCGTCTCGGTGCCGGGCTGGCCGGCGAGGACGATGCCCACCGTGGCCCGCAGCCAGTGCTCCACCCCGTCCAGCACGACCGGCCGGGCCGTGCCGTCCACGATGAGGCTGGCGATGCGCAGGGCGTCGGCCTCGGACTGCACGTCGGCGCACACCACCACGAACTTGTCGCCGGCCACCCGGCTCACGATGTCGGTCTTGCGGCGGGCCACCGCCAGGCGGCTGCTCATCTCCCGCGACACGTGCTCGGCCACGGCGGGGCCGAACTCCTGGTTGGTCTCCTGCCAGCCGTCGATCTCCACGAACAGCACGGCCAGGACGCTGCCGTCGCGCTGGGCGGCGCCCAGCGCCTTGCCGAGCTGCTCCTCGAGCAGGGCGCGGTTGGGCGGCTCGGGGGCGACCTCGGCGACCACCGCGGGGGCGGCCGCGGGGGCGGCCGCGGGGGCGGCTTCCGCCGGGACGGCCACGGGGGCGGCTTCCGCCGGGGCGGCCACGGGGGCGGGGGGCGCGGCCGCCTGGGCGGCGAGCTGCTCGACCTGCGCCGCCAGCCGCTGGTTCTCGGCCGCCAGGGAGCGCTGGGTGAGGGCGTTGCGCACCGTCTGCACGAAGGCCTGGGGCACGAGCGGCTTGACGAGCAGCCCGTCGAGCTGCGACGACGCCGCCAGGGCGCTGTCGAGCGAGGCCAGGCCGGTGAGCAGGAGGACGGGGGTGTCGGGGTCCTCCGCCTTGAGCCGCTGGGCGAGCTCGACGCCGGTGTGCTCGGCCAGCTGGTGGTCGACGACCACGGCGGCGGGGCGCTGCAGGCCCCGCACGGTGAGGGCCTCGGCGGGGTCGGCGGCCATGAACACCTCGATGCCGGCGCCCTTCAACACCGACGCCAGGCTCTCCCGGGTCGCCTGGTCGTCGTCCACGACCAGGACCGAGTCCTCTACCACGCTGGGTTGGAACGCTGACAACGGAAGGCCCCCCTCGAAGCTCCGGATGGTCGAGGACGGCGACCGCCGCCGTCCCAGCTCCCCCTATGGTGTTGTTTCGTCCGCGACGCTGGCACTCTTGAACCGCCGACACCGGGCCGTCCGCTACCCGCCGTCTGGCAACGACTCAGCTTCTCACCACTCCCCGCGCGAAGTCAACGCCGTGACGTCCGTCTGGCCCCACCCGCCGCCCTGGTGGCACGGGAATTCCCACGTTCCGTGGCAATCTGGGCCCACTCAGTGGGGCACAGGCGGTTCGGCCATGTCGAGCGCGGCGATCACCTGGTCGACGGCGTCGGCCAGGGGCAGGTGGTGGCCCAGCACGAGGTCGGGGTCCTCGGGGGGCTCGTAGGGGTCGTCCATGCCCGTGAACGAGGCCATGTCGCCCGTCGAGGCCCGGGCGTAGAAGCCCTTGGGGTCGCGCTCGGCGCACACCGACAGCGGGGTCGCCATGTACACCTCGATGAAGCGCAGGCCGGCGTCCTCGTGCAGGGTGCGGGCCCAGCGCCGCCCCTCGGCGTAGGGGCTGATCAGCGCGGCCAGGGCGATCACCCCGGCGTCGGCGAACAGGCGGGCCACCTCGGCCACCCGCCGCACGTTCTCCTCGCGCCCGGCGCGCGAGAAGTCGAGGTCGGCGTTGAGCCCCGACCGGAGGTTGTCGCCGTCGAGGCGGTAGGCGCCGCGGCCCGTGCTCACCAGGCGCTCCTCCACCCCGGCGGCCAGGGTCGACTTCCCCGAGCCCGACAGGCCGGTGAACCACACCGTGGCCCCCCGGGTCCCCAGCCAGCGCCAGCGCTCCCGGCGCCGGAGGCGCCCGACGAACCAGACCAGGTCCGAGGTCGAGGCCATGGGGTCAGTCTGCCCCGAGGATCATCCCGGCGCCGACCGTGGCATTGGTGTCCTCGGCCACCGCCACGAACGAGCCCGTGGCCCGGTTGCGGCGGTAGCTGTCGTAGAACAGCGGCTGGGTGACGCGCAGGCTGATCCGCCCGACGTCGTTCAGGCGCAGCGTCCCGGCGGACTCGTCGCGGTGCAGCGTGTTCACGTCGAGGCGGTAGTGGACCTTGCGCACCTGGGCCCGCACCCAGCGGGTGGTGTGCTTGACGGCCACCACGTCCCCCTCGCTCAGGGGCCGCTCGGTCATCCAGCACAGCATGGCGTCGATGTCCTGGCCCACCGTGGGCTGGTTGTGGGGCCTGCACAGCATGTCCCCCCGCGACACGTCGAGGTCCTCGGCCAGGCGCACCATGACCGACATGGGCGCGAAGGCCTCCTCCACCGGTCCGTCGAAGGTGTCGATGGCGGCGATGGTGGTGGTGAGCCCCGAGGGCAGCACGGCCACCTCGTCGCCCACCCGGAAGACCCCGCCCGCCACCCGGCCCGCGTATCCCCGGAAGTCGGGCAGGGTGGACGCCGTGGGGCGCACCACCCACTGCACGGGGAACCGGGGGTCGATGAGGTTGCGGTCCGACGCGATGTAGACCTGCTCGAGGTGGTGCAGGAGCGACGGCCCCTGGTACCAGCCCATGTTGAGCGAGCGCTCCACCACGTTGTCGCCGTGCAGGGCCGAGATGGGGATGAACGACAGGTCGGTGACCTCGAGCCGGGCGGCGAAGTCCTTGAACTCCTCCCGGATGGCGCTGAACACGCCCTCGTCGTAGTCGACGAGGTCCATCTTGTTGACGCACACGAGCAGGTGCGGCACCCGCAGCAGCGTGGCCAGGAAGGCGTGGCGCTTGGTCTGCTCCACGATGCCCTTGCGGGCGTCCACCAGCACCAGGGTGAGGTCCGAGGTGGAGTTCCCCGTGACCATGTTGCGCGTGTACTGCACGTGCCCCGGCGTGTCGGCGATGATGAACTTGCGCAGGGGCGTGGCGAAGTAGCGGTAGGCGACGTCGATGGTGATGCCCTGCTCGCGCTCGGCCCGCAGCCCGTCGGTGAGGAGGGCGAGGTCGGTGTACTCGTCGCCCCGCTGGCGGCTGAGGCGCTCGACCGATTCGAGCTGGTCCTCGAAGATGGCCTTGGAGTCGTACAGCAGGCGCCCGATGAGGGTGCTCTTGCCGTCGTCGACCGAGCCGGCGGTGGCGAAGCGCAGGAGCTCCACGGCTAGAAGTAGCCCTCCCGCTTGCGGTCCTCCATGGCGGCCTCGCTGAACTTGTCGTCGGCCCGGGTGGCGCCCCGCTCGGTCAGGCGGGTGACGGAGGTCTCGGCGATGATCTCCTCGACGGTGAGGGCGTTGGACTCCACCGCCCCCGTGCACGTCATGTCGCCCACCGTGCGGTAGCGGACGACCGAGGTGAAGGACTCCTCCTCCTCGAGGAGCGACACGAACGGCCCCACCGACAGCAGCATCCCGTCGC
>DATJBC010000137.1:0-8955 GCA_035515515.1 Acidimicrobiales bacterium
CGCAGCACGAGGATGAGCGGCGGGTGCAGGCGCAGCGCCTCCTTGACGGCCGACTCCAGCCGGGGCATGGCCCGCAGCGCCTGGTAGCTCACCTCCTCGCCGTGGGCGTAGAGCTCGTCGAGCTCGGCCCGCACGGCCGCCAGCTCGCCGGGGTGGCGCAGCAGCTCGATGAGCGTCCAGGCGGCCGTGCCCGAGGTGGTGTGGTGGCCGGCGAACATCATGGAGATGAACATGCCCGTCACCATGTCGGTGTCAAAGCGCGCCGTGCCGTCCTCGTCGCGCACCGACATGAGCACGTCCAGCAGGTCGCGGTCGTCGTCGGTGGCGGGCGGCCCCGCCGCGCGCCGGTCCATGATCCCCTGCACCAGCGCCACGAGCCCCCGCCGGGCCTCGTCGCGCCGGCGGAAGCTGTCGATGGGCGCGTAGGGGTCGACGTAGGCGATGGCGTCGGTGCCCCGCTCGAGGTCGTGGTACAGCTCGGCGAAGCGGCGGTCGAGCTCGCCCCGGAACTTGCGGCCGATGAGGCACGCCGAGGAGGTGTAGATGGTGAGCTCGGCGAACCAGTCGAGCAGGTCGATCGTCCCCTCCTCGCCCCACGCCCCCACCATGGCCTCGACCTCCTCGGCGATCGTCGAGGCGTGGCCCCGCATGAACTTGTCGCGCAGGGCCTGGTTGTGCAGCATCTCCCGCCGGCGCTCGGGGGGCGCGTCGAAGACCACGCCCTCGCCGAAGATGGGCGTCATGAAGGGGTACGCCTCGGCCTGGTCGAGGAGCTCCTCGGGGGCGCGGAAGAACACCTCGTTGGCCTCGGCCCCCGTGAGCAGCACCACGTCGCGCGGCCCCATGCGGAACCGGCCCACGTCGCCGCACTCGGCCCGCACCCGGCGCATGAGGCCGATGGGGTCGTGGCGCAGCTCGTCGAGATGGCCGTGCTCGCCGTCCCCGCCCGACACCTCGGGCGGCTCGCGCAGGCCCAGCGTCGTGCTCATGGCGCACCTCCTGTGGGGCGGTCAGGACCGCCGTCGGACGATTGGACGGGTGCCTCGGGCTGCACCTCGATGAGCGGCAGGTGCGTCCCGGGCGGGGCGGACACCGCGGCCAGCACGGCGGCGGCCACGTCGGGGGGGCGCAGGAAGTGGTCGTGGCGGGCCACGCCCCGCCGGATCCACTCCTCGAGCACGGCCGTGGCCACGCCCGGGTCCCAGTCGGTGCCCATGCCCGACAGCGTCTGGCCGGGCTGGACGATGGTGGCGCGCACCCCGGTGCCCTCCAGCTCGAGCTGCATGGTGCGCACCAGGCCCTCGAGCCCCCACTTCGACGCCACGTAGGCCGCCATGAGCGGGCGCGGCGCCCGCAGCACCTCGGAGCTCACGAACACGAGGTCGCCGTGGCGCCGGGCCACCATCGCCGGCCCGAAGGCGGCCACCAGCCGGTGGGCGCCCAGGAGGTTGACCTCCACGGTGCGGGCGAAGTCCTCGGGCGAGGTGCCCACGGCCGCGCCCGGCTGGGCGTGCCCGGCGCTCGTCACCACGATGTCGACCGGCCCCACGAGCTCCTCGGCGGCGCGGGCGAAGGACCGCACCGAGGACGTCTCGGCCAGGTCGAGGGGGTGCACGTGCGCTTGGCCGCCCTCGGCCCGGATGCCGGCCGCCACCTCCTCGCAGCGCTCCACCCGGCGCGCCCCCAGCACCACGGGGTGTCCGGCCGCCGCCAGGGCGCGGGCGCTGGCCGCCCCGATGCCCGACGAGGCCCCGCACACCACCGACGGCCGGTGCTCGAGGTGCGCGACGAAGCGGCCCACGGCTGTCCGTCCTCCCCCGACCGCTACCGGGGCCTGACCGTGGTGGCCAGGCGGGCGAAGCCCCGCACGTTGACCGAGTGCACCCGGGCGCTGCCGGCCTCGTCGACGTCGTAGTCGGCCACCCGGGCGCGCAGCTCGTCGAGCACGATGCGCGCCTCGAGGCGCGCCAGGGGCGCCCCCAGGCAGAAGTGGCGCCCGCCCCCGAAGCTGATGAGCCCGGTGGTGTCGCGCCGCAGGTCGTAGCGGTCGGGGTCGGCGAAGGCGGCGGGGTCGCGGTTGGCCGACCCGAGCAAGAGCAGCACCCGCGACTCGGGCGGCAGCGCCGTGCCGTGCAGCGCGACCTCGCCGGTGGTGACCCGCAGGAGCATCTGCGAGGAGGTGTCGAAGCGCAGGGTCTCCTCCACCCAGTCGGCCGACCGCACCGCGCCGGCCAGGGCCAGGGCCTGCATGTCGGGGAAGCGCCACGCCCAGTACCAGGCGTTGGCCAGGAGCTTGGTGGTGGTCTCGTTGCCCGCCACCACCAGGAGGAAGAGGAACGACACGATCTCGTCGTCGCTCAGCTTGTCGCCCTCGAGCGCCGCGTCGACGAGGCCCGAGGTGAGATCGGCGCGCCGGCGCGCCCGGCGCGCCCGCACCGTGTCCGAGAAGTAGCCCGCCAGCACGAGGGCCGCCTCCATCCCCTCGGGGGGCACGTCGAAGACGCCCTCCTGGCGGTGCACGAGCAGGTCCGCCAGCCGCCGCACCTCGTCGCGGTCGGCGGGGGGCACGCCGATCATCTCCGAGATGACGTCCATGGGGAGCTTGCCGGCCACGTCCCCCACCATGTCGAAGGTCCCCTTGTCCAGGGCGGCGTCGAGGTAGCGCACCGCCAGGGCCCGGATGCCGGGCTCGAGGGCGGCCACCCGCCGGGGGGTGAAGGCCTTGGACACGAGCGTGCGCATGCGCGTGTGGCGGGGGGCGTCCATGGCCAGGAACGACATGGACCGGTGCGCCTCGGGGCCGTAGGCGGCGGGGTCGAGCGACACCCCGTTGCGGCTCGAGAAGCGCGCCGGGTCGCGGAAGGCGCCCAGCACGTCCTCGTGGCGCGACAGCGCCCAGAAGTCGAGCTCCTCGTTGCGGTACAGGGGGGCCTCGGCCCGCAGCCGGGCGTAGGTGGGGTAGGGGTCCTCGTGGATCTCGTAGTCGTAGGGGCTGTAGTGCACGGGCACCACCGTGCCGGTGTCGGTCACCGCCCGCCCCCGAGGATCACGCGCGCGGCGTCCTCCAGGGCGTCGGGCACCTCGGCGAAGGCCATGTGGCCCATGCCCGCCCACAGCATGGCCCCGCTGTAGACGAGGTCCAGGGTGGCGAGCACCCGGTCGTCGGCGTCGTCGCCCAGCGCCTCCACCAGGCGGTCGTGGAAGGCCGCCCCCACGCGCACGCGCAGCTCGCGCACCTCGGGGCCGCTCCCCAGCAGGGCCGTCGTGCACGCCGCGGCCACGGTGGGGTCGTCCGCCATGAACAGGCCCATGACGCGCAGCTCGGCCACCAGGCGAGCCGTGGCGTCGGCGCCCCGGGCGGGCTCGGGGCGCGCCAGGGCCCCCACCCGACGCCACAGCACCTCGGCCAGGAGATGGTCCTTGGAGGCGAAGTAGGTGTACGCCGTGGCCGGCGCCACGCCCGCCCGCCGGGCCACGCCGCGCACGGTGAGCCCCTCGTAGCCGCGCTCGCGCGCCTCCGCGGTGGCCGCCTCGACCAGCTCGGCCACCACCGCCGCCTGGCGGGCGGTGAGCCGGCGGCGGGTGGCCTCGGCCGCGCTGAGCACCACCGCGGCGTCGCTCACGGCTGCGCCCGCCCCGGCGCGCCCCGCCCGCCGTCCGGCACGTGCGGCGTGCCGTCGCGCATGGGCGGGAAGCGGAAGGTCGCCGCCGTGGTGAGCCGCGTCATGCGGGTGATGTCCGCGTCGGGGAGGGTGTCGGTGTCGTCGTCGATGACCACCTCCCACCGGCAGTGCGGGACGCGGTCGGCGGGGGCGCGGGGCGGGCGGTGCACGGGGCGCACGCGCGCCTTGGGGTTCACGGCCTGGGCGGTGACGTCGAAGGTGCCGTCCTCGATGGTGTGGCACATGCCCGTCACCATGCGCTCGCCCCACGGCTCCACGTCCATGAGCGCCCCGCAGCTGGCCAGCTCGAAGTAGCCGTGGGTGTCGTCCACGACCTCGTAGCGCACGTCCATGTAGTGGTGCGGGAAGCCGGGGTCGAGCTGCAGCACCTTGAAGATGGCCTCGACGCCGTCGCCGTCGACCTTCATGACCTCCCGCAGGCGCTCGCCGTAGATGGGGCTCGCCCCCCGCCACTCCTCGATGGCGAGCTCGTTGACCATGTCGGCCCCGAAGCGCATGCCGATGGCCGCGCACATGGACCGGTCGAGCAGGTGCACGATGAGGGCGTACTCGCGCACCAGGCGCACGAGGGCCTCCTTGGACAGGTCCTCGTAGCGGAAGTCGGGGTCGAAGGCCCCCGAGTAGTCCTCGAGCTCGGCGGGCGGGGCGGCGTTGCGGTCGGCCATGGCGTCAGACTACGTTCCAGACAGCTGTCTGGCTAGAGGGGAATCGCGATGGGTCGCAGGCGGGACGGGCGGTGACCACGGCGGGAGTCATCGGCCTGGGCGACATCGGCCGGGGCGTGGCCGACGCCCTCCTGCGGGCGGGCATCGACCTGGTGGTGTGCGACGTGCGCCCCGAGGCCACCGCCCCCTTCGCCGGGACCGCCGAGGTGGCGCCCTCCCCCGCCGCGCTGGGGGCCCGCTGCGACGTGGTGCTCGTGGCCGTGGTCAACGACGCCCAGGTGCGGGCGGTGGTGGAGGGCCCCGACGGGGCGCTCTCCTCCATGGACGGCGGCGCCGTGGTGGTGCTCGCCACCGTGGCCCCCGCCACGGTGGAGGCCCTGGGCCAGGCGGCCGCCCCCCGCGGCGTGGACGTCCTGGACTGCGCCGTGAGCGGGGGGCCCGAGGCCTCCGCGGCCGGGGCCCTGGTGGCCATGGTGGGCGGCGACGAGGCCGCCGTCGAGCGGGCCCGGCCCGTGCTGGACGCCTTCACCTCGCTGGTGGTGCCCATGGGCCCCCTGGGGGCCGGGCTCAAGGCCAAGCTGGCCCGCAACCTCGTGCAGTACGGGTCGTGGCTGGCCGCCCACGAGGCCCAGGTGCTGGCCGAGGCGGCCGGCATCGAGCTGTCCAAGCTCGCCCTCGTCATCCGGGAGAGCGACAAGTTCATCGGGGGCGCCGCCCGCCTCATGTTCCGCGACACCGCCGCCCCGCTGCCGGTGGGCACCGACCCCGGCTACGTGGCCGCCATGGCGGCGGGGGCGTCGCTGGCCCACAAGGACCTGCGCGCCGCCATGGAGCTGGGACGCTCGCTGGGCGTGGACATGCCGCTGGCGGCCATGGCCGACGCCCGCTGCGACGAGGTGTTCGCCATCACCTTGCACCCCGAGGCCCTGCGGACGTCCAAGGACGCGCCGTGAGCTCGTCGTTCGGCGAGGAGCGCATGCTCGTGGACGGCGCCCTGGTGGCCTCGTCGACGGGTGCGGTGTTCGAGACGGTGAACCCCGCCACCGAGGAGGTCCTGGGGGTGGCCGCCGACGCCTCGGCCGACGACGCCGAAGACGCCGTGGCCGCCGCCCGGCGGGCCTTCGACGACACCGCCTGGGCGACCGACCTGACCCTGCGAGTGCGCTGCCTGCGCCAGCTCCGGGCCGCGTTGGAGCGCCACGCCGAGGATCTGCGCGCCATGACCGTGGCCGAGACGGGGTCGCCGTTGTTCATGACGCGCTCGGCCCAGCTGGACGAGCCCGTGGCCGGGCTGGGATGGGTGGCCGACCTGGCCGAGTCCTACCCGTGGACCACCGACCTGGGCCGGGCCGAGCCGCTGGGCATGCCCGCCCGGCGGTGGCTGGTGCGCGAGCCCGCCGGGGTGGTGGCCGCCATCACGCCCTGGAACGTGCCGCATCAGATCAACCTGGCCAAGCTGGGCCCCGCCCTGGCGGCGGGCAACACCGTGGTGTTGAAGCCCGCCCCCGACACCCCGTGGTGCGCCACGGTGCTCGGCCGGCTCGTCGCCGAGGAGACCGACGTCCCCCCCGGCGTGGTCAACGTCGTGCCGTCGTCGGACCCCGCCTTCGGGGCCCGGCTGGTGGCCGACCCCCGGGTGGACCAGGTCACCTTCACCGGCTCCACGGCCACGGGGCGCACCGTCATGGCCCAGGCGGCCGGAACGCTCAAGCGCGTGTTCCTGGAGCTGGGGGGCAAGTCGGCCTTCGTGGTGCTCGACGACGCCGAGATGCGCAGCGCCTGCGGGCTGGCCGCCTTCACGGTGTGCACCCACGCCGGCCAGGGCTGTGCCATCACCACCCGGCTGGTCGTCCCCCGCGGCCGCTTCGACGAGGCCGTGGAGGCCACGGCCAGGGCCCTGGCGAGGCTGCCCGCCGGCGACCCCACCGACGAGGCCACCGTGTGCGGCCCGCTCATCAACGCCCGCCAGCGCGACCGGGTGGAGCGCTACATCGCCCTGGCCCGTGCCGAGGGGGAGATCGTGGTGGGCGGGGGCCGGCCGGCGGACCGGCCCCGGGGCTTCTTCGTGGAGCCGACGCTCGTGGTCGGGATCGGCAACGATTCCCCCGTGGCCCGTGAGGAGATCTTCGGCCCCGTGCTCGTGGTGCTCCCCCACGACGGCGACGACGACGCCGTCGCCCTGGCCAACGACTCCCCCTACGGCCTCTCGGCGTCGGTGTTCTCGGCCGAGCGCGACCGGGCCATGGCCGTGGCCGGGCGGTTGCGCACCGGCACGGTGGGGGTGAACGGCGGCATCTGGTACAGCCCCGACGTGCCCTTCGGCGGCTACAAGCAGTCCGGCATCGGGCGCGAGATGGGGGTGGCCGGCTTCGAGGAGTACCTCGAGACCAAGGTGGTGGCCGAGCCCGCATGACCGAGCACCGCCCCCCCAGGCCCGACCGCCAGGCCGGCATGGCCAAGATGGCCGAGGTCTACAACTTCAGCGTCGACCCCGAGGCCGTCCCCGGCGACTTCGTGGCCTACACCGTGGACTCGCTCTTCGGCGACGTGTGGTGCCGGCCGGGGCTGTCGGTGTACGAGCGGCGTCTCATGACCATCGGCGTGCTGGCCGCCCTGGGCAGAGACGAGCTCCTCGACGTGCAGTTCGACAACGCCCTGCGCAACGGCGAGCTCACCGTGGACCAGGTGCGCGAGGTCGTCGTGCACCTGGTGCACTACATCGGGTGGCCGCTGGCCACGGCGCTCTCGGGGGCGGCCGAGCGCGTCATCGCCCGCCGGGCGCAGGCGCAGGACGAGGCGTGAGCCGCCACGACTTCACGGGCAAGGTGGCCGTCGTCACCGGCTCGGGCGGGGGCATCGGCCGCGCCTACGCCCAGGGCCTGGCCGACTGCGGGGCGAGCGTGGTGGTGGCCGACATCGACGAGGCGGGGGCGGCCGAGACGGCCCAGGCCATCGTGGCGGGGGGCGCGAGCGCGGCCGCGGTGCCCGTGGACATCGCCGAGCCCGACTCGGTCGCCGCCATGGCCCAGGCGGCCGTCGACCACTTCGGCGGCATCGACTTCCTCGTCAACAACGCGGCGATCTACCGGGGCATGAAGCTCGACGTGCTCATCACCGTGGACTGGGACTACCTGCGCCGCTTCCTCGAGGTCAACATGCTCGGGGCGCTCCTGTGCACGCGCGCCTGCTACCCGTCCATGGCAGCACGCGGTGGCGGGGCCGTCGTCAACCAGTCGTCCACCGCCGCCTACCTCTACGCCGGCTACTACGGCTGGGCCAAGGCGGGCATCAACTCGCTCACCGCCCAGCTCGCCCACGAGCTGGGCGGCATGGGCATCCGGGTGAACGCCATCGCCCCGGGGCCCACCGACACCGAGGCCACACGCTCGGTGGTGCCCGAAGCCTTTCTGAAGGACATGGTGGGGGCCCTGCCCTTGAAGCGCCAGGGCACGCCGCAGGACATGGTGGGCATGTGCCTGTTCCTGCTGTCCGACGACGCGGCGTGGGTGACGGGGCACGTCTTCAACGTGGACGGCGGCCAGGTCATGCGCCCGTGACCGCCCCGGCCTCCGGCGCCGCCGGCACGGGCGTGCTCGAGGTGGCCGACGACGGGGCGGTGCGGGTCCTGCGCCTCAACCGGCCCCAGGCCCGCAACGCCTTCGATGCCGCCCTCTACGACGCCCTCACCGAGGCGCTCGTCGGCGCGGCCGCCTCGCCGCAGGTGCACGTGGTGGTGCTCACCGGCAACGGCGCCGCCTTCAGCGCGGGCCAGGACCTGAAGGAGATGGCCCGGCTGGTGACGGGCGAGGCGTCCCCGGAGGCGGCCAGGGGGTTCCGCGGGCTCCTCGACGCCCTGCAGGGATTCGACAAGCCGCTCGTGGCGGCGGTGAACGGCGTGGGCGTGGGGCTGGGCTTCACCATCCTCATGCACTGCGACCTCGTGCTCATGGCCGACGACGCCCGGCTGCGGGTGCCCTTCACCGAGCTGGGCGTGCCCCCCGAGGCGGCCAGCAGCTACCTGTTCCCCCGCACCATGGGCTGGCAGCGCGCCGCCCGGCTGCTGTTCACGAGCGACTGGGTGGGTGCCCCCGAAGCGGTGGAGCTGGGCGTGGCCCTCGCGGCCGTGCCCGGGGAGCGCCTCCTGGAGGAGACCATGGCGCTGGCCCGCTCCGTCGCCGCCGCCCCGCTCGACGCGCTGGTGGCGGCCAAGCGCCTCATGCTCGTCACCCGCAACCCCGGCGTGACCGCCGCCCGCGAGCGCGAGGACGCCGCCTTCGCCGAGCTGCTGGGGTCGGCCGCCAACCGCGCCGCGCTGGACCGCTTCGCCGACACCGGCCGCCTGGCCTGACGGGCTCCGGCCGTGGCGGGCGCACCGGGCGATGCCATGGAGCACGTGGTGCTCGTGCTCTTCGAGAACCGGTCCTTCGACAACCTGCTGGGCCGCCTGTACGCGCCGGGCGAGGTGCCGTCCTTCGAGGGCGTGATCGGCAAGGACCTGTCCAACCCCGTCCCGGCGTGGGCCGAGCACCAGGCCGAGGGCGGCGTCGTCCCCTACGGCCTCACCACCGACATGGACGCCCCGGACCCCGACCCCGGCGAGGAGTACC
>DATJBC010000138.1:0-10567 GCA_035515515.1 Acidimicrobiales bacterium
ACGAGGCGCTCCTTCAGGATCTCGTCCAGGCTGGCCTCGACGTCCTCGTCGTCGACGTCCTCCTCCTCCTCCTCACCCTCCTCGGTGGTGGTGGTGGCGGCGGAGGTGGTGGTGGCCGCGACGGGGGCGTCTTCTTCCTCGTCGCCCTCCTCGAGGTCCTCCTCGTCCACGGCGACGTCGTCTTCGAGGTCCTCCTCGAGGTCCTCCTCCTCGAGGTCCTCCTCGAGTGGCTCGTCGTCCTCGGAGAGGTCGTCGAGCTCCTCGGGTTCGGCTACGTCATCCAGGTCGTCGGCCACTTCTGCCCTTCAGGTCGTCGGACGCCGCGGGAGCATATCGGGTCCGATCCGCCGCTCGACTCACCGCGGCAGGCCCTGTCGGGCTTCGATGCACAGACGCACGCCGGGCGGGCGGGCCCGGGGACCTTTGGTGCCATCGCAACCACGCCGACGCCACCGCCGGGAGTGATGGTGCGACGTTCTCTACTCGGTCCCTCGGGCCTCCCTCCGCCTCTCACAGCAATCCCCCCCTCGCCATCCGCTCGACCGGAGGGCCGGTCGGGCAGCCGTAGGGGCGTCTGGGACTGGGGGCACCTTAGGCTCACGGTCCCCACCGCTCAAGCCGTTCTCCACGCCGCCCACCAGGGGTTTTGTCCATCCACCCTGGTCACGAAACCGGCGCCCGGGGCGGGCGGCGGCCTCCTAGGAGCCCGACAACGCCGAGCGGCGCGCCTCGGCCCGGCGCTCGGCGCCGAGGCGCTCGAGGTCGTGGTCGGCGTGGTCGACGTACGACATCGCCTCGGCGATGAGCCGGTGCCCGGCGCGCTCGGCGATGAGGCGGTGCATGTCCTGCGCGACGGCACGGTACGCGGGATGACCCTGTTCACCCGAGCGCAGCTCGATCACGTGCATCGCCTCGCGCGCGTTCATCTGCATGACGTAGCGCAGGCGGTAGGCGAGTGCCACCGCGTAGGAGGCCTGGGTGGGACACACCTGTGTCATGACGTCGTAGAGGCCGGCCGAGCGCACCATGGAGGCGGCGAAGCGCTCGCCCAGCCCCGCCTCCACCACCACCTCGGGCATGTCGTAACCGAGGTCGGGTGTCAGCTCCTGCCACTCGATGGTCAGCATGCGGTGGCGCTGGAGGTCGCGGAAGGCGCCGTAGTCCGACACCACGTCGAAGCGGTACTCGGTGCGCTCGAAGGCCCGGCCCGGCCGGTGCCGCCGGTTGCCCCGCTCCCCCACGTAGGCGGCCACGATGGCCCGGCGGTCCTCGGCCCCGAGGGCCCGCACCCTGCGCAGGACCTCCTCGTCGGCCAGCGCGGTGGACGGGAAGCACATGGCCGCCACCACCTTGTCCTCGCCCTCGGGGTCCCACTCCACGAGGCGCACCTCGGCGCGCTGCTCCTCGCCCTGGCGCGCGTCGGGCCACAGCCGCGCCACCACCTCGTCGGTGCGCGCCCGCGTGTCGGCGAGATAGCGCGTCCAGGCGCCACCGCGCTCGGCGACGTCCACGCGCTGGAGGAACGACGGGATGACCTTGCGCAGCTCCTCCAGCATGAGCTCGGCGTAGGCGCGCGCCTCGGGGAGCGGATGGGCGCGCATGCGCAGCAAGAGCATCTCGTAGGACTGGCCCGTGCCGTAGATGCCGACGTTGGACATCGTGGCGGCGGGAAGCAGGCCGCGCAGCGCGTCGAGGCCCTTGGCCCGGATCGACTGGCGGTACACGAAGTCGGAGTCCCCGCTCTGGCGGGGGAAGCGCTTGGTCAGCCAGGCCTGGAGCTCGGGCAGCGACGACCCGTAGGCGTCGAACATGCGGTCCATGTCGCCCACGTAACGCGCCCCCACCGACGACTCGAGCACCTCGGGGTCGCGGTGGTAGCGGTAGTGCCCGGTGTGCATGCGGCTGTCGTAGGGCACATACCGCGTGGACTGCTCGAGGTAGGCCATGAGCCGGCCCCACTCGAGCACCTTGGTGAGCACGTTGGAGGCCTGCTCGCACGCCAGGTGGACGCCGCCCAGCTGGGCCACCGAGTCGTCGCCGTACTCGAGGAACACCCGGTCGTAGAGCTCCTCGGCCCGCTGCAGCCCCACGGTGGCGTCCACCCCGGCGTCCCCGCTCACGTCGAGCTCCCCCACGAACTCGTCGAGGAACAGCCGGCGCAGGCTCTTGGCCGAGCGCGAGTACCGGGCGAAGAGGGCCCCCTTCACGACCTCCGGCAGGTTGACCAGGGCGAACACCGGCTGGTCGACGTTGGTGACGTACCGGCGGAGGACCTCGACCTCCTCGTCGGTGAAGCGCTCCTCGGCGTAGGGGAACATGGCCCCGGCAACACTAGGACCGGCCGCCCGGCCAGGTGGCGGACCCGGGCCCGCCTGCCCCGGGGCCCGCCGGGGAGGGCTCGCCGTCCACGGCGGGCCCGTCCGCGGCGAGGACGGCGGCCACCCGGCCCACGCCCCCCGAGGCGGCCACCACCCCCCGCTGGAGGCACTCGGCGGCGGTGCGCGCGGCGCGCGCCGTCGGGGGCCGGGGGCTCACGACGGCCAGCTGCCGCAGGAGGTCGACGAGCTGCTTGGTGTTGCGCACGAAGTCGCCCGGCGCCAGCTCGGCGCGTTCGAGGACGAGCTCGAGGCGCTGGCCGCGTGCCCAGCGGCGGGCGGCGTCGGCGAAGCCGTCATCGGGGGGCCGCGTGACCGGCAGGCGGGCCGCGTGCTCCTCGGCCCGCAGCGCCGCGGCCGTCGCCTCCAGCTCGGCGAGGCGCTCGCGCAACGCGGCGGGCGGCGCCGGCAGCGTGCGGCCCCGCCCGGCGCGCGCCTCGAAGGTGCACGCCGAGACGACCCCGGCGAGCTCGGGTGGCTCGAGCCCGTCGAAGAGCCCGGCGGAGAGGGCCTCGGCCACGAGCAGGTCCGACTCGTGGTAGATGCCCGTGAGGAGTTCGCCGCGCGCCGTGAGCCGCCAGGCGGCGATGTCCACGTAGCGGAAGTGCTCCAGCAGGCCGAGGGCGCGGTCCAGCCGGCGGGACAGGGCGTCGTGGTGGCGCCGGTCGAGGAACTGCGCGAACGACCGGTCGAGCAGCACGTGGGCCTGGTCGGGGCGGTAGCGCCGCACCAGGTTGACGGCCATGTTGTAGGTGGGCCGGAACGACGACTGCAGGTCGGGCGGGGGCGAGGTGGCCAGGGACGCCAGGGCCGGCACCGACACCTGGGGCGACCACACCACCACGGCGTGGCCGCGCTCGTCGAGGCCCCGGCGCCCCGCCCGCCCGGTCATCTGCGCGTACTCCCCCGCGGAGAGCCCGCTGCGCCCGTGCTCGCGGATCTTGGTCAGGCGCTCGACCACCACGCTGCGGGCCGGCATGTTGATCCCCAGCGCCAGGGTCTCGGTGGCGAACACCACGCCCAGGAGGTTCGCCGAGAAGCAGTCCTCCACCGCCTCCCGGAAGGCGGGGATGAGCCCGGCGTGGTGCGACGCCAGCCCGGCCTCGAGGCCGGCGGCCCAGGGCCCGTACCCCAGGACGCGCAGGTCGTCGTCGGCGAGCCCCTCGGTGTGCTCCTCGCAGCGCCGGCGGATCTCGGCCCGCTGCTCGGGGCTGGTGAGGCGGACGCCGTCGGCGAGGCACTGCGCCACGGCGGCGTCACAGGCGGCCCGCGAGAAGATGAACACGATCACCGGCAGCATGCCGGCGTCGCCGAGCGCCTCGATGAGCTCGCTGCGGCGCGGGCTGGCGAAGCGGGCGTGGCGCAGGCCTCCGGGGCGCCGGGCCGCCCGCGCCAGCTGCTGCTCGAACGCCGCGCTGCGCGGGTGCAGGGCCTGCCCGGCGAGCAGCGGCAGGAGCTCCACGCGGCGGCTCCGCTTGTCGGCCACGGCGAGGTGCTGGCGCAGCTCCACCGGGCGGCGCACGGCGCGCACCACGGCGGTCGGGCCCCGCACCGACGCCAGCCAGGACCCGAGCTCGTCGGCGTTGGACACGGTGGCCGACAGGCACACGAACACCACCCCCGGCGGGGTGAGGATGATGACCTCCTCCCACACCGAGCCCCGGTAGGGGTCCTGGAGGAAGTGGACCTCGTCGAGCACCACCACGCCCAGCCGATCGACCTGCGACGAGCCGGCGAAGAGCATGTTGCGGAGCACCTCGGTGGTCATCACCACCACCTCCGCATCGGGGCGGTGCGTGACGTCCCCGGTGAGCAGGCCCACGCGCCCGGGGCCGTGGACGGCGACCAGCTCGCCGAACTTCTGGTTCGACAGCGCCTTGAGCGGCGTCGTGTAGAAGGCCCGGGTCCCCGCAGCCAGCGCCCGCTCCACGGCGTAGTCGGCCACCACGGTCTTGCCCGAGCCGGTGGGGGCCGACACGAGCACCGACCGGCCGGCGTCGAGGACGTCGAGCGCCTCCTCCTGGAACGGGTCGAGGGCGAAGCCCAGGCGGGCGACGACACGCGCCCGCAGCGAGGCGGCGTCGTCGCTCGCGTCCCCCGCCGCGCACGGAGGGCTCAACGGCGCAGGAGCTTCCCGACGACGATCGAGACCTCGTAGAACACGTACATGGGCAGGGCCAGGGCCAGCATCGAGAAGGGGTCGCCGCTGGGCGTGACCACGGCGGCGAACACCACGATGGTGACGATGGCCCAGCGCCGCCAGGACGACAGGCGCCTCGGGGTGAGGACGCCCACGAGCTCCAGGGACACGAGGACGACGGGGAACTCGAAGGTGAGCCCGAACACCGCCATGAGCGCCACGATGAGGCCCAGGTACTTGTTGGGGTCGTAGATCTGCTGCAGCCCCGGGCCGCCCACGCTCCCCAGGAAGGTCAGCGCGTGGGGGAACGAGACGTAGGCGAGCACCGCCCCGCCCGCGAAGAGCAGGATCGAGCACGCCACGAACGGGACGGCGTAGCGCTTCTCGTTGCGGTACAGCCCGGGCGTGATGAAGCGCCACGTCTGCCACAAGATGACCGGCGAGGCCAGGAAGAGCCCGCCGTAGGTGGCCAGCTTCACCCGCAGCGCCAGGCCGCCCAGCGGGTCGGTGATGTAGAGCTTGCAGCGCGAGGGCCCGGCCACCCGGCAGTACGGGTCCTGGAGGAAGTGGAGGATGTGCGGGTAGACGACGAAGGCCACCACCGTCCCCGCCGCGAAGGCGAGCAGCGACACCACCACCCGCCGGCGCAGCTCGGCGAGGTGCTCGCCCAGCGTCATGGCGTCGGGCTTGGCGCGCGCCCAGCGCCCTCGGAACGGGATCCGCATGCGCGTGGCCATCGTCGGGCGTCGAGGCGGCGGTCAGTTCATGGAGGGGTCGTCGAACCCCGCCGTGGCGGCCCACGCCCCCGCGTCGGCCTCGGGGACGACGCCGCGCGGGCCGGCGCCGTGGCCGTTGGCGGCGGCCCCGGTGCCCGCCGGGGTGTCGCCCTCCGCCGGAGCCGCGCCGTTGGCGCTCGGCGCGTCGGCGACGGCCGCCTGGCCGGCGGGCGGCTCGCCGGGCGGGTCGGGGCCCGGGCCGGGCGCGGGCGCGGCGGCCGACTCGTCGGGCGCCAGGGTCCGCTCGTGCTCGTCGGCGAGGCGGTCGAGGAACGCCAGCGGCGAGCGCACCACCCGGGCGACCTCGTCGGTGGGCGGCAGGTTGGGGAAGGTGCCCCGCACCTCGCTCTCGATCCGGCTCCGCCACCGCCGGATGTCGTGCCACAGCGAGCCCATCTGCCGGGCCACCTGGGGCAGCTTGTCCGGGCCCAGGACGATCAGGGCGACGACCAGGATGACCAGGATCTTCGCCGGGCTCAGAGACAGCATGGCGGGTCGAGTCTACGGCGGCGGCGCCCCGTCGGCCCCTCGCCGGCCCCGGGTCAGAAGATGTGGAACGAGGTCGGCGGCCAGATGCGGAGGATGACCCGGCCCACGATGAGCGAGCGCGGGATGGGGCCGAAGAACCGGCTGTCCTGGGAGTCCGAGCGGTTGTCCCCCATCACGAAGTACTCGTTGGCGGGGACCGTCATGGTCTGGATCCCGGTGGTCACCGTGCCGCGCGGCAGCCACGGCTCGTTGAGGGGCTTGCCGTCGATGTCGACCCGGCCGTCCACCGACGAGATCGTCTCGCCCGGTAGCCCGATCACGCGCTTGACCAGGTCGTTGACATTGGGGTCGTTCTCGCCGGGGGGCTTGCCGAACACCACGATGTCCCCTCGGTGGACGTCGTGGAGGTGGTAGCTGAGCTTGTCGACGAGGATCCGGTCGTTCACCTTGAGCGTGGGCTCCATCGACCCCGACGGGATGAAGAAGGTCTGCACCACGAAGGTGCGGATGCCGACGGCGACGCCGATCGCCACCAGGATGACGAGCGCCCACTCGATCATCCACCGCCGTCCCCGGCCGGGCTTCTTGGGGCGGCCGGTCGTGGACGGCGCCGTCGAGGGGGCGGCATCGAGCAGGGCGGCCGCTCCCCGGGCGGGCCGTCCCGAGCTGGTGGGCTCGATGCTGGGCGCGGCCGTGATGCCGGACGTGAACGGCGCGGCGCTGATGCCCGGCGCGGCGCTGATGCCCGGCGCGGGGGCCGTCAGGGTGGCCGTGGGGGCGGCCCCCACCCCCCCCACCGGCCCGGAGGCCACGCCGGCCGGCACCGGCGAGGGGACGGCGGCGGGTGGCGCCGTGGCCGGCACGGCAGCCGGGGCCGGCGCGGGCGCTGTCGCCCACACGCCGTCGCCGGGCGCGCGCAACCACAGCGAGTCGACCTTCTTCGCCCGCGGCGACGGCTCGTGCGAATCAGGGGCCACGAACCCCCGAGGCTACCGGACCCCAGGCCCTTATTTGCCTCGCCGACGGCTCACAGGCTGGCGATCAGCTTCTCCACGCGCTCGTCGTGCGAGCGGAACGGGTCCTTCAGGAGGACGGTCCGCTGGGCCTGGTCGTTGAGCTTGAGGTGCACCCAGTCCACGGTGAAGTCGCGCCGGCGCTCCTTGGCCCGGCGGATGAACTCGCCCCGGAGCCGGGCGCGGGTCGTCTGGGGCGGCCGGTTCATGGCGTCGACGATGGCCTCTTCCTCGCTGACGCGGTCCATGCGGTCGCGCGCCTCCATCCGGTAGTAGAGGCCGCGGCTGCGGTTGACGTCGTGGTACTGGAGGTCGAGGAGGGCGATCTTCGGGTGCCCGAGGGGGAGCCCGTGTCTCGTCCGGTAGGCCTCGATGAGCTGATGCTTGGCGACCCAGTCGCACTCGCGCTCGAGCGTCAACGGGTCGGACTCGAGCCCCTTCAGGCAGTGCTCCCACATGTCGAGGGCGCGGTCCTCCTGCGGCGACAGGCCGTGGGTGTCGCGGAAGCGCAGGGCGCGCGTGAGGTACTCGGCCTGGATGTCGAGGGCGCTCACCTCGCGACCGTTGGCCAGGCGCACCTTGCGCCGGCAGGTGAGGTCGTGGCTGATCTCGCGGATGGCCCGGATGGGGTTCTCGAGCGTCAGGTCGCGCAGGACCGTGCCGGGGTCCTCCAGCATGCGCAGGAGGATGCTGGTCGCCCCCACCTTGAGGAAGGTGGCGTACTCGCTCATGTTGGAGTCGCCCACGATCACGTGCAGCCGGCGGAAGCGCTCGGCGTCGGCATGGGGCTCGTCGCGGGTGTTGATGATGGGGCGGCTGCGGGTGGTGGCCGAGGAGACGCCCTCCCAGATGTGCTCGGCCCGCTGCGACAGGCAGAACACGGCACCGCGCGCCGTCTGCAGGACCTTGCCCGCCCCCGAGTAGATCTGCCTGCTCACCAGGAACGGGATGAGGACCTCCGTGTAGTGGGCGAAGTCGTCGCGCCGGCTGGTGAGGTAGTTCTCGTGGCAGCCGTAGGAGTTCCCGGCCGAGTCGGTGTTGTTCTTGAACAGGTAGATGACGCCCCGGATCCCCTCCTCGCGCAGGCGCGCCTCCGCCCCGGTGACGAGGTGGTCGAGGATGCGCTCCCCCGCCTTGTCGTGGGCGACGAGGTCCGTGATGGCGTCGCACTCGGGCGTGGCGTACTCGGGGTGGCTGCCCACGTCGAGGTAGAGGCGCGCCCCGTTCTCGAGGAAGACGTTGGAGGAGCGCCCCCAGCTCACCACCCGCCGGAACAGGTACCGGGCGACCTCGTCGGGGGACAGCCGGCGCTGCCCGCGCAGGGTGCAGGTGACCCCGTACTCGTTCTCGAGCCCGAAGATCCTCCGGTCCACGAAGCCCACGGTAGTGCCGTACCCCGCCGTCCCGGTGTCTCGGGGCCCGGCGCTAGCCTGCCCCCGTGGCGGTCCCGCTGATGGTGCACCTCACCACGGTCGGCTCGATGTTCGAGGCCCGCGTGGTGTCGGCCCGGCTGGGCGCCGACGGGATCCTCACCCAGGTGCGCGGGGGGCGCGACGGCCCCTACCCGCTCCCCGGGCCGGTCGAGGTGCTCGTCCAGGCGGACCAGGCCGAGGAGGCGCGCCAGCTGCTGCTGGCGGATCAGGTGGAGGCCGTCTTCGACGACGCCGGGGGCGACGCCGCTCCCTGAGAGGACGGGCCCGCCGGGCCCCGCCTCACGATCCGGAGGGCTCCCCGGCGGCCCCGGCCGCACCCGACGCGCCCCCCCGGCCGGCGCGCGCCCCGCCCCGGCGCGGGGTGCTGAGCAGCTCGACCAGCTCGTCGTGGCCGAGGCGCCGGAAGGCGCGGCGCCCGTTGCCGCGCGCCAGCACGGCCACCTCGAGGTCGGCGGGCTCGAGGGTGCGGTCGGGCCCGGCCAGCGCGCTCACCGCGGCGCGCAGGGCGGCCTCGAGGCCCCAGCCGTCCTGGAGGGACTCGGTGAAGCGCTCGGTGATGACCTCGGTCTCGCCCCCGAGCACGGCGAAGCGGTCCTCGTCGGTGATCGTGCCCTCGTAGGCGATGTGGTACAGCTGGTCGGGCCGCTGGTCGGTGCCGAGCTCGGCCACGAGGATCTCGACCTCGAGCGGCTTCATCTCGTGGGTGAAGACCTGGCCCAGGAACTGGGCATAGAGGTTGGCGAGGGAGCGGGCGTCGACGTCGTCGCGGCTGAAGGCGAAGCCCTTGGTGTCGGCGTGGCGCACGCCCGCCACCCGCAGCTGGTCGAACTCGTTGTACTTGCCCACCCCGGCGAAGGCGATGCGGTCGTAGATCTCGCTGATCTTGTGCAACGAGCGCGAGGGGTTCTCGGCCACGATCAGGATCCCGCCGTCGTACACGCACGCCACCAGCGACCGCCCCCGGGCGATGCCCTTCTGGGCGTACTCCGCCCGGTCCTTCATGACCTGCTCGGGCGCGACGTAGAAGGGCATGGTCACGGGCCGCCACCTCCCACGCCCTGCCCGATGCCGCGCCGCTCGACCAGCGCGGCGAAGCGCTCGGCCACCTCCTGCTCCTCGGCCCGTGTGTACCCGCTCGCCGTCACCGTGGCCACCATGGGGAAGATCCCCCGCACGAGGTCGGGGCCGCCCGTGGCGGCGTCCTCGTCCGCCGCCTCGTACAGGGCGCGCACGGCCAGCTCGATGGCCTCGTCGCGCGGCAGTCCCCGTCGCCAGCCGAGCTTGATGGTGGTGCGGGCGTCGCGTCCCCCCGAGCCCGTGGCGGCGTGGTCGGCCTCCTCGAAGTGCCCGCCCGTGACGTCGTAGGTGAAGATGCGGCCCTCGCCGAGCAACAGGTCGAAGCCCGCGAACAGCGGCACCACCACGAGGCCCTGCATGGCCATGGGCAGGTGCTCGCGCACCATCTGCCCGAGCTGGTTGGCCTTGCCCTCGAGGCTGAGGGCCACACCTTCGACCTTCTCGTAGTGCTCGAGCTGGGTCTGGAAGAGCTTCACCATCTCCACCGCCGGGCCGGCCGCCCCGGCGATGGCCACCGCCGAATGGCGGTCGGCGGGGAAGACCTTCTCCATGGCGCGGTGGGCGATGATGTTCCCCTCGGTGGCCCGGCGGTCGCCCGCCATGACCACGCCGTCGGCGTAGCGCAGCGCCACCACCGTGGTGCCGTGCGCCACCCCCGGGGCCGTCCCGGCCAGGTCCGCCGGGGCCGGCCGGGGGCCGGGGGCGCTGCGGCGGACGAGGGCTGCGAAATCGGGCCCGGGGTCGTCCCCGGGCGGGAAGAGGGGCAGGCCCACCCGCCTACTCCCCGCCCTTCTGCACGTAGTTGCGGACGAATTCCTCGGCGTTCTCCTCGAGGACCTCGTCGATCTCGTCCAGGAGGTCGTCCAGCTCGGCCTTGAGCTTCTCGCCCTGGGGGGACGGCGCGGGAGCCTCTGCCTCCTCGGTCACCTGCTCCTCGCGCGTCGGCGCCGGCTGCCGGCGCTTCTGCTCCCGTTCTGCCATCAGTCCACTCCTAGGCGCTCAACCGTGCCAACAGCTCCGTCGGGGTGCTGCTCTCCTCCAGGAGGGCCTCGACGTGATCGGCCGTTCCGCGTAGCGGATCCATCATAGGGACGCGCCGAAGGGGGTCGGTACCCAGGTCGAACACCAACGAGTCCCAGTTGGCGCTGGCGATGGCGGGCGCCCAGCGCTTGAGGCACTGGCCCCGGAAGTAGGCGCGGGTCCGGCGGGGCGGCTCGGTCACGGCCTCCCGGACCTCCTCGGCGGCGGTCAGGTGGCGGGTGTC
>DATJBC010000139.1:0-15893 GCA_035515515.1 Acidimicrobiales bacterium
CACTCCACCAGCGCGCCCGCCGGGGCGGCGTCGGAGGAGTTGACGAAGTTCACCACGCCGGGGGGGAAGCCCACCTCCTCCAGGATGCGCACCAGCTCCACCACGGCCAACGGGTCCTGGGGGGCGGGCTTCACCACCACCGTGTTGCCCATGGCCAGCGCGGGGGCGACCTTGCCCGCCATGTTGGCCAGCGGGAAGTTGTACGACGTGATGCAGGTCACCACGCCCACCGGCTGGCGCAGCGCCAGCGCGCTGATGAGCCCGCCCGGGGCGAGCGGCGTGGCCTGGGCCACCTGGGGCGCAAGCGACCGGCGGGCCACCGGCTCGGGGTCGCGCGCGTAGCGCTCGAAGCGGTCGGCGGCGATCGGGACCTGCAGGCGCGAGCCCACCGCCGCCGTGGCGCCGGTCTCGGCGATCACCAGCGGCAGGAGCTCCTCGGCCCGCGACCGGATGGCCTCGGCGGCGGCGGCCATGAGCCGCTGGCGCTCTCGGGGCGCGGTGGCCGCCCACGCCGGCTGGGCCCGACGCGCCGCCTCGGCGGCCGCCAGGGCGTCGGCCACGGTGGCCTCGGGAGCCTGGCCCACCACCTCCTCGGTGGCGGGGTTGACCACGTCGTAGGTGCCCCCCGAGGCGTCGACCCACTTCCCCCCGACGAACAGCTGGCTCTCGTTCCAGGGACCGGTGGCCGGCGGCGGGGCCATGGAGGGCGATGGTACCGGCTATCTGACATGCCGTCAGGTCCGCTGCTACCGTGCCCAGCACCTCGACCGAGCCCCAAGGAGGCTGCCATGAGCCCGGCAGTCGGCTTCCAGGACGCCACCGCCATCGCCGGCATCGCGCAGACGGCGTTCGCCAAGCACCTCGAGCCCTCGGAGACCGAGTTGGCGTGCCGGGTCATCGTGGACGCCTGCGCGGACGCCGGCATCGACCCGTCGGAGGTCGACGCCCTGTGCTCCTACACCATGGAGGCCACCGAGGAGGTCGACATCGCCCGCAACATCGGCTGCGGTGAGATCACCTTCTTCAGCCAGGTCGGCTACGGCGGCGGCGCCGGGTGCGGGGTGGTCGGCCACGCCGCGATGGCGGTGGCCACCGGGCAGGCGGAGGTGGCCGTGGCGTGGCGCTCGCGCAAGCGCGGCTCGGGCCCCCGGCCGTGGACGAGCACGTCGGTGCAGCTTCGGGTGCCCGGCGCGTGGACGCGCCCCTACGGGATGCTGCGCCCCGTCGACGAGATCGCCATGCTCACGCGCCGCTACATGCACGAGTACGGCGCCACCCGCGACCACCTGGCGAACGTGGCCATCGCCGTCCGCAAGCACGCCAACATGAACCCGAACGCCTTCATGCACGACCGCCCCATGACCCGTGAGGACTACATGGCGTCGCGCTGGATCGCAGAGCCGCTGTGCCTCTTCGACAACTGCCTCGAGACCGACGGGGCCCTGGCGTGCGTGATCGTGTCGGCGGAACGGGCCCGGGACCTGCGCCATCCCCCCGTCTACGTCCACGCCTTCGCCCAGGGGCTCCCCCCCGAGCACCAGACGATGGTCAACTTCTTCAACGACGATCCGCTCACCGGGCCGGCGTGGGCGTGCGCCCGGCGCTTGTGGGCCAACGCCGCCTTCGGGCCCGAGGACGTGGCCGTGGCCCAGATCTACGACGCCTTCAGCCCCCTCATCCTGCTGTCGCTGGAGGGCTACGGCTTCTGCAAGCGAGGCGAGGCGCCGGGCTTCACCGAGGACGGCAACCTGGAGTGGGGCACGGGGTCGCTGCCCGTGAACACCAGCGGCGGCGGCATGTCCGAGGCCTACGTGCACGGCTTCAACCTCATCAACGAAGGCGTCCGACAGATGCGGGGCACCTCCACCGCCCAGGTCGAGGGGGCCGAGACCTGCCTCGTCACCTCGGGCGAGGGCGTGCCCACCAGCGCGCTGCTGCTGCGCCGTTGACGCGGGCGCAGGACCGAGGAGGAACGTTTCGATGACCAATGCGGCCGCGTTCTCGGGCGGCTACGTCGCCAACCTCGGCCCGTCGAAGGAGGGCTTCCTCCTGCCGGCGGTCGACGAGGAGAGCCGCTTCTTCTGGGAAGGCACCATGGCCGGCGAGCTGCGCGTCCAGTGCTGCGAGGACTGCGGCAGGCTCCGGCTCCCGCCCCGCCCCATGTGCCCGTCGTGCCGCTCCACGGCCCGGGGGTGGCGTGCCGTGGAGGGCAAGGGGACCGTCTGGTCCTACGTGGTGCCCCACCCGCCGCTGCTGGCCCCCTACGCCGAGCTCGCCCCGTACAACGTGATCGTGGTGGCCCTCGACGCCCATCCCACCCTCCGGTTCGTGGGCAACCTGGTGAGCGGGCCCGAGGGGGCGCTCAACGAGATCGACCCGCACTCCATCCGGATCGGCGAGCCCGTCGAGGTCGTCTTCAAGCACTTCCGGCGGGCGGACGGCAGCGAGGAGGCCCTGCCGTTCTGGGTGCGCGCCGGCTGAGCTCCGGCGCCCGCGGCGTGCGCCCGGCGCTCACAGGGCGCGACAGGCGGCGATGGCGGCGTCGGCGGCGGCCTCGGTGGCGATCTGGGCCCCCTCGGCCAGCTTGGCCATGATCTCGATGCGCTCGGGGTGTTCGGCGAAGTAGCGCTCGATGGCCTCGTTGTTGGGCGTCCCGTCCATGTTGCTCAGGTGGAAGACCTCGTCGTCGACGCTCCCGTCGGTGGCGCGGTCGCTGATCACCCGGAACACCGACCACGGGATGCCCCGTTCCTCGCAGATGGCCGCCAGCGCCCCGGTCTCCATGTCGAGCGCCACCACGCCCTGGGCCCGCAGGGCGGCCACCCGGTCGGGGTCGTTGTCGAACGCGCCGCTCGTCCACATGACCCCGCGGTGCGACGCCGCGCCCAGCGGCACGTGGTGGTACCGCCGACCGGTGTCCCCGTTGACGACCGTCTCGGGGAGCATCAAGGTGCCGATGGGCGTCTCGTTCTCGACCGCGCCGGTGATGCCCACCACGAAGACGCGGTCGATCCGGACGGCGTCCAGCAGGCGCGTGAAGCCCTCGCCGGCGAGCGCCGTCCCCATGCCCGTCACGATGCCGTAGACCGTGGCGTCCCCGAGCGTCCCGACGTAGGCGGTCGTGGCGCCCAGGGGGCGCTCTTCGAGGCCGAGCTTGCGGGTGAGGGGCTCGAGCTCCATGGGCATGGCGCACACGAAGGCGACGTGGGTGGTGGTGTCGTCGCCCCGGGCACGTGCGTCCGATGTGGCGTCCATGGCCCCAGCCTGCCTCCTCGCCGTGCCCCCTGCACGGGGCGGACGCTCCTGTGGATGTCAGTGCAGCAGGGACAGCACCAGGCCGGCCTGGCCGAGGTGGTAGGTCATCATGATCAGCACCCCGGCGCGGGGGAAGGGCTTCACGAAGCGGTTCCAGGCGATCAGGGCGTCGGAGGTGACGAACAGCGCCGCCCCCGCGGCGGCCAACGGGTTCCCCACGGCGGCGGCGGTGGCGAGCATCACCGAGATCACCCCGATGTAGAGGCCGACGGGGATGCGCAGCCTCGGTTGACCGCCGAGCGCGCCCAGGATCCTGGCGGCCACCGGCGCCACGACCGCGGCCACGACGAGCAGGGCCACCACGAGGGCGGTGGCGCCCGGGCCGTCGGCCCAGAACCCGGCCAGGTAGCACAGGTGGCCGACAAGGAAGGCGGCCAGCCCGGCGACGAACGCGTCCGAGGGGAGCACGAGCAGGACGTCGCCGGCCAGCGACAGCACGAGCGCCGCCACGAACCACCAGCGCCGCGCGCCGGCGTCGTGCGCCGGGGTCAGGGCCACGGCCACGCCGGTGAGCATCACCATGGTGGCGGGCTTGCACAGGTACTCCAGCCGGAGGTCGTCGCGCCCGCGCGCCACCCAGTCCCCGACGGCGAAGGCGACCGCCGCACCGAGGAACACGGCGGCGGCCTCCGTCACGGCTCGACCCGCCCGCCGCTCACAGCGGCGTGGACGAGGGGGTCATGCCCGACGCGACCACCCGATGGGCCCCAGCTCCCGGGCCAGCTCGGCCATGGCCGCCTTCTCCCGCTGCCACACCTCGTCGATGCGCTGCGCCACGCCGTGGCGCAGCAGGCGTTTGTTGGCGATGAGGGCCGGCACGCGGTGCGCGGCGATCTGCCCGGCGACGGCCAGCGCCTCCTCCAGGGCGCGCCCCTGCGGCGCGCGACGGAAGGCGAACCCGCTGTCCACCGCCTCATCGGCGGTGAGCGGCGCGCCCGACAGCACCAGCCATGCCGCCCGCTGGGCGCCCACGCGTCGGGGGAGCAGCCAGCTGCTGCCCGCCTCGGCGCACGTCCCGAGGGCGATGAACGGCATGCGGATCCGGGCGACTTCGTCCACCACCACCAGGTCGCAGTGCAGCAGCAAGGTGGCCCCGAAGCCCACGGCGAGGCCGTTGACGGCGGCCACGAGCGGCTTGGGGAAGTCCGCCAGCCGGGCCAGCAGGGGGTCGAAGTCGGCGCCGAGCTCGGCGCTGCCTCCCGGGCGGCTCATGACGTCGAGGTCGACGCCCGCCGAGAAGGCCCGCCCCTTGCCGGTCACGACGCAGACCGCCACCGCGGGGTCCGCCGCGGCCTGGTCGAGCGCGCCGGCGAGCGCCCGATAGCCCTCGGGGGTGAAGGCGTTCAGCTTGTCGGGTCGGTCGAGTGTGAGGACGCGGACCGTGCCGTGGTCCTCGGTGGACACTGCGTAGGTCGGTGCCGACTCCGCCATTGCCGTTCTCCCGTCGCCCATTCCGTCCGCTGTCCCCGGCGCCGGCCCTGCCGCCGACTCCCGATCCTCCGCCCGGCGTCCGCCCTCGGCTCCGTACGCTAGAGCCTGCGTAAGCTGGGGCCGAGGTGAGATGACCGGCCCCCACTCCGCGACGGCGACACCCGACGACGTGCTGCTCGACCGGTCCCGGCGCGAGGTGGCGGTGGTCACACTCAACCGGCCTCATCGCCTCAACGCGCTCACCGCCGAGATGCTCGCCCGCATCTACGAGGTGTTCGAGGCACTGGGGCGTGACCACACGTGCCGCGTGATCGTGGTGACGGGATCCGGACGCGGCTTCTGCGCAGGTGACGACCTGCAGGACTACCGCCCCCCCTCGTGGGTCCCCGCCGACGTGGGCCCGCACCACTCCAACATGTACCAGCAGAAGTACGTGGCCCAATTGGTGCCCCGCATGCGCGCCCTGCCCCAACCGGTCATCGCCGCCGTCAACGGGCCCGCGGCCGGTGCGGGCTACGCCTTGGCCCTCGGTGCCGACCTGCGGCTGGCGGCGTCGTCCGCCGTGTTCGTGGACGCCTTCGTGAAGATCGGTGCGTCCGGCGCCGAGATGGGGCTGAGCTGGCTGCTGCAGCGCACCGTGGGGGCCACCCGAGCGGCTGAGCTCGTCCTCACCGGTCGGCGCGTGGACGGCGCCGAGGCCGCCGAGATCGGCCTCGTGCTCAAGACCGTCCCCGACGCGGAGCTGCTCGACAGCGCCATGGAGCTCGCCGACCAGATCGTCGTCAACACGCCCCTCGGCACGTGGATGGGCAAGGCCACCCTGTGGTCGAACCTCGAGATCCCCAGCCTGGAGGCCGCCATCGACCTCGAGGCGCGCACGCAGATCCTCACCCTCGGTACCGAGGACGCCCGCGAGCAGCTCCTCGCCTTCCGGGAGAAGCGGCCCGCGCACTACTCCAACCGCTGAGCCCCGACCGGGCCGCCGGCAGCGCCTGCGCGCCGGGGATCCTCACAGCACGGTCACAGGTCCGGGCGCTTTGCTGATCTCATCGAAGTACCGAGGAGTTGAGGCAATGTTCTATCGATACGGTCCATTCGGGTTCCACGGGCCGGGCCTGTTCGGATGGCTGTTCTTCGTGCTCGTGCTCACAGCCGTCGTCTTGCTGGTCGTCTCGGTGGCTCGCTCGTGGCGGGCGGGCCCCGGCCATCACCCGCAGCGAGGCGGGCCCTGGCCGGCGCACCCGGGCATGGACCCCGCCCTCAGCGCGCTCCGCGTCGCCTACGCCCGGGGCGAGATCACCTGGGAGGAGTTCACCCGGCGTGCCGCCAACCTCGGCTACCCGGTGACCCCCGGCGCGCCACCGGGTGGCCCGCCGGCGGGTGGGCCTCCCCCGGGTGCCACGGTGGGCGCGTCCCCGTCCACGGGGACACCCCCACCGTCGCCGCCACCGGCATCCTGACACCACGGGGTGCGGGCGCCGTGGCGACGGCCTCCCGTGAGCCCCGGCCCGCCGCGCACGACCTCGGCGCCGATCTCGGTCGGGGACCGAGGTAGGCCGAGGCGCGGCAGTACGCTCTTCGCGGGTGAGCGACACCTCGCACGGGGCCGGCTGGTGGATCGCCTCCGACGGCAAGTGGTACCCGCCCCACCTGCACCCCGACGCCCCGTCACGAGCTTCCGCGCAGGACGCTGAGCAGCCCGGGAGGGACGTGACCTCGGACGACGGCTCGGGGTCACCCGCTGGCCAGCCGGCTCCTCCCGGCTCGGCGGCGTGGGTCCCGCCGCCGGGCGCCGCTCCTCCTTACGGCCCGGCCCCCGCCTACGGCCCGGCCCCCGCCTACGGTGCCGCTCCGCCCTACGGGGCCGCTCCGCCCTACGGGGCCGCTCCGGGCTACGGGGCCGCTGCGGCCTACGGATCCCCCCCTCCGTGGGGGCCGACCGGCGGCTACGGGGCGCCGCCCGGGTACGGACAGCCGGCGCCCTACGGGGCGCCGCCGGGCTACGCCTACCCGCCCGCCTGGGGCGTCCCGCCGGGGCTGTACGTCGACGAGGTGCTGCGCGTCCCGCTGGCGGCGTGGTGGAAACGCCTCGTGGCGATCCTCATCGACTGGATGATCGTGGGGCTGTCCACCTTGGTGATCGCGCTCGTCTTCGCGGCCGCCCTGGGGCCGTCGTCGACGAACCAGCCACGCCAGAGCTCCGCCGGCGCGACGTTCGGCGCGCTCGTCGCCTTCTGGCTCATCCTGGCCCTCCCCGGGGCCATCTACTTCGCCGCACTGAACGGGTCGAACCGCGGCCAGACCGTGGGCAAGATGGCGCTGGGCATCGCGGTGCGCGACGCCCAGACGGCCACGCCCATCGGCTTCTGGCGGGCGCTGGGGCGAAACCTCATCACGCTCCTGTTCTCGATCCCCTTGTCGATCCCCTACATCCTCGACTCGCTCGCACCGCTGTGGGACCGACGTCGCCAAGCATGGCACGACAAGGTGGCCCGTTCCGTGGTGGTGGACGTCCGGCCCTGAGCGTGTCGGCCTCCCCCCGGCACGAGGACCTGCGGTGATCCCGCAACCCTCGGCGCACCCGCCGCCGCCGGCCTCCCCGCTCCCCCCGCCCAGGGCGAACCCCGGGTGGTACGCGGACCCGTGGGGCCACGCGCCGCTGCGCTGGTGGGACGGCTCTCGCTGGACGGCCTACCTGCACGGCCCCTACCGGCCCCAGGTCCCTCCCCCCGGCTACCCGCACCCCGGCTACCCCTACGCCCGGTACCCGTCGCGCCCCGCCGTGGAGCGGGCGCCCAAGGGGCCGGGCATCAAAGGTGGCGGGATCGCCGCCGTGGGCGCCGGCGTCGGGGTGGCCCTCTCCATCCTCGTGACGATCGGGTTCGCCATCGACACGCACGGGAACATCGACTCCCGGAACCCCTGGTTCCTGCTCGTCACGCAGCTGGCGCTGTGGGTGGGCTTCGTGGGCGCCGTGGTGGTGGCCTCGCGGCGCAACGGCACCGGGAGCCTGGCGGCGGACTTCGGGCTGGCCTGGCCCAGCTGGCGCGACGTCCCGCGCGGGGTGGCCGGCGGCGTGATCGGCCGGACGCCCGCCACGGTCATCTTGATCCTGGTGCTCCTGGCGGAGCACGGGACGCTGTCGTCGAACTCGGGGCACCAGATCACCGGCATCACCCCCGAGGGCACCGCCGGCTGGGTCGTCTACGCACTGCTGCTGCTCGGGGGAGCCCCGGTGATCGAGGAGCTGTTCTTCCGCGGCTTGATCCAGGGGGCGTTCACCCGGCGGGTGGGCGCCGTCCCCGCCATCTTCGTCACGGCGGTGATCTTCTCGTTCGCACACGTGGCGAACGAAGGGATCCTGGCGCCGCTCATCCTGTTCCCGGCCGCCATCGTGCTCGGCTACCTCCGGCACCACTACGGGCGGCTGGCACCGGGGATGATCGCCCACAGCACCTTCAACGCCATCGCCTTCGGCCTGCTGCTCGCCCCCGGGCTCCACTGATCCCCGGTCCCCCCGCCCGGGGACCCACGCCGACCCGGGCGCTCTCGAGGCGAACGGCACCGAGCGCGCCGCCTCTGTCGACGACGCGGCGCGCCGGCGCCGCGGCCGGGGGCCGTCCTCAGGAGGGGAGCGCCAGGGCGTGGAGGCCGACGAAGGCCGTCACCGCGGGGGGAACCGGCTGCCCGGTCACCTCGGCCCAGCACCGTTCGAGCTCGTCCTCACCCAGGTGGGCGGTGAGCGCGGCCAGCCGGGCGGGCCCGGTCCCCGTGGCGGGGTGCGGCACCTGGTCGAACAGCGCCACACACCGGACGTTCCACGCCAGGGCCTCCTCGAAGTTGCCCCGGGTCTCCTCGAGCAGGCCGAGCTGGGCGTAGGTGACCGCCATGCCGGCCCGGTCGTCCAGGGGCTCCTTGATCGCCAGCGATCGGCGGTAGCGGTCCTCGGCGTCGGCCAGGCTGCCCCGCAGCTCGGCCACCATGCCGAGCTGGTGGTGGGTGGCCGCCATCTTGGGGCCGTCGCCCAGCGACACCTCGATGTCGAGCGCCTTGCGATACCAGTCCTCGGCCTCGTCCAGCTTCATCTGGGCCTGGGCCACCATCCCGAGCTGGTGGTAGGAGGCGGCCAACCCGGGGCGGTCGTCGAGGGAGTGCTGGATGCCGAGCGCCTTGCGGTGCCAGCTCTCGGCCTCGTCCAGCTTCCCGCGCAGCTCGGCGACGATGCCGAGCTGGTGATGGCTGCCGGCCACGCCCCGCGGGTTGTGACGCGACTCCTCGATGCGCAGCGCCTTGCGGTGCCAGCCCTCGGCGTCGCCGTAGTTCCCCTGGAGGTGCGCCACGGCCCCGAGCTCGCCGTAGACCGACGCCAGTCGCCCGTTGCGCCGGACGGACCCCGGCTGGGCCTCGAGGCGCTCGGCGAGGTCGAGGTAGACAGCGGCGGCCTCGTCGAGGCGTCCCGCTCCGACCAGGGTGGTCCCCTGGTGGCCCGCGGCGAACAGCCACAGCGCGCCGGCGTCGGTGTCGAGGTCGGGTGCCGGCCCGTCGGCCGCTTCCACCGCGGCGCGCGCCCGCTCGAGCCAGCCGCGGGCCTCCTCGTCGAGCCCACGGAGACTCCACAGCACGCTGAGGGGCTGCAGGATCTGCTGTCCCTGCTCCCACCGGCCGGTGTCGAGGGCGTGCCCCAGCAGCGCGCCGAGCGTGCGCCGCCCCCGGGCGAGCCTGGCCACGGCGCCGGGCGCACCGTCGCTCTGCAGTTGCTCGTGGAGGTAGCCGGCCACGATGGCGTGGGCGGCGAGCAGACCGTCGAGCGACGCCGTCCGCTCGTCTTCGTAGGCCTCGGCCGCCTCGTGGCGCCAGCGTGCAGCCAGGAGCTCGCGCACGGCGGGGTGGAGGCCGTAGGCGTCGGCTCCTCCCTCGGTGAGCAAGCCGGCGTCGACGGCCCGCTCCACGACGTCCTTCCATTGGCGGCGCGTGAGGTTGGCGAACCGCTCCGGCACGCCGGGGATGCCCGACAGCACGCCCAGCACGTCCACCTCGACGGCCTCCCGGAACAGGCAGGCCACGACCACGCGGGCACGCACCGCTGCGCCGAGCTGGTCCAGCGCCCGGCCCACCGACGACTCGAGCGCCGTGGCGCCCGCGGCGCGGCGCGGCGTCGTGGCGTCTGCGTCCGAACCGGTGTGCGTGACGCTGGCCACGAGGGCGTCGGGCTCGAGGTGCTGCAGGAGCGGAAGGACGACCCGCATGCTGAGCGGGTGGCCGTCGAGCCACGCCATGAGTGAGGCGAACGAGGGTCGCCGCCGGCGCTGCGCCGCCACAGGGTGATCCTCCACCAGGCGATCGGCGTAGGTGGCCGCGTCGCGCGGTGGCAGCCCGGCCACGGGGATGCGCCGCACGGCGCCGATGTCCGGTTCGTCCGAGCGGCTGGTGATGATCAGCGCGCTCTGTGGGCCGTTGGCGATCTCGGCGACGAAGCGGCGCAGCTGCTCCCAGGTGTCGTCGTCGACGGCGGGGGTGGCGTCGTCGGGCGCGGACCGCACCGCCTCGAAGTTGTCCCAGATGAGCAGCATGCGGTGCGCGCGCAGGGCGTCGGCCACCAGCGCGTGGCGCTGGGCCCGCTCGACCCGCACGAAGTCGCTCCCGAACAGCTGCACGCCCAGGGCGTTGAGGGCCCCGTCCAGGCCCCGCGAGGCCACCCCGGGCTCGAAGGAGTGGACGTGCACCCAGTGCGGCTCCTCGACCCCCCGCGTGTCGCGCCACCACCGGCCGAACGCCTTGGCCAGCTCGGTCTTCCCGGTGCCCGCCGGGCCGTGCAGCACGATGGCCCGCTGGGACCGGGCGGCCACCTCGATGTCCCACAGCAGGCCGTCGCGGCCGACGAAGGTCCCGTCCGCCGGGGCGAGGGCGTCCCCCGCGCCGCCGTGGGAGGCGGGGCCCGCTCCGGCGTGGACCCTCCCGCCGGGCACCGGGCGGCCGCGCCGGACGCGCAACTCGGGAAAGGCGATGTCGCGGCCCCGGTAGAGGACGGGGACCATCCACTCGGCGTGCCCGACGTCGGCGGTGTCGGCGCGCCCGTCGAGGTCCACGAGCCGGTGCCGTGCGGCGCTCGCCGCCTGGGCGACGTCGTCCCCGGCGAAGAGGCGGTCGTACACGGCCACCAGGTAGTCCGAGGCGGCACCGGTGTCGAGGCCGTACCCCGTGGTGAGCACGGCGGCCAGGCCCTGGCGGAGCAGGGTCGTGGCCATGGCCGCTTCGGTGGAGGTCCCCCCGACGGGGGGATGCGACGCGCTCAGCACCACCAGGGGGACGGCGTGCGACCGCAGCGCCTCTCCGAGCTTGCCCGCCGACACCGGGTTGGGACCGCCGTCGTGGGCCTCGAGCAGCCACACGCCGTCCTTGCGGGTGCGGCCGCGGGCGCTGCGGTGCAGCAGGGCCCCCTGGCCCTCGAAGTGCACGACGTGGAAGGGCCGGCCTTCGTCGTCCGCCCGGGCCAGCGTGTCGGCCAGGGTGTCGAAGGTGGGCGGTCGCAGCACCGCCAGCTCGACGGGGCCCCGCACGGCGTCGAGGCGCGCCGTGAGCGGCCGGGACAGCGTGGTGTAGTCGTCGCCGTCGACGTCGTCGGGCCGGCAGATGACCATGAGGACCCGGAGCGAGGTCCCCGGGACCGACAGCGGCCCCCGGTCGAGGATGGCGGGGATCCCCCGGGTCAGCCCCAGGAGGTCCAGCGCCACCGGGCTCGGACGGGCGGGGTCGCGCAGCAGCTCCCAGGGCAGCGCCAGCATGTCCGGCGACGACGAGCGGATGACCACCTCGGCGCCGTCGGGGGACCCCAACGCCTGCTCGTAGGCGCGCCGGGCGGGGCCGGCGTCGAAGAGGGCGCCGAACACGGCGTGGCCCCAGTCCTCGAGCTTGCCGGCCACGGCGGCGCCGCGCGGGTCGGTGCCCGACCGGGCGCGCGGGTCGCTCTCGAGGTACCAGCGCAGGGCCTCGTCCTCGTCGGGCTCCAGGGGCCACGCCCAGGCGACGGGCTCTCCCACCGTGCGCCGGTGCCGCTGGGTGCCGGGTTGGACGCTCACGACCGCCGTGTGGTCGTCGGTCAGGTCGACGATCAGGCGATCAGCCATGGCTCCTCCCGGCCCGCGGGCCGTCACGGGGCGGCGGCGGGCACGCCACCGCAGGGTCGGGGCGCGGTGACCCCCCAGCGGGGTCGGGGGCGTGGGCCCCCGCAACGGTGCCCGCGCCGGCGGGCGGGCGCCGGGCCGTCACGGACGGCGCGGGCCGGTCGGCCGGCCCAGCGGGATGATCGTGGCCCACTCGTCGTTGGTGGGAGCACGGAGGGGGGCCGCCCGCCGTTGGCCCGCCGGCGGCGCGCCGGGCCGGCGGCCGCCGGGTCGATAGGCGCACACGGCGCAGTTCCCCTCGCGGTGGGCGACGGTGCAGGGCACGACGCTGGCGTGGACGTCGAACCAGTCGGCGGGGGTGGGCGGGGCGGGGCAGCGTTCGCTGGTGCAGGTCATGGCCTGGTCGCGGTGGACGACGACCGTCCCCGGGCACCGTGGCATCGGCGTGACCTCCATCCCCGCGCTCCCCCGTCGGCCGCCGACCCCCTCGCTCCCGGCACTCTTCGTGGCACTCGGGCACTCCGCGTGACGACCCCTCCCAGCCTCCAAGGCGAGGGTCACCGTGCGGCCAACGGAGACTCAACAACCCGCCAACCGGGTTCGGCGGGCCCCCAACCTCACGGCCCGCAACCTTCTCGGCACCTGACGTGGCCGATGTTGTGACTCGGATCGCGCGGGGGTGACCGCGTCCCCGGCGCGCTCGCGTCCGGTGCCGGACCGTGGTCGGAACGCCGCCGGGGACGTCCGTCGTGGGCGGGCCGGCGGCGCCACGCCCTGGAGATGCCGACCGGCGTCAGCCGATCGGGACCCGTCGATCAGGGCGCGCCGCTCAGGAAGCCGCTCAGAACCAGTGGATCCAGGGGTGGCCGCTGCGCCAGATGATGAGGTCGACCTTGCCGACGATGTTGCCGACCGGGACCGTCCCGAAGAACCGGCTGTCGCCGGAGTCCCCCCGGCAGTCGCCCATCACGAAGTAGTGCTCGGGGGCGATCGTCGTGGGCCTGATCATGAAGGCGCTCTGCGCGCACTCCCCGACCAGCCGGGGCAGCCACGGCTCGCCGACGGGCCGTCCGTCGATGAGCACGGTGTCGCCCCTCGACGAGATCCTCTCGCCGGGGAGTCCGATCACCCGCTTGACGAGCGTGGGCGGCCCGCCCCTGTCGGCCGGGACGTCGTGGAAGACCACGATGTCTCCCCGGTGGATGGTCCCCGACAGCTTGTCCACGATGATGCGGTCGCCGGGCATGAGCGTGGGGGTCATGGAGGGCGTCGGGACGTAGTAGGTCTGGAGGGCGAAGGCCCGGACGGCGGTGCTGAACACCACGATCACCGCCAGGAAGACGACCCAGCCGACCAGGGTCCGCCAGCGTGCCCGGCTCTGGCCCTGGCGGGCGTGCGCCGGCGCCGACGCGGTCTTGGGCTCCTTGGTCTGGGTCCGTCCGTCCGGCACGGCGGACATCATTCCTCATGCCGGAGGCCCCCTCCCGTCGCCGTGGGGCCCCGCTCGCCAACGGCGGTGGCCCACGGCGTGCCTTCGCCGGGGGGACAGGGCGCCGGGCGCCGGGCGACCACCCAGGTGCCGGGCCCGCTCCGGTATTGGCCCCCACCCCACGACAGTGCGCCCAGGCCGCCCCGGCGCAGCGCCACCGAGGCCTGGTCCCGCCACTCCTCGACGGGGGCGACGCGGGCGATGGCCCAGTCGTGGGTGAGCGACACCAGCCGCCCGGCGGGGCCGATGCGCGCCGCCACGGCGGCGGTGGCGGGGCCCAGCGGGCCCCACAGCTGATGGCAATTGACGGCCACGGCGCCGTCGAAGCCGGCGACGTCGGGGCCGAGGGCGGTGACGTCGCCCACCACGAGCGACACCGCCGCACCGCCCGCCTGCCGGCGCAGGCGCCGGCGGGCCACCGCGGCCATCGCCGTCGAGGGGTCGACCGCCACCACGCCCGCCGGGCGGCAGCGCTCGAGGAGCAGGTTGATCCCGACGCCGGGGCCGTAGCCGAGGACGAGGATGCGCTCGCCGTCCTGCGGCGCCAGCAGGTCGAGCGCGGCCGCCTCCATGTCCCGGTTCGCCCGGGCCATGACGGCGGCGGCCAGGCGCCCCCGCAGGCCCTCGAACGCGCCGTTGCCCGCCGGCGCGCCCGCGGCGCCGCCGCGGTCCGGGAGGGGTGGGGGCGCCATGCCCCGATTCAACAACTTCAACTACACTTGAAGTCAATGCCCCCCGCCGGCGCCCTCCTGGACATCGGCGAGGTGAGCCGGGCGAGCGGCATCTCCCCGTCGGCCCTGCGCTTCTACGAGGACAAGGGCCTCGTCGACAGCGCCACCCGCAAGGGCCTGCGGCGCCAGTACCGGCCCGACGTCCTCGAGCGCCTGGCGGTGATCATCATGTGCCAGCGGGCGGGCTTCTCCCTGGCGGAGATCGACGCCGTGCTGGCCACGCGGGGCGAGAGCGACTGGAAGGACCTGGTCTCTCGGAAGCTGCACGAGACCCGGGCGCACATCGCCGCGCTGGCGCGCACCGCCGAGGGCCTCGAGCACGCGCTGGGCTGCCCGAGCCCCAACGTCCTGCGCTGCACCCACTTCCGCGCCGAGCTGGCCAGGACGCTCGACGAGCACCGGGCCGCGGCGGGGTCGGGGGAGCCAGCCGGGCGGCGGGGGCGGGCGCTCAGCCCCGCCTGACGTTCCAGACGAAGGAGACCGACGCCGAGCCGGTGGGGTCCGACACGACGACGGCCACCGTCGTGCGCCCCCTGGTGGTGGGCGTGCCCGAGATCACCCCCGTCGTGGCGTTGATGGACAGGCCGCCGGGGAGGCCCGACGCCGCGTACCGGGGGATCGGGCTGGCGGCGTAGTCGTGGGCGCTGATGTGCAGGGTGACGGGCGAGCCGGTGCGGCTCGTCTGCTTGCCGGGGTTGGCCACGACGAAGGGGCCCCCGCTCCAACACCCCGTGGGCGGGGAGAAGATCGGGGCGGGCGTCACGGGAAGGTTCGGCGGCGGGTCGATCTCCACCGTGGGGTTGTCGGGGTCGCTGGCCGAGTTGGCCCGGGTCCACGCGCTCTCGCACCGGGCGAGGGCCTTGCGCTCGGGCTGCCGGCGCGAGGAGGCGTCGCCGCCGGCCCACATGTCGAAGCGGTAGCGGTGGCCGGCGTTCCAGTTCTGGTCGCACTGCGAGCACTCGTCCTCGTGGATGAAGTACCGCTGCATGTAGGGGACGTAGACGATCTGGCAGTAGGGCAGCTCGGCCGTGTCGGTGGCGAAGGTGATGGGGTTGGCGTAGGTCCCTGCCCCGCCGGCCCTCGCATGGATGCAGGGATGGGAGATGACCGTGCCGGGCGGGGAGTTGTCCTCGTAGCCGTAGAGGGTCATGAAGGCCTTGACGGCGGTGGTCTGTGCGCCCGCCCTGGGGGCCGCCACCCCCAGGCCGGCCGCCACGATCACGGCGCACACGACGGCGCGCGCCGGCGTCATGCGCAGACCCCCGTACCCCCGCACGGCGCAGAGCCTATCGACTGGCCTGCGCCCGTTCCCGGGCCCGGCGGGGGCCCGGGCCGTTCGCCGCCGGAGCGACACCCCGATGAGGGCCCCGTCGCGCCGGGGTCCTCAGTACAGGGGCGACCACGTGCTCGTGCGGAGCAGCTTGCTCTCCCAGCGGTCGCGGAACGCCAGGGCGTCGTGCATGAACTGGCCCGGCTGGCGGTGCTCGGGGTCGGTCTCGTGGGTGAGCAGGTGCAGGAGCACCTGGTTGTTGACGATCTTCTGCATGAGGATCGCCTCTTTGCGCAGCCCGGTCCCGAACGCCACCTGGAACACCGCCTGGATGTCGAGCAGGTTGGCGGCCCGCTCTTTCATCGGCTCGTAGTACCCCGATCCCCAGAATTCCACGTAGTCGTCGATCGGTGCATGTGGCCACCCGGTGTCCTCCATGTACAGGGTGGACTCGTGGGGGGCCCCGTCGGTGGGCACCGACGCCAGGTCGACCTCGGACATCGGCGACCACGGCACCGGGAACAGCAGCTTGCCGC
>DATJBC010000140.1:0-4609 GCA_035515515.1 Acidimicrobiales bacterium
GCGCTCGAAGCCGACGTCTCGGGCTACATCAACGCCCTGCAGGTCATCGAGCCCACCGACGGCCAAGCCACCCAGGCGCAGGACGACGCGATCACCGATGCGAGCAACGCCCGGTCCGATGCCTCCACCACGCTGCGCACCGCCATGGGCCTGCCCCCGGCGCTCTGCTCGGTGCTCAGGCCCTGACCGAGCGACCGCTCAGAGGACCGGCTCCGACGCAGCCGCGGTGTGGGCGGGCTCGTAGACGAGCACGGGCTCGGCGTGACCGCGGAGATGGATCTCGTCGGCAGCCTGCCACACGCCCGTCTCGGACTCCGCACGGGCGAGCGCCTCGTCGCCGGCGAGGACGCGGCCCAGCCGGTGCTTGGCTTGCTCGGTGAGGCGGGCGGCCTCGTTCACCGGCGGGCCGATCACGGTGTACTCGAAGCGCTGTGCCACCCCGATGTTGCCTGCCACGACCGTGCCCGCCGACACGCCGATGGCCCCGTCGAGCTCAAGGAGGCCCCCATCCGCGCCGCTCGTGCCACCGGGGCCGTGACCGTGCTGGTGGGCGACGGGGCCAGCGACACCAAGGCGGCCGAGGTGGCCGACGTCGTGTTCGCCACCGATCGGCCGGCCGCCTGGTGCCGGCGGACGGAACGGGCGCACCACCCGTTTCGCGACCTGACCGACCTGCGGGCACAGCTCCGGGCGGGGACGGAGTCGAGGTAACGGGGCCGGCGGTGGCGCGCCTCAGGGGTTGACGAGGACCGCCGCCCCCCGGACCCGGCCCTGTGCCAGGTCGGTGAGGGCGTCGGCGGCCCGGTCCATGGAGTACTCCGTCACCGTCGGCTTCACCGGGATGCGGGCCGCCAGCCGCAGGAACTCGGTGCCGTCGTGGCGGGCGTTGGCGGTCACGCTCCGGAGCGTGCGCTCCTGGAAGAGGTGGCGCTGGTAGTCGAGGACGGGGATGTCGCTCAGGTGGATCCCCGCCACCGCCAGCGTCCCTCCCCGGTCGAGGGCCTCGAGGGCGGGGAGCACGAGCTCCCCGGCCGGCGCGAACAGGATGGCGCTGTCGAGCGGCTCGGGGCACGGCGCATAGGAGTCGGCCACGCTGGCCGCCCCCAGCGCCTCGGCCAGGGCGCGCACCTCCAGGTCCCGGGTGCGCACGTGCAGGCGGGCACCCTGCGACAGCGCCACCTGGGCGACCAGGTGGGCGGACGCGCCGAAGCCGTAGATGCCGAGGGTCCCCCCGGGGGGGAGCTCGCACAGGCGCAGGGCGCGGTAGCCGATGATCCCCGCGCAGAGAAGCGGTGCCGCCTCGACGTCGCTGAACGAGGCGGGCAGCTCGTAGAGGTAGGCCTCGTCGGCCACGGCGAGCTCCGCGTACCCCCCGTCTGTGTCCCACCCCGTGAAGCGCGGGCCGAGGCAGAGGTTCTCGCGTCCGGCCCGGCAGAATCGGCAGCGGCCGCACGTGCTCGCCAGCCACGGGATGCCCACCCGGTCGCCGACCGAGAACCGCGCCGACCCGGCCCCGATCTCGTCCACCACGCCCACCACCTCGTGGCCGGGCACTACCTGGGGACGGCGCGGCCGCAGGTCCCCCTCGGCGAGATGGAGGTCGGTGCGGCACACGCCGCAGACGTGCACACGGACGCGCACCTGTCCGGGACCTGGGTGGGGGACGGCCCGTCGGACGCGCTGGAGCGGCTCCGACGCCATGGGCCCCGGTGTCCCCACCACCCAGGCGTTCATCGCGGCGACATCCGTCATGATCGTGGGCGCGACACGCCGGTGAGGTCACGTCGCAGTGGCCCGCTGTCGAGGCCGTGTGACGTCATCGCCAAGACCGCCACCGTAGCCCGGCGGGGCTCGCGGATCACCGAGATTTAACGCCCACGTCATCTGGACGACCTTCACCGTTCACGGCGCATCCCTATGGTGGGCTCGTGGGGCATCCCGTGGTTCCGTCGCGTGAACCGGCGGTGTCGCCTCTGGGGTACGACCCGGGGCCGGGATACGACGAGTTGCTCGAGCCCTCCGGGCGGCCCCGTCCGGCCGCGGCCGGGCTCTGGCAGCACCTGTCGTCGCTCACCCCGGACGCCCTGGCGGCCCGGCAACAGGCCGCCGACGACGAAATTCGGCGTATCGGCGTCACGTTCCACGCCGCAGACGGCGCGGACGACCGCGAGCGCCCGTGGCCCTTCGACGTGATCCCCCGCATCATCGAGGCTGCCGAATGGGCCCGCATCCGGAAGGGCCTCGTGCAGCGCCTGCGGGCCCTCAACGCATTCATCGACGACGTCTACCACGACCAGCGGTCGATCCGCGACGGCGTCGTCCCCGGCGAGGTCGTGACGTCCTCCCCCAACTTCCGCCCGGAGTGCATCGGGGCATGTCCGCCGGGTGGGATCTGGGCGCACATCTGCGGGAGCGACCTCGTGCGGGGCGAGGACGGGACGTTCTACGTCCTGGAGGACAACCTGCGCGTCCCCTCGGGCGTGTCGTACCTGCTCGAGAACCGCATGGTGGCCAAGCGGGTGTTCCCCGAGCTCTTCCGCACCTACAGCGTCGAGCCCGTCGACCCCTACACCGCGGAGCTGGGTCGCGCCCTGCGGTCGCTGGCCCCACACCGCCCCGACCCCACGGTGGTGATCCTCACCCCTGGCGTCCACAACGCCGCCTACTGCGAGCACGCCTTCCTCGCCCAGCAGCTCGGCGTCGAGCTCGTGACCGGCCCCGACCTCATGGTGTGCGACGAGGGCGTGTTCATGCGGACGGTCGGAGGCCTCGAGCGGGTCGACGTCATCTACCGCCGCGTCGACGACGGGTTCCTCGATCCCGAGGTGTTCCGCCGCGAGTCGCTGATCGGCGTGCCCGGACTCATGCGCGCCTGGCGCGCCGGCAACGTGGGCCTGGTGAGCGCGCCGGGGGCGGGCGTGGCCGACGACAAGGCCGTGTACGCCTTCGTCCCCGACATCATCCGCTACTTCCTCGGGGAGGATCCCGTCCTCGCCAACGTCCCCACGTGGCGCTGTGGTGACGACGAGGACCGGGCCTACGTCCTCGATCATCTCGAGGCCCTCGTCATCAAGCCCGCTACCGAGTCCGGCGGCTACGGGGTGGTCATCGGGCCCACGGCGGGCGACGCGGCACTCACCCACGTCGCCCAGCGCATCAGCCAGTACGCCCCCAACTGGGTCGCACAGCCGGTGCTGTCGCTGTCGACCATGCCCACCCTCTGCGACGGACAGGTGGAGGCGCGCCACGTCGACCTGCGGCCCTTCACGGTTCTCGGAGCCGACAACGCCTACGTGGCCCCCGGCGGCCTGACCAGGGTGGCCCGGCACCGGGGGTCGCTCATCGTCAACTCGTCACAGGGCGGCGGGAGCAAGGACACCTGGGTGGTGGACGCCACCATCCCGCCGCCCCCGAACCGGCCACCGGGGTTTAGCGGTCCTGAGGGAGCCCGCGCCGCGTCAGGGCCTGCCGCCCCCCAGTAGCCGCAGGACGAGACGAGGATCCCGATGCTGCTCTCCCGCATGGCCGAGACCGTCTACTGGACCGGACGCTATGTCGAGCGCGCCGAGACCACGGCGCGCGTCGTGCAGGTCCACGGGGAGACACACTTCGACCTGCCCTTGGGTGCGGACGTGGGCTGGACACCGCTCACCGAGATCTTCGGCCGCCACCACGACGGCGCCACGGCCGCCGGGGGGAGCGAGGACGATGTCGTGACGCACGTGCTCACCGACCTCGAAAACCCCTCCTCGCTCATGGCCTCGCTCACCTTGGCGCGCGCCAACCTGCGCGACGCCCGCCCGACCGTCCCCCGCGAGGCGTGGGAGGTCCTGCACAACCTCTGGCACTGCCTGCGGGCCGACGCCCGCCGGATCACCGACCGCGACGTCCGGGTTGGCTGGCTCCGGCGGGTCATCGAGGAGTGCCAGCGGCTCACCGGCGTCCTCGAAGGGTCGATGCGGCGCGACGAAGCGTACGCATTCCTCCAGATCGGCCAGCAGATCGAGCGGGCCGACATGACCTGCCGGGTCCTCGCCGCCCGGTCCCACGATGCGGTGGGCACGTCACTGGGGGACTCCTACCGCGACACGCACCGAATGGCGATCCTCCGGTCGTTGTGCGCGTACCACCCGTTCCGCCGGGCGGTGCCCGTCGAACCCGACTCGACGTCGCTCCTGCGCTTCGTCGTCCAGGACCAGCGACTGCCGCACTCGGTGAGTGTCGGGCTGTCCGGTGTGGCGGAGCACGTCAAGGGCCTCCCCAACAACGAGGCCGTGTTGACGGCGTGCACCGACGCGTCCGTGGCCGTGGCCGGAGCCTCCTTCGCCGAGGCGGACGAGTTCCAGGTGCGTGCTCGTCTCAACGAGCTGCTGGGCATGATCGCCCGGGTCCACGACGAGATGGTCCGCACCTACTTCTCCCGGAGCGGGCCTGCTCCCGGCGCCGCCACCGACGACCTCGAGGGGGCCGGGCCGCTCGCGGTGGCGCACCGCCCGAGATCCACCGGTTCGGCGTCGCCACGGGCCAGCATGCGCCCCGTGAGCGGCCAACGGGTGCTTCGGGTCACCCACGTCACGACCTACGACTACGACGGGCCGGTGGAGCACTC
>DATJBC010000141.1:0-2178 GCA_035515515.1 Acidimicrobiales bacterium
CGCCATGCGCCGGTCGAGCTGGTATCCCACGAGCACCCCGTCGCGGACGATGTCGAAGGACTGCGCCTCGACGCCCTCGTCGTCGTAGCCGACGGTGGCGAGCCCGTGTGGCGTGGTGCGGTCCCCCGTGACGTGCATGAGGGGCGACCCGTAGCGCAGCGTCCCCAGCTTGTCGAAGGTGGCGAACGACGTCCCCGCGTAGGCCGCCTCGTAGCCGAGGGCCCGGTCGAGCTCGGTGGCGTGGCCCACCGACTCGTGGATGGTGAGCCACAGGTTCGACGGGTCGACGACGAGGTCGTAGGCGTCGGGGTCGACCGACGGCGCGGCCACCTTCTCGGCCAGGAGCCCGGGGATCCGGGCGAGCTCGTCGTCCCAGTCCCAGCCTGTGCCCGTGACGTACTCCCAGCCCCGTCCGACGGGGGGCGCCAGCGTGCGCATCGACTCGAAGGTCCCCGAGGCCTCGTCCACGGCGATCGCCTCCACGACCGGGTGCATGCGCACCCTGCGCTGGGTGGTGCGGGTCCCCGTCAGGTCGGCGAAGTGCTTGTCCTCCACCACCGCCAACAAGTGCGCGGTCGTGTGGTCGACGCCCGGCGCGTCGAGCAGGCGCCGGCTCCAGTCCTCGAGCAGCGCCACCTTGTCGGCGACGGGGACGGAGGTGGGGTCGACGTCGTAGCCCGACGACCAGCGCGCCTCGCCGTGGCGGGGCTCGCCGGCCAGCACCACCGGCGTGCCCAGGGCCGACGAGGTCTCCTGGGCCAGGCCGACAGCGGCGTCGGCCAGCTCGGCGGCGGCGTCGGGGTGGAGCTCGACGGTGGCGGCGAACCCGATGGACCCGCTGTGGACCACCCGCAGCCCCACGCCGACCTCGGTGTCGTCGACGGTCGTCTCCACCACGCCGTCGCGCAGGGACACGAACTGCGAGCGGATGCGCTCGACGCGGAGCTCGGCATGGTCGCAGCCCAGGGCGCCCGCCCGCTCCAGGGCGGCGTCGCGCACCAGCTCCAGGGGGAGGCCGGCCAGGCCGTCGGGCTCTCGGGTGGTGCCGGGCGATCCCCCGGGGCTCACGCCGGGGACCTCAGCCGCCCGACACGTCCTGGACGCGCCGGCGCCCGGCGCTGATGAAGGGCATCATGGCGCGCAGCTCGGCACCGACCTTCTCGATGGGGTGGGCGGCACCGTTGGCTCGCAGCGCCTCGAAGCGCCCGCGCCCCGAGCGGTTCTCGGCGATCCACTCCTCGGCGAAGGCTCCCGACTTGATGTCGGCGAGGATCTGCTTCATGGTCTCGCGCACGTGGTCGTCGATGACGCGTGGCCCCCGGGTGAGGTCCCCGTACTCGGCGGTGTCGGAGATGGAGTAGCGCATGCCGGCGATGCCCTGCTCGTACATGAGGTCCACGATGAGCTTGAGCTCGTGCAGGCACTCGAAGTACGCCGACTCGGGCTGGTACCCGGCGTCCACCAGGGTCTCGTAGCCCGCCTGCACCAGGGCGGTGAGGCCGCCGCACAGCACGACCTGCTCGCCGAAGAGGTCGGTCTCGGTCTCCTCCTCGAAGGTGGTATCGAGCACCCCGGCGCGCGTGGCCCCCAGCGCGTATGCGTAGGACAGCGCCAGGTCGTGGGCCTTGCCGGAGGCGTCCTGGGCCACGGCCACCAGCGACGGCACGCCGCCGCCCTCGGTATAGGTGCGGCGCACGAGGTGCCCCGGGCCCTTGGGGGCCACCATGCCCACGTCCACGCCGGCCGGGGGCACGATCTGGCCGAAGCGGATGTTGAAGCCGTGCGCGAAGAACAGCGCGTCGCCCTGGCGCAGGTGCGGAGCGATGTCGCGCTCGTACACCGCGGCCTGCTCGGTGTCGGGCAGGAGCATCATCACGAGGTCGGCCTCGGCCGCGGCCTCGGCGACCGGCAGGACGCGCAGCCCCGCCTCCTCGGCCTTGGCCTTCGACGACGAGCCCTCGCGCAGCGCCACCCGGACGTCCACGCCCGACTCGGCCAGGTTGAGGGCGTGTGCGTGCCCTTGGGACCCGTACCCGACGATGGCCACCTTGCGCCCCTGGATGAGCGTGGCGTCCGCGTCGGACTCGTAGTACAGCTTCGCCATGTCAGCCCTCTCCCGCTCTCACGTCTGTCTCGTCGATGTCGCCTGTGCCCCACGCGTGGCCGGCCTGAGCCGCC
>DATJBC010000142.1:0-14843 GCA_035515515.1 Acidimicrobiales bacterium
CCGCTGCTGTTGCCCGGGGCCCAGCTCCTGGACGGCTCGGTGCGGGCCAAGAAGGCCGTCACCGAGGCACCCGCCACGGCCAACCTGGTCCACCTGGTGCTCCAGGGGTTCGACGGGCTGCCGGTGGCGGGCAGCCGGTGGTTCGGCACCTTTCCTTATGTGCGCAGCGCCGCCTACGTGGGGGTGGTGGCGCTCGTGCTGGGCGCCGTGGGGGTCGCCGCCGCCTGGCGCCGACGCGCCCGTCTGCCTGAGGCGGGGCCCTTCGTCGTGGTCGCCGTGGTCTGCGGGGCGGTGCTGTTCGTGCCGCCCGTGCTGTCGCTCGTGACGGCCGTGCCGGGGGTGCGCGCCGTCAACTGGGCGCGCGCCCTGCTGCCCCTGGGCTTCGCCCTGGCCGTGCTGGCCGGGGTGGGGGCCGACGCCGTGGCGCGCGCCTGGGACGAGCGGTGGGTCCGGCGCACGACGGCGGGCGGCTTCGCCCTCGCCGCGCTCGGTTTGGCGGCGACGTGGCTCTTGGGGCGGGGCGGCCTGCCCGCCGCCGAGGGCTCCATCCGCGCCCACAGCTTCCTGTGGCCCGGCCTGGCCACCGCGGGGGGCCTCGGGGCGGTGGCGCTGGCCGCCCGCGGTGCCGGCCGGCGGCGGGGCGGGGAGGGGGCGCGGCGCAGCCTGGGCGCCTGGACGGCGGCGGCGGCGCTGGTGGCGGAGGCCGCCCTGCTGTGGGGGGCCAGCGCCCACTTGCTGTCGTCGAGCGCCAGCGCCCTCGCCCCCACGCCCGCCGAGCGGGCGCTGGCCCGGACCGTGGGCGGCGGCCTCGTGGGCCTGGGGGAGAACGCCTGCTTCACCGGGCGCCAGCTGGGCGTCCCGCCCGACGTCAACGCGGCCTTCGGGCTGAGCGAGCTGGCCGTCTACGACCCCCTCCTGCCCCGGGCCCTGCTCTCGTCGTGGCAGACGGCCACGGGCGTCACCGGCGCGCCGCCGGCGTCGGAGGCCGTGCCCTTCTCCTTGTTCTGCCCGGCGGTGGACTCGGTGTCGGTGGCCCGCCGCTACGGCGTCGCCTACGTCCTCGAGCCCCGCGGCGTCGGGGGCCCGGCCGGCACCACCTTCGTGGGGGACGTGGGGGACGAGGGCCTCTACCGCGTCCCCGGCGCGGCGCGCGCCACGCTGGTGGACGCGCCCGCCGCCGGCGCCCTCCCGGCCGAGGACGCCCCGGGGTCGCCCGTGCGCGTGAGTTCCCCCGAGCCGACCACGTGGCGCCTGCGCACCGACGCGCCGGGGCCGGCGGTGCTGCGCCTCCGGGTGACGGCCGTGCCGGGGTGGTCGGCCACCGTCGACGGCCGCCCCCTGCCGCTCGAGCGCTACGCGGGGGTCATGCTCCAGGCGCGCCTGGGCCCGGGGCCCCACGCCGTGGTCCTGCAGTACCGGCCGGTCGCCTTCGTGGCCGGGATCTGGGTGGCGGGCGCGACGGCGGTGGTGCTGGGCGCCGCCCTGGCCCTCGACTGGCGCCTGCACCGGCGGGCGGGCGCCCGCCCGGCGCGCCGGTGAGCGCACCCACGTCGACGGTGTCGTCCACGCGCCGCCAGCACGCCCTCGGCCTGGCCTGGGTGCTGGCCGCCGCGGGCGCGCTGGTGGGCCCCGCCCTGGCCCACGGGTCGTTCCTCGGCCCCATCGACTGGCTGTCGCGCTACGGCCTGTCGCACCAGCACGGCGTGGTGGTGCACAACCGCCAGGTCTTCGACCAGGTGACCGAGATGATCCCCTGGTCGACCCTGGGCTGGACCCAGGTGCACGCCGGCCACCTCCCGCTGTGGAACCCCTACAGCGGGCTGGGCATGCCGCTGGCGTTCAACTGGCAGGCGGCGTCGTTCAGCGTCCCCGTGCTGGCCGGCTACCTGGCCCCGGTGCACCTCGCCTACACCGTCGAGGTCCTCGTGGTGCTCGTCATCGCGGGCACGGGCACCTACGTACTCGCCCGCATGCTGGGCCTGGGCGCCCTGGGGTGCGCCATGGCGGCCACGGTCTTCGAGCTGAGCGGGCCCTTCGTGGCCTGGCTGGGGTGGCCCGTGGCGTGGGTGATGGCCTGGACGGGCTGGCTCTTCGCCGCCGCCCTGGCCGTGCTGCGGGGACGCCGGCGGGCGCGCGCCGTGGCCCTGTACGCCCTGGCCCTGGCGGCCACCGTGTACGCCGGCCAGCCCGACACCGTGGTGCTCGTGGGCCTGGCCCTGGCCTCCTACGTGGCCGGGGCCCTCGTCCTGCGGGCCGGGCTCGGGGCGCCGGGCCCCGTGCGCCGCCCCCTCGTCGACCTCGTGGTGGGCACGGTGGCCGGCGCCGCCCTGTCGGCGCCGCTGTTGCTGCCCGGGCTGCAGCTGGCCTCGGGCTCGGTGCGCGCCGGCAAGGGCCAGAGCCACGTGCTGGCCGCCTCGGACCTCGTCCACGTGATCGTGCAGGGCTTCGACGGCTGGCCGCTGGCGGGCAGCGTGTGGTTCGGCCCCTCGTTCTTCATGCGCACCGCCGCCTACGTCGGCGTCATCGGGATCGCCCTCGCCGTGGTGGGGGGCATCGGCGCGGTGCGCGCCCGGCGCGAGCGGCCCGACACGGCGCCCCTCGTGGTCGTGGCCGTGGTGGGGGCGGCGGTGGCCTTCGTCCCCGTGGTCCTCTCGGCCCTGGTGGCCCTGCCCGCCATCGGCCCCATCACGTGGAACCGGGCGCTGCTCCCCATGGCCTTCGGCCTGGCCCTGCTGGCCGGCGCGGGCCTCGACGACCTGGCGCGTCGCCACGACGGCGTGGCCCGGCGCGCCGCCCAGGTCGCCTTGGCCGCCCTCGGCGTGGCGCTGCTGGCGGTGTGGGCCTTCGGGCGGGGGCACCTCCCCCCGGCGGAGGCGGCCATCCGCAGCCACAGCTTCGGGTGGCCCGCGCTGGCCGTGCTGGGCGGGCTGGGCGCGGTGTCGGTGCCCCCGCGGCGCGCCGGGCACGGCGCGCCGGCGCGCCGGTGGGCGCGCGGGTGGGCGGGCGGGCTGCTCCTCGCCGCCGAGACGGCCCTGCTCGTCGGGGCGGGCGCGCCCCTGCTGTCGTCGAGCCCCAGCGCCCTCGCCCCCACGCCCGCCGAGGCCCGGCTGGCCCGCCTGGTGGGGGACGCGCTGGTGGGCTTCGGCAACAACGGGTGCTTCACCTTCGACCAGGTGGGCATCGTCCCCGACGCCAACGCCGCCTTCGGGGTCGCCGAGATGGCCGTCTACGACCCCGTCTTACCCACGGCCTACGGCACCTCCTGGCGCGGCGCCACCGGGGCGAGCGGCGGGCCGGTGGTGGGGCCGGGCGTGCCCTTCTCGCTGTTCTGCCCGGCCGTGGACTCGGCGCGCGTGGCGCGCCGCTACGGCGTGGCCTACGTCCTGGAGACCCCCGGCGCCCCCGGGCCGCCCGGCACCCTGCGGGTGGCCACGGTGGGGGGCGAGGGCCTGTACCGGGTGCCCGGCGTGGCCCGGGCCACGCTCGTGCCCGGCGGGGGCGGGGGGTGGCCGGGGCTCGACGCGCCGGGGGCGCCGGTGGCGGTCACCCATCCCGACCCGGCGACGTGGCGGATGGTGACCGACGGCGCCGGGCCGGCGGTGCTGCGGCTGCGGCTCACCGACGTGCCCGGGTGGCAGGCCACCGTCGACGGCCGGCCGCTGGCGCTGGCTCCCTACGCCGGGGTCATGCTCCAGGCCAAGGTGCCCGCCGGCCGGCACGTGGTGGTGGCCCGCTACCGGCCGGCGCGCTTGGAGCTGGGGCTGGTGCTCGCCGCCGTGGGCGCCGGGGCGCTGGTGTGCGCCGTGGCCGCCGAGGGCCTCCGCCGGCGGCGGCGGCCGGTCACGCCGGCGGGCTGAGCGAGCGGAGGTCCACGGGGTCCTCGACCAGCCCGTGGCGCGGCACCCACCACTCCAGCGGGACGTTGTGGGTCTCGAGGAGGCTGCGCCACTCCCCGTGCAGGGCGGCGTCGTCGTTGCGGCCCAGCCCCCGCCAGTGCTTGCCCGACTCGTCGGGGAGCTCCGACACGCCCAGCGCGGCGCTGCCCTGGCGCACCTTGCGCACGAACTGGGCCTCGGAGCGGTAGGGGAAGTGCCGGACCTCGAGGCCCCGGGCCCGGCGCCCCCGGCGGCGCACGCCGTGGTTGCCCTGGTCGAGCCGGGCGCGCCCGTCCGCCCGGAACACCACCTTGTGGAGGCGGTTGGGGTCGGCCTTGCGCCACCGCAGCCGCGTCACCGGGTCGGGGTCGGCCGGGTCGTCGCCCGCCGTGGGCACGTGGTTGAACACCGGCGCCTGCACCACGGCCGCCTCGCACCCCTCGAGCCAGCGCGCCAGCGTCGTCCCCGGCGCCAGCCAGATCTCGTCGGCGTCGAAGGGCAGCACCCACCCGGCGCCGGCGCGCGCCGCGGCGCGCGCCAGGAGCGTCATCTTCTCGGCCTGGTAGTAGGCGACCAGCCGGTCGGCGAGGACCGTCACCGGCAGGGTGCGGGCGAGGCGGGCGAGGACCTCGGCCGTGCCGTCGCTGGACAGGTTGTCGGCCACCACCACGCGCTCGACGCCCTGGGCGACGAGGTTCCTGACCGTGGTCTCGATGATGTCGACCTCGTCGCGCACGAGGCCCACGGCCCACACGCCCCCGGCGCCGCGCAGCCCCTCGGGCAGCGGCTCGAGGTTGCGCCGCGCGGCCCGCAGGTGGCGGGCCCGGCGCCGCCTCCCCCTGAGGCCCTCGCTCACACGCGCCAGGCTAACCGGCGGGCCGGGCGCAACTGCTGGTCAGCACGCCAAACTACGATGCGACGGGACATGGCCCTGCCCAACCTCTTCGTCGTGGGGGCGCCCAAGTGCGGCACGACGTCGCTGCACCGCTATCTGGGACAGCACCCGCGCATCGCCATGTCGAGGGTGAAGGAGCCCAAGTTCTTCCTCACCGACGGCACCCGCCCGGACTTCGCGGGCCCCGGCGACGAGCGCGCCTGCCGGGCCTACGTCGTGGACCGCCAGGCCTACGAGGCGCTGTTCGAGCCCCCCGGGCCCGGCGGGTACGCGGGCGAGTCCACGCCCTACTACCTGTGGGACCCCGCGGCGGCCCCCCGCATGCGGGCCCTCGTCCCCGAGGCGCGCCTGGTGGCCGCCCTGCGCGAGCCCACGGCGCGCGCCTATTCCAATTGGTCGGACCTGCGCGAGCAGGGGCGCGAGACGCTCGACTTCGCCGCCGCGCTGGCCGCCGAGGACGAGCGCCAGCGGCTCGGCTGGGAGCCCTTCTGGGCGTACCGCTCGCTGGGCCTCTACGGCGAGCAGCTGGCCCGGCTGCTCGAGGTGTTCCCCCCCGGCCAGGTGAAGGTGGTCCTGGCCGAGGACCTGGCCGACGCCCCCGACCGGGTGCTCGGGGAGATCTTCGCCTTCCTCGGCCTCGACCCCCTGGAGGGCCCCCTCGCCGAGGAGCGGCGCAACCAGACCATGTACGGCGCCGTCGACCGCCGCAGCCGGCTGGCCGAGACCCTCTTCGACCGGGGCCAGCGCCTGCGGCCGGTGGTCCCCCGGCCGCTGCGCCGGCTGGGGCGGGCCGCCGTGCAGCGCCGCCTGCGCGCCCAGGCCACCGCCGGTGGCCACGGCGTCCGCCTCCGGGAACGCTACGGGGAGCTCTTCGCCCCGGACCGGCGCCGCCTCGAGGCCCTGGGCGTCGACCTGACCCGGTGGGACCGCGGCGCGCCGGAGGCCCCCTGACCTCGGCCAATCCTCAAATTTAACGAGGAGGTTCCGGTGACCCACCGGTAGGATCGTTCCAACTGAGCACGGAGGCTCGGGGTGCGTGGTGTCCCCGGCGCGGGCCGAGGCGACGACGCTCGGGACAGGGTCGTAGGTGCGGGGGGTAGGGGGGCACATGGCTCGCGGCGCGCAAGGCAGCGACGAGCGGATCGGCGTGGTCATCGTGGCGTACAACGCCGCCTCGACCCTGGCGGCGGTGCTGGACCGCATCCCCGAGTCGTTCCGGTCCCGGGTGGCCGAGGTCGTGGTGTGCGACGACGCCAGCAGCGACTGCACCTACACGGTGGGCCTCGAGTACCAGAAGGAGAGCAACCTCCCCCTCACCGTCATCCGCCGCCCCCAGAACCTCGGCTACGGCGGGAACCAGAAGGCCGCCTACCAGTGGGCCATCGAGCACGACCTCGACATCGTGGTGCTGCTGCACGGCGACGGCCAGTACGCCCCGGAGGTCATCGAGGACCTCGTCGAGCCCTTCGCCACCACGGGGTGCGACGCCGTCTTCGGGTCGCGCATGCTGGAGCCCGGCTCGGCGCGCCTGGGCGGCATGCCGCTGTACAAGTACGTCGGCAACCGCATCCTGAGCAAGATGTCGAACTCCATGGCCGGCATGGAGCTGAGCGAGTGGCACAGCGGGTACCGCGCCTATCGCATCGACGCCCTGAAGGACATCCCCTTCGAGTCGAACTCCGACGGGTTCAACTTCGACACCCAGATCATCCTCCAGCTCCAGGAGGCGGGGAAGTCCATCGTGGAGATCCCCATCCCCACGTACTACGGCGACGAGATCTGCTACGTGAACGGCATGCGCTACGCCAAGGACGTCACCCGCGACGTCCTGCGCTACCGCCTCCAGAAGATGGGCTTCGGCGAGGGCGAGATGGCCTTCGCCGAGGAGGGCTACGAGCTCAAGCTCACGAGCTCGTCCTCACACGGCAAGCTGCTGTCGTGGCTGACCGAGGAGAGCCCCAAGCGGGTGCTCGACCTCGGGTGCTCCGACGGGCGCATGGGCGAGCTGCTGCGCCTGGCGGGCCACACCGTCGTGGGTGTGGACGCCGTCAAGCTCGACGGCGCCGGGGCCCGGCTCGACGCCTTCGTCGAGGCCGACCTGAACCAGGGGATCCCCGCCGAGGCGGGCCGCGACTTCGACGTCGTGCTCGGCGCGGACGTCCTCGAGCACCTCATCGACCCCACCAAGATGCTGGCGCAGATGCACGAGGTGCTGGCCCCCGGGGGGGTGGTCATGGTGAGCGTCCCCAACATCGGCCACTGGTACCCCCGCCTGCGCATCATGACGGGCCGCTTCGACTACGAGCGGCGGGGCGTGTTCGACGCCGGGCACCTGCGCTTCTTCAACCGCCGCAACATCGAGCGCATGGCCAAGGCCGCCGGGCTGCGGGTGCGGCGCCGCGCCATCACCGGCCTCCCCGTCGTCGCCCTGGAGCGGGGCGGCCCCGCGCCCAAGTGGCTGATCGGCCTGCTGGGGGCGGCGGACCGCGCCGGCATGGCCATCGCGCCCAACCTCTTCGCCTACCAGCTCGTCTTCGAGTTCGAGCCGGCGGCGAAGTCCCGGGCCCGGTGACGGCGACCGCCAACGTGGGCGACGCCCACGCACCAGGGGACGACCAAGGCGACAGGAGCACCGTGACGGGCACCGTCCTGGACATCGACCGCCTCACCGAGGAGCTGCCCGAGCTGCGCGCCCGCTACGGCGCGGCGGCGCCCTTCCCCCACATCGTGCTCGACGACTTCCTCACCCCCGAGGCGGCCAAGGGGGCCACCGCCGAGTTCCCCCCGCTCGACACCCAGTGGAACACCTACTCGCACGCCAACGAGCGCAAGTTCTCCCACACCGACCCCTCCACGTGGGGCCCCACCCTCCAGGCGGTGCTGGCCGAGCTGCAGTCCGACGAGTTCGTCGCCTTCCTGGGCGGCCTGACGGGCATCGACGGCCTCATGCGGGACGACGCCCTGGAGGGCGGCGGGCTGCACCAGTCGGTGGCCGGGGGCTTCCTCAACATCCACGCCGACTTCACCGTGCACCCCGCCCACCGCCACTGGCGCCGGCGGGTGAACCTCCTGCTGTACCTCAACGAGGACTGGAGGCCCGAGTACGGGGGCGACCTCGAGCTGTGGCGCACCGACATGTCCAAGTGCGAGCGCAGCGTGGCCCCCATCGGCAACCGCGCGGTCATCTTCACGACCGACGCCGACTCCTTCCACGGCCACCCCGAGCCCATGACGTGCCCGCCGGGCCTGGCCCGCCAGTCGCTGGCGCTCTACTACTTCACCGAGGAAGAGCGTCCCGTCGTGCGCTCCACCGAGTACCGGGCCCGGCCCGGCGACGGCGCCCGCGCCGTGGTCATCTACCTCGACAAGCAGGCGCTGCGCGGCTTCGACTGGGCCCGGCGCCACCTGGGCGTCTCGGGGCGCTCGGCGGAGCGCCTGCTCGGGTCGGTGGAGCGCCTGACGCAGTGGCGCCACAACAAGCGAGGCGGCGGGGGCTCATCAGGTCGTGCCGATGGCCACCAGCACCCCCACCCCTGACGCCACCGGCACCCTCGCCGCCCCCGCACCCGGCCCGGTCCCGTCCCGGGGGCAGGCCGCGCCCAGCCGCCCGCGGCACTTCCCGTGCTTCGACGGGCTGCGCGCCATCGCCGCGCTGTCGGTCCTCGCCCTGCACTCGGCCTGGCAGTCGGGGTTCACGCTGCACAGCCCGCTGGGCGTCTACACCAGCCGGCTGGACATCGGGGTCTCGGTCTTCTTCTTGATCTCGGGGTTCCTGCTCTACCGCCCCTTCGCGGCGTCGCACCTGTCGGGGCGCGAGGCGCCCAGCGCGGGACGCTTCTACCTGCGCCGGCTCCTGCGCATCATCCCCGCCTACTGGCTCGCCCTCACGCTGCTCACCTACGTCCTGCACGTGGTCACGCTGTCGGGCTGGCAGGGGGCGGTGTCGCACTACGGCTTCGCCCAGATCTACATCCCCACCCAGATCTTCACCGGGATCGGGCCCTCGTGGTCGCTGTGCACCGAGATGAGCTTCTACCTCTTCGTGCCGCTGTACGCCGCCGTCGTGGCGGGCGGGGAGCGGGACCCGGGTCGCATGGTGCGGCGCGAGCTGGTGGGCCTGGGCACCCTGGTGGCCGTCAGCTTCGGCTTCCGGGCCTGGGCCCTCAACCAGCCCGGTTGCACCCACGACTGCTTCGCACACCCCACGCTCACCTCGACCATGGCCGACTGGCTGCCGTCGTACTTCGACCTGTTCGCCCTGGGGATGCTGCTCGCCGTGGTGAGCAGCTGGTTCGTCCTCACCGACGCCGAGCCGGCCTGGGCCCGGCACCGGGCGTTCCCCTGGGTGTCCTGGGCGGCGGCCGCCGCCACCTTCGTCGTCGTGTCCAACCTGGGCATCGACCGCAACGTCATCTCCATCATCCCGCCGGGGCTCGACATCGCCCGCCAGACCCTCTACGGCGTCTTCGCCTTCTTCCTCCTGCTCCCCGCGGTGTTCGGCGAGCAGGACCACGGCGCCATCCGCCAGCTGCTGCGCTCGTGGCCCCTGGCGTCGATCGGCGTGGTGTCCTACGGCGTCTACCTCTGGCACCAGGGCTGGATCACCCAGTGGATGCGGTGGACCGACACCGTCGACCTGCACGGCTCGTTCGTGGCGCTGCTCGTCCCGGTGCTGGCGCTCTCGCTGTTCTCGGCGGCGGGGAGCTACTTCGTGGTGGAGCGCCCCTTGCTGCGCCTGAAGGACCACCTGAGCTGGTGGCGACGCCCCCGGGCGGGAGCCGACCTCGGCGGGAGACCGGCACTGCATGCCCGCGACGCCTAGCGTCGCCACCTTGACCAGGCCGTCGCCGTCGCCGACGGGACCCGGCCGCCTGTGGCGGCGCCGCCTGCCCGATGCCGCCGGCGTGCTCGCCGTGCTCGTGGCGGGGGCGGCCGTGATGGCCCCGGCGCTGGGGCACGGGGCGTCGCTGGGGCCCTACGACTGGCTGGCGCTCTACGGGCTGTCCCACGCCCCCGTGGCGAGCATCCACGGGACGCTCGCCTTCGACCAGATCCGCGAGTTCATCCCCTGGACCACCCTGGCCTGGACCCAGGTGCACCACGGGCATCTCCCGCTGTGGAACCCCTACAGCGCCATGGGGCTGCCGCTGGCGTTCAACTGGCAGTCGGCCACCTTCGGGCTCCCCATGGTGGTGGGCTACCTGCTGCCCCTCCAGCTGGCCTACACGGCGTCGGTGCTCGTCACGCTGGTGGTGGCGGGCACGGGCGCCTACGCCCTGGCGCGCGTGGTGGGCTGCGGCCCCACGGGGGCGGCGCTGGCCGGGGTCACCTTCGAGCTCTCCGGCGGCTTCATGCTCTACCTGGGGTGGCCCATCGCCTCGGTCGTGTCGTGGGCCGGGTGGCTGCTGGCCGCCGTGGTCCTCCTCGTGCGCGGGACCCGGCGCCGGCGCCACGGCATCGCGCTGGCCGTCGTGGTGGCGGCCGCCGTCTACGCGGGCCAACCGGACGTGCTCGTCATCCTGGCGGCGGGCGCCGTGGTCTTCACGCTCGCCCTGGTGGCGGCGCGGGCCACCAGGGCGGGCGGGGGCCATCGGCCCGGACGCGCCCTGCGCGACGTGGCGGTGGCGGCGGTGACGGGCGCGGCCCTGGGCGCACCCCTGTGGCTGCCCGGCCTGCAGCTGGCCCGGTCGTCGGTGCGGCGCACGGGGGGCCGGGGCTTCGGCGGCAAGAGCGCCGTCTCCTTCCACGACATCGGGCACCTCCTGGCGGCGGGCTGGAGCGGCCAGGCCGTGTCGCGCGACCCGGAGTACCTGGGGGCCATCGCCCTGGTGCTGGCGGTGACGGGCCTCGTGCTGGGCCGGCGGCGGGCCGTGGTGGTGGCCCTCGGGGCGCTCGCCCTGGCCATGGCGGCCCTGGCCTTCGTCCCCCCCGTGGTCTCCGCCCTGGCCGACGCGCCCGGGTTGGGGGCCGTGGTGCCCACCCGCTCGGTCGTGCTGCTCGCCCTCCCCCTGGCGGTGTTCTGCGGGCTGGGGCTGGACCACCTCCTGCGGGCGGCGGGGACGCCGGCGGGGCGGGCGCTGGCGCGGCGCGCCGGCGCCGGAATGGCCCTGGCGGGGGTGGTGCTCCTGGCGTGGTGGGCGGGGGGCGGCGGGGGCCTGCGGGGGACGGCGGCCGCCAACCGGGCGAGCGCCCTCCAGTGGTCGGCCCTCGAGGTGGGGGGCGGCCTGGCCGGCCTGGCCGTCCTGGCCCTCCTCGGCCCCCGGGGCGGCGCCCGGCGCGTGGCGGGCGCCGTGGGCGCGCTGCTCGTGGTGTGCGTGGCGGCCTTCCTCGTGGCCGAGGGCGGGCCCCTGTGGTCCTCGAGCCCCGACGGCTTCGTGCCCACGGCGGCCGAGGTGGCCCTGGCGCGGGCGGTGGGCCCCTCGTCGGTGGGGCTCGGGGCCGACGCCTGCTTCCGCGCCGACCAGCCCCTGGTCGGGGTGCTCTCCGACGTCAACGTGTCGCTGGCGGTACGGGAGATGAGCGTGTACGACCCGCTCATCCCGGCGTCGTACTTCCGCACCTGGCACCGCACGAGCGGCGAGCACCACGTCCCGGCGGGGCTGACGGGCATCTCCTCGTTCTGCCCCACCTTCACCACGGCCGCGGCGGCGCGCGCCTACGGGGTGGCCTTCGTGCTCGAGCCCGGCGGGGAGCCCGGGCCCGACGGCTCGGTCTTCGACACGACGGTGGGCGACGAGGACCTCTACCGCGTGCCGGGCGCGTCAGCGGCCTGGGTGACGCCCGCCGGGGGCCCGGGCGGCGCGGCGGCCCCGGGGGCGGCGCGCCCGGTGGCCGTGTCGTACCCCGGCCCGGCGTCGTGGAGGCTCACGGTGCGGGGCAACGGGCCCCAGGTCCTGCGCCTGGCGCTGAGCGACGTGCCCGGCTGGCACGCCAGCGTGGACGGCCGGCCCCTGGCGCTGCACCCCTACGGCGGGGTGATGCTGGAGGCCCGCGTCCCGGGCGGGACCCACGTCGTCGAGCTGCACTACTGGCCGGCGGCCTTCACCGCCGGCCTCGGGCTGGGCGCCGTGGCGCTGGTGGGCGTGCTGGCGGCGGCGCTGTCGCCGGTGGTCCGCCGCCGGCGACGCGTCAGGTCCGGGCGCCCCTGAGCAGGCTCTCACACAGGGCCTTCGACACCGTGGCGGTGGAGGTGGACCCGTCCACCACGGTGTAGGGGGGCGCGCCCGCCCCGACGTCGGTCTGGGTGTCCACGTGGATGGTGCCGTTGGCCGTGAGCACGCCGTTCAGGAACGGGAAGTTCCTGATCGTGAGGTGGACGATGTTGCGGTTGACGTCGTAGTCGACGAAGACCTTGTAGGTGCGGTTGGCGTGCACCCGCACGAGCCCCCCCACCGTCGGATAGCGCGGGTCGTGGAGCGCGAAGCGGACGTGGTCGACGTCGACCGGTGTCATCCAGATGCTGGCCTTGCCGATCGTGAGGAGCTGGACCCCGCCGGGCCGCAGGGAGGTGGGCGGTTGCTGGAGGGTGAGCGTGAAGGAGTGCAGGGCGTTGGGCGTCGCCCCGATCGGCTGCCAGGTGCGGTGCTGCAGCTCCTGCTTGGGGACGCTCTGGTAGGTCTGGCCGGTGGAGATGTAGAAGCCGGCGCAGTTGCCCACGATGTAGATCTCGTCGGCGGGCGCCCACGACGGCAGCTGGGAACCGTGCACCACGTCCTTGGTCACCGGCGAGCCGATGAGGTTGCCCACCGACTTCTGGAACTGCACGTAGCGCAGGACCTGGCTCTGGCGCCACTGCTCGCCGGGTGTGACCGAGATGCCGACGTTGGCGACGATCCCGTACGCGCAGAGGGCCACGATCGCCCCCACCGCCACGATCCGGGGGCGGCGGCTGCGGCGGCCGTGGCGGCGCCGGCCGTCCCACCGGCGCCAGAGCTCGAGCATGCCCAGGATGGCCCCCAGCACGAGCAGCGGCATGAAGTCGGCGAGATAGCGCGTGGCGATGTAGCCCCACACGAGCGTCACCCCGACGGGGAAGCACAGGGGGAGCAGGACCCAGCGCAGCGACTTGAGCGTGTCCGCCGCCTTGCGCCGGAACACGGCGAAGGCCCCCACCGCGCTCAGCACGAGCAGCAGCGGCATCGTGGCGGGCGCGCTGGCCGTCTCGTAGGTGTTGTCGAAGATCACGCCCAGGGTCTTGGCGGGCGCGGCGGGCAGGCCGACGAAGGGGAAGACGGTCCGGAAGCGCACGCCCAGGGGCTGCAGGTAGGCGAGGGCGGTGGCCGGCACGAAGTGCAGCCCGTAGTACTTGCCTCCGTTGGAGGCCAGGAACACGCGGCGGTGGAGGTTGAGCCGCGTCCACACCTGGTCCTGCATGGGCAGGCCCACGGGGATGCCGAACTTGGCCATGTTGACGGCGCAGGCGGCCAGGAAGGGGATGATCGCCACGGCCAGCAGGGGCAGCACGAAGCGGCGGTTCTCGGCGCCCTTGCGCCCCCGCCAGAACCACAGCGCCACCAGCACCACCGCCGCCACGCAGGCGTAGCCGGTCGTGACCCGGTTGAGCGTCGTGACCAACAGCGCCAAGCCGAGCCCCCCCACCCGCAGCGCGCTGGGCCGCTCGATCACGCCCACCAGCGCGAACAGGCTGGCGAGCGAGAACGCCACGCTCCATATGAGGTCCTCGTGGTAGACCCACGGCGTCGCCCCCAGGAACACGAGCACCGACCCACCGGCCACGGTGGCCAGCAGCGCGCCGTGGGACACGGCCTCGGCCATCGAGAGCACCGCGTCGCCGCGCATGAGCACGCGCAGCCGCCACAGCAGCAGGGCGGCGAAGACGCACACCAGCACCCAGGCGGCGAGCATGAAGGGTGCGGTGAGCTTGCCCATGAGGCTGGGGTCGACCAGCAAGAACGGCATCCGCAGGATCGACGGCATGATCCCGAAGTAGATGTACTGGCGGCCGGCGTGGACGAAGGCCTCCAAGCCGATCTGTCCCTTGGGCACCGCCAGGTGGCCCGCCATCATGGTGCGGGCCTGGAGGTCGTAGAGGCGCCCCGCGCCAGCCGGGCGCAGCAGGTCGAGGTTCCCCGTCCACAGGTCGAGGAGGCACCACACGAAGGGGACGGCCCCCACCAGCAGGCCCACGGCGGCGGCGACCGTGAAGCGGCGGATGGAGAGGTCCGCCGCGTCGGGAGCCGGCGTGCTCGGTGGCGCACTGGTCCGGCGCTCCCCCAGCACCACGCCCCCCATCGGGCACATTCTACTGACGCCGGGGCCGCCCATCCCCCTCGGCCTGGTGGTTTCCCCTCCGCGCACGGCGCGCGCCGCGGGGGCGGCGCCGCTACGGGCGCCTCCCCGGGTAGCCTGGCCAGGAGGAACGCACGTCCAGTGGGGAGGGGGCGGAGGACCGCGTGCCGACTCGTTTCGTTCGTCGTGCCGCCGTCCCTCTCGTCGCGTGCCTGGGGCTGGCAGGGTGCACGTCCACCACCCCGACGGCCACCATGGGCAAGGTGGGAAGCACCCTGAGCGCCGGGGGAGCGGCGTACACGCTGGACGACGTCATCCCCGACCCCACCCAGAACGTGGTCACCGCCATCCTGAGCGTCGACAACACGAGCGGCACGTCGAAGAACCTCTCGATCCTGTCCACCATCTCGCTGTTGAGCGACACCTCGGGACGCACGTTCACCCCCGACACGAGCAGCAGCGCCATCGTGGCGCAGTGCGAGGACCTCGGGACCTTCACCTCCTCGCTCGCCCCCGGCCAGTCGGCCCAGGGCTGCGAGTACTTCGCGGTCCCGGCCGGAACGGTGGCCGCCCAGCTCGAGCTGCTCGTGCACCCCACGCTGCGCTGGCGCCTGTCCAGCGCGTCCGCCGGTCCCAACGGCACGGGAACCGGCACGGGGACGGGGACCGGCACAGGGACGGGGACCGGCACGGGGACGGGTACCGGCACAGGGACCGGGACGGGGACCGGCACAGGGACGGGGACGGGCACGGGGACCGGCACCGGGACCGGCACCGGGACCGGCACGGGGACGGGCACGGGGACCGGCACGGGGACGCTGACG
>DATJBC010000143.1:0-7968 GCA_035515515.1 Acidimicrobiales bacterium
AGCACCCGTCCGTCACCGAGGTCGAGGCGCTGGCGGATGGGCTCGGGGCCGAACGCGGGGAACAGGGGACAGAGCACCGAACGGTGCTTGAGCGTTCCCAGGGCAGCCACGTAGAGCTCGGGCGTGCGCGGCATGAGGACGAAGACGCGCTCGCCGGCTCGCACCTCGAGGGCGTCGAGGGCGTTGGCGAAGCGGCTGGAGGCCGCCGCCAGCTCGGCGTAGCTCACGTCGTGGCGGGCACCGGTGCGGTCCAGGCACCGCAGCGCCACGTGGTCCGCCCTGGGGCCGGCGGCGTGGCGGTCGACCGCCTCGTGGGCGATGTTGAGGCCGTCGCCTCCGGGCAGGCCGTCGAGGGCGCGGCGGGCCCCGTCCCAGGTGAAGGCGGCCCGCTCGGCGCCGTAGTCGACCATGTTCGGACTCGGGGACCCCGGCAGCGTCGCCTTGCGGATTGTCTCCCGGCGCACGGCCAAGCCCTCCCTCCGACGTGGGCCCACGACGCCCGGTGGGGACGCCACTTCCGACGGTACGCCCGCCCCACGCCGGCCCCCAGGGTCCAACGGCCCCTTTCCCGGGGTCGCCCGGGCGCCGTCGGCGGGGACCGGGCCCGGTGCGTCCGTGCGTGTCGGGCGGGACCTTCAGCCCTGGTGGCCCCGCGGGCCCGGGCGCGACCCTGGGGCCATGGGACGGATCGTGGTCGGCGTCGACGGCTCGGCGGTGTCCAAGCGCGCCCTGGCGTGGGCCGCGGCGGAGGCGAAGCGGACGGGGGCCGTCGTGCAGGTGCTCATGGTCTGGGACAACCCGCAGCGCGACATGTGGATCCCCCACGTCGTGCCCAAGGGGGACCCGATGGCCCTCACCCGCCGGGTCCTGCACCGCACCGTGGAGGACGTGCTGGGCGAGCGGCCGGAGGTCGCCGTCGAGGCCGTGGCGCTCGAGGGCCGCGTGGCGCACGAGCTCCTCCAGGCGGCCAAGGGGGCGGACCTGCTCGTCGTGGGCAACCGCGGGCGCGGCGGCTTCGCCGGCGTGGTCCTCGGCTCGGTGAGCCTCCACTGCGTGTCGCATGCGCCGTGCCCGGTTGTCGTGGTGCGCGGCAGATGCGCCACGTCGTGACGCGTGCGAAGGGAGGCAGACGATGAACAGCGGTGATGCCCACAGCGACGGTGCGCCCGCAGAGCAGGCCGCCGAGGGCGAGCACGCCCACTGGCGGCCGCACCTGCACCCGCGGCTGCCATCGGACCTCTGTGAGCGCTGCGGGACGAGCGAGCACGTGCACCGCGGCCTGTGCCAGCGGTGCCGCCAGCTGATGGTGGAGGAGCGGGAGCGGGTAGAGCCCGACGGTGGTGAGCATCCCCACCAGGCCCCCCGGGTCCCCCTGCACAACCCGCCGGGGCGGCCCCGGGGAGCGTGACGCCCCGCTCGGACCTTCGGCCCTGGTGCGGGCGCCCTCGGCCCGTCAGCGTCACGGTATGGCACTGCTGCGGCCGCACGCGCACCGCTCGACCGGCGCCGTGGAGGCGCCGGTCGTCGTCTGTGCGCTGGTGTGCGCCCTGGCCGGCACGCTCCTCGCCGGCTGCGGAACGGCGTCGCGCCCGGTGGGCTTGACGCCCACCACCGTCCCGCAGCCCGGTGCGCCGCGGGGGAGCACGTCCACGTCGCCCGCCCCGACATCGACCACCTCGACGCCCTCCACCACGGCTCCGGCCTCGACCACGACCACGACGGCACCGGCCATGCTCCGTCCCGGAGCACGCGGGCCGGCGGTGCTGGCGCTCCAGCAGCGGCTGCGCGCCCTCGGCTACTGGCTCGGGACGCCGAACGGCGTCTTCGGCGACAGCACCGAGCAGGCGGTGTACGCCCTGCAGAAGGTGGCGGGCATCGGCCGCGACGGCGTGGTCGGGCCCCAGACGGCGGCCGCCCTGTCCGCCGGCGACCGTCCTCAGCCCCGGAGCCGGTCTGGGTACGTCATCGAGGTCGACCTCGGCGACGACCTCGTGATGTTCGTGTCCGACGGAGCCCTGCAGTACGTGCTGAACACGTCGACCGGCGGCGGCTACACCTACGTCGAGCACGGCGTGGCGGCGCGGGCCATCACCCCGACCGGGAGGTTCACGGTCTACCGGCAGGTGGACGGCCTGGTGGTGGACTCCCTGGGCGAGCTGTGGCGACCGAAGTTCTTCTACGAGGGCTTCGCCCTCCACGGGGATTCCTACGTGCCGCCCACGCCTGTCTCCCACGGCTGTGTCCGGGTGAGCAACGAGGCGATCGACTGGATCTGGTCCGACAACCTCGCGCCCATCGGGACCACGCTCTGGGTGTACAGATGAGGACCGATCGACCGCCCGGCCGTTGACCACATCGAGGAGCAGCGTTGGGTTGTCGGCAACGCCCTCGGGCGCCCGGCGTCCTCGGCGCGCTCAGCTCGGCTGGTCCCGGTGTCCGTCGTCGTCGGGGGCGGGGTTGGCCAGACGCTGCAGGATCCCCACGACGACCGCCTCCGCGGCGCCGCGCTCGAGGTGCGGGGCCGAGGGCTCGCCCGCTCCCTCACCCTCGTCCCCGGCCTCGCCCTCACCGGGCTCGGCGGGCAGCTCGACGCACACGGGCACCGAGGGGTGCGCGTGACGGTGGGCTTCGAGCAGCGACCTGCCGAGGTCGCCGGGCACGGCGTCGACGACGAGGTCGGCGCCGGTCGCCAGCGGGCAGGGCTCACCGCGCAGCGCCGGGCACTGCGACCACGGGCCGGCCGGCCCCGGGCACGCCAGCACCTGGAACCCCGCGGCGCGCGCCGCCTCCTCGGCGTGCCAGCGCCCTCCGGGCACCTCGAGGAGGAGCCGCGGCCGGTCGTGGGCTCCGGGCCAGCTCGGCACCCGGCCGCTCGTCCCGATGGCCACCCGCACGATGGCGGGTTGGTCCAGGTGCTTCATCACGGCGAACCCCCGGCTGCGCAGGAGCGACAGCATGCGGCGGTTGACGACGAGCACGTCGGCTTCCAGGTTGGGCACGCCCCGGACGGCCGCCTCCTCGACCAGGGCGTCGAGCAGGTAGGGGCCGAGCCACCCCCGGGTGTCGGCGGCCACGGTGATGCCGAGCTCGCCGTCCCCGTCGGGGAGCATCTCGCAGCTCGCCTCCCCGACGATGCGGGCGGCGCCGTCGGGCCCGACGAGCACGGCCACGAGCCCGAAGCCGCCGCGCTCGTCGACCCGCGTCATCTTCTCGACGAAACGCTCGGGCGGGACGTGCCCCGAGAAGAACCGGCAGTAGAGGTCCTCCTCCCCGAGGCCGGCGTACAGGGCGACGATGCCCGCCAGGTCGTCGTGGCGCACGGAGCGGATCACGAGCGTCCGTGACCCGGGGAGCTCGACCCGCCGGCGCTCGCCCTCATGCTGCGGGGCGGCCGCCCGGTCGCCTGGTCCGACGCCCCGGTCGTCGTCACCCCTCGCGACGTGATCGTCTGCACCCACGACCCGATCATCCTGTCCTGTGCCGTGGGGGGCAAGGGCACCGCCCCACGGGCCTGGGAGAGAATGGGACGGGCCCGCCGGCGACGGCCCGGGCGCGCGAGGAGGCGTGGTGGAGCTGAGCATCGTCCCCGTGGAGAAGCCCGACGACCTGAACGTCATCGTCGGCCAGGCCCATTTCATCAAGGCCATCGAGGACCTCCACGAAGCCCTGGCCGGGGCGAGCCCGCATCTTCGCTTCGGGATCGCCTTCTGCGAGGCGTCGGGGCCGTGCCTCGTCCGACGGTCGGGGAACGAGCCGGGCCTCGTCGAGTTGGCGGCCCGCAACGCCGAGGCCATCGGGGCCGGGCACTGCTTCGTGATCTTCCTGGCGGAGGGTTTCCCCGTGAACGTCCTGAACGCCGTCAAGGCGGTCCCCGAGGTGTGCACGGTGCACTGCGCCACCGCCAACCCCCTCGAGATCGTCGTCGCCCAGAGCGAGCGCGGCCGGGGGATCGTCGGCGTCATCGACGGCCGGGCGCCGGCGGGCGTGGAGACGCCCGCCGACGAGGCCGATCGCAAGGACCTCCTGCGGCGCCTCGGCTACAAGCTCTGACGGCACGCCGGCCCCGGCGGCGGGGCGGGATCCCGCCGCGCACGGCGGGGGACCCTCACCCCGGGAGGTCGGGACGTTGGACCCTGTCGGGGCCGGCCGCCCCCGCGTACCGTCACCTCGGAGGTGGTCGTCGTGACGAACGAGCTGGTGCTGGCCGAGGCGGTCCGGGCGTGGGTCGGTGGGGAGCTCCCCGGCGACGCGGAGGCCGCCGAGCGCGCCGCGGCCGTCGCCCGGCGGGCGTTCGCGCAGGGGATGTCGGTGTCCGAGGCGTGCGCCCGGGCGAGGGCCTTCGTGGGCAGCTGGGCGCGCCATCCCGCCCACCAGGGGGCCCAGCGCCGGGCCGCCGTCCCCCTGGCCTCGTGACCGTGGGGGCCCGTGCCCCGGGGGACAGCACGCCGATGACGTCACCGCCTGACCGTCCGGCGCCTTCGGGGGCGCGGGCGCGCAACGCCGCCCGGCTCTGGCGGATCGAGGGCTCGCTCACGGCGGTGGCGTCCGAGCTGCGCCAGCTCGAGCAGCTCGAGGGGGAGGCGCTGCGGCGGGAGCTGGCCGACCTCGAGCGCCGCCTGCGCGCCGAGCTCGACGAGATCCTGCCCGGCCCGATGCTCGAGGAGATGCATCGCCTCTTGGGCTGGGTCGGGGACGAGGGGGCCAGCCCCGCCGAGCTCCGGGTGGGGTTGGTGCAGCTCGAGGGGTGGGTGGGCGGCGCCCTCTCGGAGCTGGGCATCCCCTTCTCCGAGGAGCGCGGTCCGTGAGCGACCCCGGCCGGGGCTGCGCTCCGGCCCCAAGGGACTTTCGGCACTGCCCGGCCGCGGCGCGCTTGTGACACGGTGTCGGTAGCGGTCGCCCGACGGACACGACGGCCGGCCGAGAGGAGGGTGTGGCCGTGCGCTCAGCCCTGGTCGTGGTGGACATGTTGCACGACTTCATGAACGGCGTGCTCGGCAATCCCGCCGCCAAGGAGATCGTCGCCCCCATCGCCCAACTCGCCGAGCAGGCGCGCCGCAACGACGAGTGGGTCGTCGTGTACGCCAACGACGCGCACGAGCTCAGCGACCGGGAGCTGCGGGTGTTCCCTCCCCACGCCATGGCCGGCACGCCGGGGGCGGCCGTGATCGACGAGCTGCGGCCGGCGCCCGACGACGTCGTCGTCCCCAAGCGCTTCTACTCGGCCTTCACCGAGACCGACCTCGACGGGCTGCTCCGGGCGGCAGACGTCGGCCGCCTGGTGATCGTCGGCCAGCACACGGACTGCTGCGTGCGACACACCAGCTACGACGCCTTCGCCCGCGGCTACGAGCTGGTCGTGTGTCCCGATGCCACCACCGTCTTCGAACCGGGCTCCGACGAGCCGGTGCCCGTCCGCCAGGGTCGGGCCCTCGAGTACCTCCGTGCCTACTACGGGGCGCAGCTCGAGATGGCGGGCACCGTGGGCTAACGGACGACCCCGCACGGCGAGTGACGCCATGACACCTCTCTGCGGACCATGGGCCAGGTAGCGCCCGGCGACGCCGGCGCGGGGTGGCGCCTGCTCCCGCACACCGCCGACGCCATCATCGAGGCGTGGGGACCGGACCGGGCGTCGTGCCTCGGCCAGGCGCTCCTCGGCCTGGTGCGGTCCTTCGCCGAGGTGCCCGATTCGGCCGCCACGCAGCTCCTCCCCATCGCCGCCCCGCCGGGAGGCCCCGAGGACGTGCTGGTGTCGCTGCTCGAGGACCTGCTCTACGTGGTGGACGTCTTCTCGGTGGTGCCTCTGCGCTTCCACCTCTCCGAGACCGAGGGCGGCGGGATCGCCGGTGACATGGAGGTCGTCCCGGCCGACCAGGTCGAGGTCGTGGGGCCCGTCCCCAAGGGCGTCTCGTACCACGGGCTGTCGATGGCCCCCCACGACGGAGGCTGGCGGTGCCACGTGCTCATCGACGTGTGAGCCCTCCCCAGCCGGCACCGCCCGCCCCCGAGCGCGACCGGCTGGTGCAGGTGCCCGGCGTGGCGGACCAGTGGCGGATCGACCCCCGCGGTGCGATGGCGGTCCCCGGCATCGTGTTCGCGTCGGACGCCCTGCTTCCCCGGGTGCTGGAGGACCGGGCGTTGCAGCAGGTGGTGAACGTGGCCACCTTGCCCGGGGTCGTCGAGGCGTCCTACGCCATGCCCGACGTGCACTGGGGCTACGGGTTCCCGATCGGCGGGGTGGCGGCCACCGACGTCGAGGCGGGCGGGGTGATCTCGCCGGGGGGCGTGGGGTTCGACATCTCCTGCGGCGTGCGCCTGCTGGTCTCGCCCCTCACGGTCACCGAGCTCGGCTCGCGGGTGGGCGCCGTCATGGACGCCCTCGACCTCGCCATTCCCCGGGGTCTCGGGCGGGGCGGCGTGTGGTCCCTGCGCGACGAGCACGAGCTCGAGGCCGTGCTGCGCCGTGGCTCGGGGGCGGCGGTGGCGGCCGGCTTGGGGACCGAGGCGGACCTCGCCCGCTGCGAGGACCGGGGCACGCTGCCGGGCGCCGACCCCTCGCAGGTGAGCGAGCGAGCCCTGGCGCGGGGCCTGCAGCAGGTCGGGAGCCTGGGATCGGGCAACCACTTCCTCGAGCTGCAGTGCGTCGACGCCGTCTACGACGAGGAGACGGCGTCGGCCTTCGGGCTCTCCCCGGCGCGGGTGTGCGTCATGATCCACTGCGGCTCGCGCGGCCTCGGGCACCAGATCTGCTCCGACCACGTGCGGACGATGCTGGCGGCCATGCCCCGGTACGGCATCTCGGTGCCCGACCCCCAGCTCGCCTGCGCCCCGGTGCGCTCACCCGAGGGCCAGGCCTACCTGGGGGCCATGGCCGCCGCCGCCAACTTCGGCCGGGCGAACCGCCAGGCGCTCTCGGCGGCGGTGCGCCGGGTGTTCGAGGCGGAGCTGGGGACGGCCGACCTGGCACTGCTCTACGACGTGTCGCACAACCTGGCGAAGCTCGAGCGCCACGTGGTCGGTGGCTCGCCGCGCCTGTTGTGTGTCCATCGCAAGGGCGCCACCCTCGCCCTGCCGCCGGGTCATCCCGAGCTCCCCGACGACCTGCGCCCCGTGGGCCAGCCGGTGTTGGTGCCCGGCTCGATGGGTACCGCCTCCCACGTGCTCGTGGGGGTGGACCCGGGCGGCGCCTTCTCCTCGACGTGCCACGGCGCCGGCCGGATGATGAGCCGCCACGCCGCCAGCCGGCAGGTGCGCGGCAACGAGCTGCGCCGCGAGCTCGAGGCCATGGGCATCGCCGTGCGGGCCCGCTCGTCCCGGGGCCTGGCCGAGGAGGCGCCCGTCGCCTACAAGGACGTGGACGAGGTGGTGCGCACCTGCGAGCGCGCCGGGCTCGCCCGGCGGGTGGCACGCCTGCGGCCCATCGGCGTCGTGAAGGGCTAGGGACCATCGGCCCTGGCAGGGTGCCGGGCGGCGCTGGACACTGGTATCGGTGACGATGTTCCGTGACCGCGTCGAGGCGGGCCAGCTGCTGGCCGAACTGCTCAAGGAGCGCCTGGCCGACGACGACGTGGTGGTCCTCGGCCTCCCCCGGGGCGGGGTGCCCGTGGCGTTCGAGGTGGCACGAGCGCTCGACGCGCCGCTCGACGTCATCGTGGTGCGCAAGCTCGGCGTGCCCTTCCAGCCCGAGCTCGCCATGGGGGCGATCGGGGAGGCGGGCGTGCGGGTGCTGAACCTCGACGTGCTGTCCATGGCCGGCGTCGACGACGCCGAGCTCACGGCCGTGGAGGACCGGGAGCGGGCCGAGCTCGAGCGGCGCGCCGCGCGCTTCCGGCAGGGCCGGCCCATGACATCGCTGGTGGGACGCACCGCCGTGGTGGTCGACGACGGCATCGCCACGGGGTCCACGGCGCGCGCCGCGTGCCAGGTGGCCCGGGCACACGGCGCGGCGCGCATCCACCTGGCGGTGCC
>DATJBC010000144.1:0-2149 GCA_035515515.1 Acidimicrobiales bacterium
CGTGGTGGGCGGCGCCACCGTGGTGGGCGGCGCCGACGGCGAGGCGTCGAGCTCGCCGTCGTGGTGGGCGGCGAGACCGGTGGGCGGCGTGGACACCACCACCGACTCGGTGGCGACCACCGCCGCGGTCACCAGGGGCGCGGCGATCACCTTGGTGGCGCGTCGTCGCATGATGTTCTGCTTCACGCGCCGGACCGCGTGGCGCGGCGGCGTGAGCCGGATGAGGCTGATCAACGGCTTCTCGCTTCTGGCGTGCTGTCTGCGAACGGACGCTGCCACGTCGTCATCGTCGGATGCTCGTGCATCGGGATGTCGACGCGCACGAAGAGCGCAACGCGATCGTTGTCGGGTTCGTCGCGGACTCTACAGATCGCCTTGGCGCGTGTCGACTCGTGCCGGTGGCGCGTGCGACGCGTGTCAGCGCGGCGCGCGCCACGTGCGTGCTCCTCGGGGCGCGCGTCTGCGACGGGCGAGACGAATCGCCGTTGCTGAGACGGCGCTGTCACCTGTGCGCAGTGTGGTGGGAGTTGTGAGCGCGTCGCGAGCGCGCAACGAGTCCGTCCCCGTCGGCCCGTCACCGCGCCACGGCCACGGGCGCGGCCCGTGCCACGGCGGCGCCCCGGGGGCCGGCGTGCCCGGCGCCGCCGTGGCGATCGGCGCGCCCGCACCCGCAAGATCGTTCGTCGCCGGCCGTAGTAGTGGCGATTCACCTGCTCACACAGGCAGACCGGCTCGGGCGGCGAGGGCTGCGCGGGCCCCGAGGGGGAATGATCCATGCGCGCTCCTACGACGTCGCGAGGTGCCCGGCACGGTCGGGCCAGCCGGTTCGGCCCCAGGTCGTTCACCTGGCTCTTCGTGGTGGGCTTCGTCCTCACCGCCGCCATCGTGCCCTTGGCCGACACCGCCTCGAGCTCGGCCACGGCCGCCGGCGTGCCCCTGGGCGACTACGCCGGCAACGACAGCCCCCAGGGGGTCTCGTCCTTCGGGCAGGCGACGGGCACCCACCCCACCCTGGCCACCGACTACCTGGTGGGCTCGGACGGCTGGAGCGCCATGGAGTCCACGGGGAACCTCTCGTCGTGGAAGGGCTCGGGCTACCGCCTGGTGCTCGGGGTGCCCATCATCCCCGACGGCACCGGGGCCAGCCTGGCCCAGGGGGCGGCCGGGGCCTACAACGCCAACTTCGTGACCCTGGCCCAGAACCTCGTCTCGGCGGGGTTCAGCAACGCCATCTTGCGCCTGGGCTGGGAGTTCAACGGCAACTGGTACAACTGGAGCGTCGCCAACTCCACCGACGCGGCCAACTTCGCCGGCTACTGGCGCAACATCGTCACCGCCATGCGCTCGGTGTCGGGCCAGGACTTCGCCTTCCTGTGGAACCCCAACGGCTCGGGGCCCACCAACTACACGCCCGACCAGGCCTATCCCGGCAGCCAGTACGTCGACTACATCGGCACCGACGTCTACGACAACTGCTGGTGCTCCCCCCAGACGCCGCAGAACGCCTGGTCGTCCCAGGAGTCCCAGGCCTGGGGCCTCAGCTGGCTGGCGGGCTTCGCCGCCCAGGAGGGCAAGCCCATCGCCTTCCCCGAGTGGTCGGTGGACTTCCGCTCCGACGGGCACGGCCTGGGCGACGACCCCTACTTCATCGACCAGTTCTCCAACTGGATGGCGTCCAACAACGTGGCCTTCAGCGACATCTTCGCCTTCGACACCTCCGACCAGCAGAACGACATCACCGACGGCCAGTTCCCCAACGCCCTGGCGGCCTTCAAGACCGACTTCAACGGGGCCAGCGCCTCGGTGGGGTCGCCGTCGCCGTCCCCCGCCCCGGCCCCGGCTCCCGCCCCGGCCCCGGCGCCCGCGCCCAAGCCGGCCCCGGCCGCCCCCGCCCCCAAGCCGTCGCCGCTGCCGACCCTGCCCAAGCCGCTGACGCCGCTGCCCGCCACCCCGCCGTTGAGCTCGCTCGGCACGGCCCACGCCGCGGCGAAGCCCGCCGCGGGGGTGCCGGCCACCGGTGCGGGCGCGGGATCGACGACGCACGCCACGACCCCGGCCGGCACGGGGACCGCCGCCGCCCCGGCGGCCGGAGCCCCGGCCGGCGCCACGGCGGGCTGGCCCGGGGCGCAGCCCACGGGCGCCGCCTCGG
>DATJBC010000145.1:0-11259 GCA_035515515.1 Acidimicrobiales bacterium
ACCCTCGGCCCCATCGTAGGTAACTTTACATAAGATACATTATCGGCGGTGTGGACACGGGCGCTCCTGAACCCACGCCAGCTCAGCGGAGGTGCGTGCGGCCCCGGGTCCTCGCTCCCACCACCACGAAGACCGCCAACACCATGGCCGGGACGACGGGGAGCCACACACTGACCCGCTGGGTCACGAACGCCGCCAGGACCAGCGCGCACATCGCCGTCCACCACAGGGCCCGAGGGAGTCGGCGCCGGGGGGGTTCCGACGCATCGAAGACCGGCATGATGGACACGCTACGAGGCTCGCCCCTTCTCGGGAGCCCACAACTCCCCAGCCGCCGGGGGGGGCATCGTGCGGCCGGGTCCCGGGGCACGCCTGAGGCGTGAAGGGCGGGGCACCTCGCCGAGCGGAACGGACGCTCGCCCGCCGCTGCCGGGCGGTGATCGACGCGTCCGACGACCTGATGGAGCGCTCCGCAGGCTCCTGGCCGGCGTCCCTGCGTCACGGCGCAGCCCCCTGGGTGGCGGCGGGCCGGTCGACCCGCCGGGGCGCGCCGTCGAACTCGTCGTCAGGTCAGGCGGCTCGTCAGGGCCTCGGCCCGGGCGCGCAGGGCCTTCGCCTTCGACGCCGGGGCCACGTCCGCCACGAGGGCGGCCAGCTCGCCGACGATCTGCGCCAACTCGGCCAGGTCCTTGCTCGTCTCTTCCACCTGGAGGTGGGAGAACGGGAGCGCCACGTTGATCCTGTTGGTCGGGGCCACCACCTCGGGCGCCGTTCTGTGCTCTGGTCGACCAGGCCGCCTCGGTGGCGCCGCGGTGGCGGTCTTCTCGTCAGCCATGGTGCGTCCTCCTTCCCGTCGGTCCCCGTGCTCGGGGGCCCTCTGCGGCCACTGTGGCGTGTCGGCGCGCGTCCTGCCAGGGCCGGAGGGTGGTTTCCGGCCACGCGGGGACGTTGTGCCCTACCGCCGCACCTCCGGATCAGCCACAGTTGCCATGAGACGGCCCGTGGGTACGCCCGAGCCTCGCGACGAGAGGCAGTAGGAGGCGGCATGCCGAGGTACCCGGTTCGACTGGAGGCGCACATCGAGGGTGAGCCCAGCCGCTGGCTGTGGCTCGTGAAGTGGGTCCTTCTGATCCCCCACTTCGTCGTCCTCTTCTTCTTGTGGGTGGCCTTCTCGGTCCTCACGATCGTGGCGGGGGTGGCCATCCTCTTCACGGGCCGGTACCCGAGGTCGATCTTCGACTTCAACGTCGGCGTCCTGCGCTGGAGTTGGCGGGTGGCCTTCTACGGCATCGGCGCCTTCGGCACCGACCGCTACCCGCCGTTCAGCCTCGACCCGGATCCCGCCTACCCGGCCCAGTTCGACGTCGAGTACCCCGAGCACCTGTCGCGGGGCCTCGTCCTCGTGAAGTGGTGGCTCCTCGCCATCCCCCAGTACGTCGTGGTGGCGATCTTCGCCGGCGGCTGGGGACTGGGCCTCGGCGGGTGGCGCGGGGCCGGCGGGGGCGGCGGCCTCATCGCCGTGCTGGCCCTCGTCAGCGCGGTGATCCTGGCGGTCACCCAGCGGTACCCGACGCAGCTCTTCGACTTCCTCATGGGGCTGAACCGCTGGTGCTTCCGGGTCGTCGCCTACGCGGCGTTGATGCGGGACGAGTACCCGCCGTTCCGTCTGGACACCGGGGGCTCCGAGCCCGAGGGCCCGCCCCCCGTGCCCCCCGTGCTGGGCGCCCCTCCGGGCGGCCCCACCCCGGCCGTCCACTGACCGCCCGGGCGCGGCCCGGCGACCTGGGACAATCAGGCATGGGCAGCGGGCGGGGGCCACGCGGGACGGGGGCAGGGCGTGGGCGCTGACCCCAACCTGTTCATCGTGGGGGCCCCGAAGTGCGGGACGACCGCGCTGTCGCGCTACTTGACGGCTCATCCCGACGTGTTCGTGGCCAACCGCGAGCTCAACTACTTCAGCGTCGACCTCGAATTCCGCACCATGAAGGGTGAGGCGTGGCGCATCACGCCCGAGGCCTACCGGGCGTGGTTCGCCGAGCACCCCGACGTCCGCTACCGCGGCGACCACTCGGTCTTCTACCTGTACTCGTCCCGTGCGGCCGCCGAGATCCGGGCCTTCGACCCCGACGCCCGGATCCTCGTCATGCTGCGCAACCCCGTCGACCAGATGCACTCCGAGCACAGCGAGATGCTCTTCCAGGGAGACGAGGACGAGCGCGACTTCGCCACCGCCCTCTCCCTGGAGGAGGCCCGCCGCCAGGGGCGCCACGTGCCGCCGCACTGCCGGAAGGTGTTCGGCCTCTTCTACCGCGACCTGGCCCGCTACAGCGACCAGGTGGAGCGCTACTTCGCCGCCTTCGGGCGCCACCGGGTGTGCGTGGTGCTCCACGACGACCTGGTGGCCGACGTGGCCGGCGCCTACCGCCGGGTGCTGGAGTTCCTCGACGTCGACCCCGAGGTCGCCCCCGACTTCTCGGTGGTGAACGCCAACAAGGTGGTGCGCAGCACCGCGCTCCGGGAGCTGCTGCGCCGGACGCCGGCCCTGGCGCGGCGCGCCGGGCGGCTCGTGGTCCGCGACGAGCACGATCGCGCCGCCCTGCGCCGGCGCCTGCAGGCCATGAACACCAAGGAGCAGGCCCGCCCGGCCGTCGACCCCGAGCTCCGCCGGCGCCTCGAGGAGGAGTTCGAGCCCGAGGTGCGCCGGCTCGAGGCCTTGCTGGGACGCGACCTGCCCGCCTGGCGCAGCGCGCCCGCCCCCTCGGCCTAAGGGCCGCTCCCCCGCCGCCCGCGCCCCCCAAGGCGGCGCAGCGCGTTCTCGATCCCCTGGCCGCGGTCGCTGAAGCGCAGGGCCGACGCCCCCGACAGGCGCGTCCACAGATCCTCCTCGTCCGCCGGGGCGGACGTCCCCAGCCCGATGCGCAACAGGCGCGACAGCAGCATGTGGCTCGAGAGCAGGTCCTCGTGGGTCCGTGCGCGCAGCACGGGGGCCATGACGGCGTTCCACAGCACCACCGTCATGGGCGTGCCGGCCAGGACGCGCCGGGGCGACTCGAGGCGCGACAGGAGCCGCCGCCACTGGTACCAGGGGACGGGGGCCACGCGCCCCATGGGCAGCGACTTCCACGGCAGGGTGCGGCCCAGGGACCAGCACACGTCCTGGGCCAGGGCCGAGTAGGGCATGGCCGTCCAGTCGGCGTGGCGGGTGAGGGCGTCGTCCTGGCCCTTGGCCCAGGCGTCCACGAAGGGCGAACCGGGGGCCGCCGCGCACATGTTGCCGAAGAACCGCCCGAGCTCCTTGCCCCAGCACACGATCCCGGTGTCGTCGAGCTCGTCCACGAACCCGGACAAGGGAGCCAGCGCCACGGTGTCGATGTCGATCCACACCCCGCCGTGGCGCTGCAGCAGGCGCGACCGGCAGTAGTCGGACCGGTAGTTGGGCGCCGGCAACCCCTCCCAGCGGTCGAGGTCCATGTCGGGCAGCCACTGGGGGGCGCTCTGGCGGTCGAGCACGCGCAGCTCGAGGGGCGGGCTGTGGCGCCGGATGGTCTCCAGGCACAGGTCGAGGTACGCCGAGCGGGGCGCGGACGTGCGGCTCTCCCAGTACGTCCACACCGCGCCGGATGCCTCGGCGGTCAATGCCCGTCCCCCCTGTCGGCGCCGGGGTGACCCTACCGGCAAACGCCCGCGCCGACGGGCGGCGCCCGGCGCGCCCTGTCCGGGCCGGTCACGCCGCGGGCAGGTGGCGGCCGAACCACTCGAGCGTCCGCCGCCAGGCGTCGGTGGCCGAGGCCTCGTGGTAGTCGGGCCGCATGTCGCAGTGAAAGCCGTGCCCTGCGCCGGGGTAGCGCACGATCTCGGTGTCGACCCGGGCCGCCGCGCTGCGCGTCCGCAGGGCCTCGACGTCCTCGACGGGGATCCCCTTGTCCTCGTCCCCGTAGAGGCCGAGCCACGGGGCCTGGAGGTCGGCCGCCATGTCCAGCTGCGACGGCATCCCCAGGCGGCCCTCGGCGATGCCCCCGCCGTAGAAGGTGACCCCGGCCCCCACCGGGCGCCGCACCGACACGAGGAAGGCGACCGTCCCGCCCATGCAGAACCCCACCACCCCCACGCGCGCCGCCGGCAGGCCGGCGTGGGCGAGATGGGCCAGGGCGGCGTCGACGTCGCCCAGCACGGCCGCCTCGGACAACGCGCCGAAGTGGGTCATGATCTGGTCGAAGTCGCCGTAGCCGAGGACGGGGTCGCCGGTGCGGTGGAAGAGGTGCGGCGCCACCGCCCGGTAGCCCTGGGCCGCGAAGCGGCGGGTGACGTCCTCGATGTGGGGGTTGACCCCGAACGCCTCCTGGACGACGACGATCCCGCCCCGGGGCTCCCCGTCGGGCTCGGCGTCGTAGAGGCCCATGTCCCCGTCCGCCGTCGTCACCGTCACGGTGCTCGCCATCGGTGCTCCTCGCCCCTCGTCCGCTCGGTGCCGCCCCGCCCGCCGGGCGGCGAAGGATCCACCATGCCAAAGGGGGCCGCTCCCCCGCTATCGGGCCGCGGCCCGCCACCCGAGGGTGCCCGTCGGCGGCGGGCGCGCCGGGGGGCCCGCCCTATAGCAGAAACATCATATTTCGTATTTGCTATAGCCCGCCCCCCCGGGGGGCGCCGGCCTCCCGGCGGCCATGCCCTAGCCTGCCCTTGCCATGGCGACGACCGTGTTCTTCCACGCCCATCCCGACGACGAGGCCATCCAGACGGGCGGCACCATGGCCAAGATGGCCGCCGCCGGGCACCGCGTGGTGCTCGTCACCGCCACCCGGGGCGAGCTGGGCGAGGTCCCCGAGGGGCTGCTGGCCCCCGGTGAGAGCCTGGCCGAGCGGCGGGCGCAGGAGCTGGCCGCGGCGTGCGCGGCCCTGGGTGTGGCGCGCCACGAGTACCTGGGCTACGGGGATTCGGGCATGGCGGACGAGCCCACCAACGACGACCCGGGGTGCTTCTGGCGGGCCGACACCGAGGAGGCGGCCGGGCGCCTCGAGGCCATCCTGGTCGAGGAGGGCGCGGACGTCCTCGTCACCTACGACGAGAACGGCGGCTACGGGCACCCCGACCACATCCAGGTCCACCGCGTGGGGATCCGGGGGGCCGCCCGGGCGGGCACGCCGCACGTGTTCATGGCGACGGTCAACCGCGACTACCTGCTGGCGCTCACCGAGAAGTCCGAGGACTTCGGCCTCGACCTCCCCGACGAGCAGCGCGCCACCCTCGAGCACCTGGGCGTGCGCGCCGAGCGGATCACCACCACCGTGGACGTGAGCGCCTTCTTGGACCACAAGCGGCGCGCCATGCAGGCGCACGCCAGCCAGATCGGCGAGACCTCGTTCTTCTTGTCCATGCCCCCCGAGGCGTTCGCCGCGGTGTGGGGCAACGAGTGGTACATCCGGGTGGGCCCGGCGCCGGCCACGGCGGTCGACGACGCCCTCCTCCCCCCGGGACGGTGACCCCGGGCGCCGACGTCGACGACCACGACGTCCCCGCCGTGGTCGCCGGCGAGCGCGACAGCCTGCTGGCCTTCCTGGGCTACCTGCGCGCCGCCGTCGACCGCAAGCTCGACGGGCTGAGCGAGGACGACGCCCGCCGCCGCCTGGTGCCCTCGCGCACCACCCTGCTGGGGCTGGTCAAGCACCTCACGGTGGTGGAGGCCTACTGGTCCGAGCGGCGTCTGGCCGGATCCGACGTGCGCGCCGAGGGCGACGGCTTCGACCTGGCCGACGACGACACGGTCGCCTCGGTGCGCGCCGCGTACGCGGCGGCCTGCCGGCGGACCGACGAGCTCGTGGCGGCGTGCGGGGACCTCGACCAGCCGCTGGCCCGGGGCCGCCACGGCCGCACGGCGCGCTGGATGCTCACCCACCTGGTCGAGGAGACCGCCCGCCACGCGGGGCACGCGGACGTGCTGCGCGAGCTCCTCGACGGCCGGGTGGGCCGCTGACGGCTCAGCCCGCCGGGGCCCGCCCGAGGGTGGCGCTCACGGCGATCTTCTGCGAGCCCCGGTAGAGCGAGAGGCGCACCGCCGTCCCCGAGGCGGTGGCCTGCACGTCGTTGGTGAGGCCCTGGGCGGAGGTCACCGCCTTGCCGTTGAAGGCCACGATGACGTCGCCCGCCTTGATCCCCGCGCTGTCGGCCGGGGACCCGCTCACCACCGACACCACCAGCGCCCCCGACGACGGCACGAGGCCGAAGGCCTGCTGCTGCTCGGGCGTCTCGTCGGTCACCTCCACGCCGAGGTAGGCCTTGGACTGGCCCGCCGTGCCACCCGCCCGCAGGGTGGACAGCAGCTCCTGGATCGTGTCCGAGGCGATGGCGAACCCGATGTTCTGGGCCGGCGCGTTGCCCGAGCTCGAGGAGGCCACGGCGGTGCTCATGCCGACGACCTGGCCGGCCGAGTCCACCAGCGGCCCACCCGAGTTGCCCGAGTTGATCGCCGCGTCGGTCTGGATCATGTTGTGCAGCGTCTCGCCCGCCGACCCCGCGTCGCCGGCCTGCACGGTCCGTCCCGTGGCCGACACGATGCCCGAAGTGACGGTGGGGGTGCCCGCCGAGAGCCCCAGGGCGTTGCCGATGGCGATGACGGCGTCGCCCACCTGGAGCTGCTGGGAGTCGCCGAAGGTCACCGACTGCAGGCTGGCGGGCGGCGAGTTGATCTTGAGGAGCGCCACGTCGTTGGACGGGTCGGCCCCCACCAGGGTGGCGGGCAACGACGCCGTCTGCCCGTAGAGGGTGACGGTGATGGTGGTGGCGCCCGAGATCACGTGGTTGTTGGTGATCACCTCACCCGAGCCGGTGATGATCATGCCCGTGCCCTGGTCCTCGGTGGGGCCGCCGCCGAAGAGCGACGACCCCGACGTGCCCGGCCCCTTGGCGTCGATGGACACCACCTCGGGCAGCACGCTCTTCACGATGCTGGGGATCTGCGCCCCGCCCGCCAGCGCCGGGCCCGGTGTGGCCTGGCCGACCTTGACGGTGGGCGCCGGGGTGTTGGACCCGCCGGTCCCCACCGCCTCGGCGATCCCCGCGCCCGCTCCCCCGCCCACCAGGGCGGCGACCAGGGCCACGGCGATCCACCCCCGCGGCCCGCGTGCCGGGGCGTCGGGTGCCGGCGGCGGGGGCGGTGGCCACCCGGGGGCCGCAGGCCCGCCCGCCGGGGGCGGGGGCGGGGGCCAGGGGCGCGGCTCGGCGGGCTCGGACGGGCGCCACACCGGGGCGCCCAGCGTGGGCGCGGTGGGCGCCTCCCAGGGGGCGGGCGGGGGCGGGACGCTGGCCGTGGCGACGGGTGCCTCCGCCCGGGGCGTGGCCACCACCTCGGCGTGCTCCTCGGCGCCGTTCACGTCGGGCCGTGGCCCGCTGGCCCCGAGCGGTGGTGGAGGCGGGGGCGGGGCGGGGGTGGCGTCGGCGCTCTCGGGTGCCCCGTCGTGACCGATGTCGTCCACCGCGCGCTCCTGGTCCTCGCCGTCGTGCCGTCGGACTGCGGATCCCGTCGATCCCCTGTCAGATTACGGACCGCCGCCCGTTCCCGGGCGCGTTTGTCCGTATTCTCAGAGCCTCCACAGAATGGCGGCGGACCGGCGACGCCAGGACGGGCGAGGTTCTCGTCGCCTCGCCACGGCCGACGGTAGCGTGGGAGCCCGGCATGTCCCGCAGGATCGACATCGAGCTGACCAGCACCCGCGACGACGGTACCTGGACCTGGCGCGCCCCGGGCGCCCGCCAGCCGCGCGGGACCCTGGCGGCGGCCCTGCTCCCCCCCGACGCCAAGGTCGGCGACGTCCTGCGGGCCGACGCCGACTTCGACGTCGACGGCATCGTGGTCACCGCCGTGCACGTCCCCAAGGGCGACGACCGCGCCCGGCGGGCCGACCGCATCGAGATCATCGGCTCGGGGCGCGACAGCGCTCCCCCGGGGGTCTCGGTGGTGCTGGCCCCGGGCAGCCGACGCCACGACGACGACAGGCGGGGCGGGCGCCCTCGGCGCGACGACCAGGGGCGGGGCGGTCGTCCCCCCCGCGGCGCGGCTGCCCCGGGCGAGGACCGTGGGCGGGTGGGCGCCGGCGCCGGACGCCGGCCGGGGCGCGAGGGCCGGCCCGCTGATCAGCGCGCCTCGCGCGGGGAGCGCCCCGCGCGCGGGGAGCGCCCCGCGCCCGGTGAGCGCCCCGCGCGCGGTGAAGGAACCGGGGCCCGGCCGGCGCGCGGCGAGCGTGCGGATCGCCCCCGGCGGCTCCAGACCGTGTCGACCTACCGCAACGCCGCCCTCGCCGCGTTGCGTCCCGAGCAGCTGCCGGTCGCCGAGCAGTTGCTGCGGGGCGGCATCCCCGCGGTGCGCAACGCCATCGAGGAGCAGAACGCCCGGGCCCGGGCCGAAGGGCGGGCCGAGGTGTCACCCGACCCGCTCCTGGCCATGGCCGAGGAGCTCCTGCCCCGGATGAACCTCGCCGCGTGGAAGGACCGCGCCGTGGCGGTGCGCAACGCCGGGAAGGACGCGCCGCTGCGCGAGGTGCGCTCGGTGGTGGCCGCGGCGTCGACCGTCACGCTCGACGACGAGGGCCGCGAGATGGTGACGACGCTGCGCGCCGCCCTCGACGCCCGCGTGACCGCCTTGCGCGAGGCGTGGCTGGCGCGCATCGTGACGGCGCTCGACGACAGCCGGGTGGCCGACGCCCTGCAGGTGTCGTCGCGCCCGCCCGAGCCCGCCGCCCGCATCCCGGCCGAGCTCGCCGTGCGCCTGGCGGAGGCGGCCGGCGCCGCCATGGCCGGCGACATCGACGAAGCCCGGTGGCTGGCGCTGCTCGACGCCGTGGTGGGCTCCCCCGTGCGGCGCACCGTGAAGCCCGCCGGGCTCCCCGCCGGCCCCAGCGAGCAGCTGCTGGGCGCGGCGCGCCGGGCGGCCGGACTGGTCCCCGAGCTGGCTCGGCTCCTCGGGCTGCCCATCCCCCCGCCGCCGGGGCCCCGGCGCCCCACGACCTCGGCCGCCCGCGGCTCCTAGCGGGCGCCGCGGCCCGCCCCCCCGCCGGCAGGGCTCAGGCGAGCACCCCGTGGCCCCGCAGGAAGGCCTCCAGGCCCTCCACCAGCTCCAGCGCGCCCACGCGCCCGCGCGGCACCCACGCCACCTCGGCGGCGTCACCGCCGGCGGTCGCCGAACCCGGTGGGTCGCGCAGCTCGGCCCGGAAGTCCAGGATCACGAAGTGGTGGTCGGGCCCGATGCGCTCGGCCCAGCCCACCAACGGGCCACAGGACACCTCCAGCCCCGTCTCCTCGGCGACCTCGCGCTCGACCGCGGCCGCCAGGGTCTCACCACCCTCGACGCGCCCGCCGGGGACGGTCCAGCGCCCCACCTGGGGCGGGGTGGCCCGTCGCACGAGCAGGAGCGCGTCGCCGGCCACCACCACGGCGCCCACGGCGACCACCGGAGCGCGCCGGGCGGGCGGCGGGGCCCTCAACGCAGCGATCGGTGCAGCGTGATCAGCCGGGCCTTGAACCCCGAGGACTCCAAGAGGCTCTTGGTGGCACGGTCGCCGGGCAGCGCGCTGGCGTCCACGCCCCGACACCCGCCGGCGTCCAGCCAACCGACGAGGTCCTCGAGGAGGGCGCCGCCCACGCCCACGCCGCGGGCGCCGGGCTCCACGTAGCAGCCGTCGACCACCCCCACGGGGGCCTCCCCCACCGCCTCCACCCGTCCCACCGCCACGCCGACCACCACGCCGTCGACGGTGCCCACGACCACCCGCCGCCGGGCGTCGGCCAGGAGCCGGTCGAGCCCCCCGGGGCGCATGAGCGCCTTGGCCACGAGCCCGGTCTCGCCCCGCATCCACAGGGGCCCGCCCCGGGCCCCGGCGAGCTCGGCGACGGCCTGCCGGCACAGCTCCCCGCAGCGCGGCGCGTCGTCCCGGGTGGCTGGCCGCGTCCCTTCCACGATCGCGGCCGCCCCTACGGCTGCCCGTCGTCCCCGACGAGGAGCTGCTCCACCCGGGACAGGATCGTGCGCCGGTGGCGGTGGCCGGCTTCGTGCGCACGCACCTCCTGGAGCTCCGCCTGCGACAGGCCGTCGAGGCGCTGGACCACCTGCGAGGCGGAGAGGCTGTCGTAGTTGGGGATGGCCAGCGCCGCCGCGGCGCCGTCGTCGGACACGGCCGCCGCCGCGGCCCGCGCCCCGGGGGCGGGGCCGTCCGGCGCGGTCCCGGCGTGGGCGCCGCCCGCGGGTGGCGCCGGCGGCCCCGAGGCGCCGCCGGCGCCCTGAGCCGACGGGCGGGCGCGGTCGTCACCCTGTCCCATGCGCGCCACGGTCTGCTCCATGCGCCGCCGGCCCATCTGCAGCGCGAACTGCCCCACGAGGCGCGCCGTGTGCACGTGGCCCTCGACGCGGTGACGGCCCTTCTCCACCAGGCGGGGGAATTCCTCGACCAGCGTCATGGCCAGGCCGGTGGGCGCGAACACCACCACCTCGAGCAGCCGGTCTCGGGGGGACTTGGCGTCGCTCATGGTGCCGGCTCCTGTCCTGCGGGGGTGGGGGCCCAGGACGTCACACGCAGTCCCGGCACAGCCCCTTCTCGGGATCGGCCAGCTGGCTGGAGTGCTTGACCAAGAAGCACGAGCGGCAGACGAACTCGTCGGGCTGCTTGGGCAGGACCCGTTCGGAGCCCTCGGTCCGGTCGTCGGGCTCGACGACCTCCTCGTCCTCGGCCTCCTCCTCCTCGACGACCAGGCGCTCCTTCAGGATCTCGTCCAGGCTGGCCTCGACGTCCTCGTCGTCGACCTCCTCGTCCTCCTCCTCGCCCTCCTCGGTGGCGGGGGACGTGGTGGTGGCGGCGGCGGTGGTGGCAGTGGTGGCGGCGCCGTCCTCGGCGTCCTCCTCGAGGTCCTCGACGTCCTCCTCGAGGTCCTCGACGACCTCGTCGTCCTCGGCGAGGTCGTCGTCGTCGAAGTCCTCGTCGGCCGGCTCCTCGTCCTCGGCGAGGTCGTCGAGCTCCTCGGGTTCTGCTACGTCATCCAGGTCGTCGGCCACTTCTGCCCTTCAGGTCGTCGGACGCCGCGGGAGCATATCGGGTCCGATCTGCCGCTCGACTCATGGCGGCAGGCCCTGTCGGGCTTCGGTGCGCAGACTCTCGTCGGGCGGGCGGGCCCGGGGACCTTTGGTGCCATCGCCATCACGCCGACGCCAGTGTCGGGAGTGATGGTGCGACGTTCTCTACTCGGTCCCTCGGGCCTCCCTCCGCCTCTCACAGCAATCCC
>DATJBC010000146.1:0-2276 GCA_035515515.1 Acidimicrobiales bacterium
GGCATCTCAGGACTCCTTCTTGGCGCCGTAGCGCGACCGGGCCTGGTTGCGCTCGCGCACGCCGGCGGCGTCGAGGGCGCCCCGGATGACCTTGTAGCGGACGCCGGGCAGGTCCTTCACCCGGCCGCCGCGCACGAGCACGATCGAGTGCTCCTGGAGGTTGTGGCCCACCCCGGGGATGTAGGCGCTCACCTCGACACCGGTGGTGAGGCGTACCCGGGCCACCTTGCGCAGAGCCGAGTTGGGCTTCTTGGGGGTGGTGGTGAACACGCGCGTGCACACGCCCCGGCGCTGGGGCGCGCCCTTCAGGGCCGGGGTCTTGGTCTTCGACTGCTTGGAGGCCCGTCCCTTGCGGACGAGCTGCTCGATCGTGGGCACGCGTGTCCTCTGCTGCTCCGATGGGGGACTGCTCGCGGGATGCTGCCCCGCGCGGACCCTGACGGGTGCTGCGCCGCCCGGCACCGGGCAGGTGCCGAGCCACGCGAGCAGTCAATGGTAGATGCCGCGGACCTGCCCGGCAATCGGCCCGGGGAGGGCCGGGGGCCGGACGGGGCCCCGTGGTGGCGGTGTCGGCTCAGGCGCCTGCCTCGAGGTGGCCGTTGCCCTCGACCCCGGGATCGGCGCCCTCGCCGTTGGGCGAGGCCGAGAAGCCCGGGGCAGGCCCCTGGCCGAGCGGGCCCCAGGCCCCCGCCCCCGCCCCCGCCCCGGGGTCGGAGTAGGAGCCGAAGCCGCTCTCGCCGTAGCCGCTCTCGCCGTTGCCCGACTCGGTGAGGCCGTCCCCGCCGCCGGCGGGCCCGCCCACGTCACGCAGCCAGGCCGCCAGGTCCTCGGTCTCCTCGTCGAAGCCGTAGGTGCGCAACGACACCCCGGCCGCCTCGGGCAGGTCCACCACGATGTCGCGGTAGCGGCCCATGCCCGTGCCCGCCGGGATCAGCTTGCCGATGATGATGTTCTCCTTCAGCCCGAACAGGCGGTCGGAGCGGCCCTCGATGGCGGCCTCGGTGAGCACCCGGGTGGTCTCCTGGAACGACGCCGCGGAGAGCCACGAGTCGGTGGCCAGCGACGCCTTGGTGATGCCCATGAGCTCGGGGCGGCCTTCGGCGGGGCGCTTGCCCTCCTGCACCAGGGTCCGGTTGACCTCGGCGTAGATCTGGGCGTCGACGCGCTCGCCGGGCAGGAAGGGGGCGTCGCCGGGCTCGGCCACGAGCACCCGGCGCAGCATCTGGCGCACGATGAGCTCGATGTGCTTGTCGTGGATGGACACGCCCTGGTCCCGGTAGACCTTCTGGACCTCCTCCACCAGGTACTGCTGGGTCTCGCGGATGCCCTTCACCTCGAGGAGCTCCTTGGGGTCCTTGGGCCCCTCCACCAGGGCGTCGCCGGCGGCGACCTCCTGGCCGCCGGCCACCTCGAGATGGGCCCGCGACGACACCACGACCGACTCCTCGCTGCCGTCGTCGGCCACCACCGTGATGCGCCGGCCGCCCTCCTCGTCCTCGATGCGCACCGCGCCCGAGTAGTGGGCGAGCACCGCCGCGCCCTTGGGCGTGCGGGCCTCGAACAGCTCCACCACGCGGGGCAGGCCGTGGGTGATGTCCTCGCCCACCACACCGCCGGTGTGGAACGTCCGCATGGTGAGCTGGGTGCCGGGCTCGCCGATGGACTGCGCGGCGATGACCCCCACCGCCTCGCCCAGCTCGATGAGCCGGCCGGTGGCGAGGGACTGTCCGTAGCAGGTGGCGCACACGCCGTGCTCGGACTCGCAGGTGAGCACCGAGCGCACCCGGATGCGCTGCACCGCCGCGTCGTCGCGGATGGCGGCCACCAGGTCGTCGTCGAGGAGGGTGCCCTCGGCGACGGTCTCGCCGCCCGCCGTGACGTCCTCGGCCAGCACCCGGCCGTAGGCGCGGGTCTCGAGGTACGAGCGCCGGCCGGCCTCGTCGGGCACCACGCCCTCGAGCCAGATGCCCCGGGAGGTGCCGCAGTCGTCGATGCGGACGATGAGCTCCTGGGCCACGTCCACCAGGCGCCGCGTCAGGTAGCCGGAGTCGGCGGTGCGCAGGGCGGTGTCGGCCAGGCCCTTGCGGGCGCCGTGGGTGGAGATGAAGTACTCCAGCACCGACAGGCCCTCGCGGAACGAGGACTTGATGGGCCGGGGGATCATCTCGCCCCGGGGGTTCGACACCAGGCCCTTCATGCCGGCGATCTGGCGGATCTGCTGGGCGTTCCCCCGGGCGCCGGAGTCCACCATCATGTCGAGGGGGTTGAAGGCCATG
>DATJBC010000147.1:0-8824 GCA_035515515.1 Acidimicrobiales bacterium
TGCTCGTCGGGCACGCCGCCCTTGGCCCGGGCCGCCGCCGCGGCGTCGTCGGGGCTCGTGCCGATGCCCTCCCGGCTGTAGAGGTTGGGGCAGACGGCCAGGTACCCCTGCGCCGCGAACCGCCGGGTGATCTCCTTGGTGGGTTCGTCGTAGCCGGGCATGTGGTGGATGACCACGACACCTCCGTAGCGGGCGCCGCCGGTCGGCTCCGCCAGGTACGCCTCCAGCTCGGCCCCGCCGTGGCCGGTGAGCCTGATGGTGCCGGCGCGCATGTCGATTGTCATGGGCGTTCCTCTCTCCGTCGACGGTCATGTCAGCGCCACGGTCGTGTTGTCCGACCGGGCCCCGGCCGGTCGAGCGGTGCCCCGCTCGGGCGCACGGCTCGGTATTGTCGCAAATCGCGCCGGGCGCGGGCATGTGGGGGGGCGCACGACCCCGGCCCGGGCGGCCCCGCCGGTGCCCGGCACGCGGGACCAATGGCTCTGGTGGCCCGCCGAGGGCCGACCGGACAATGGCACTGCATGCACGCGATCGGTGGTCGTCGCCACGTACGGGCCGCCAGGGGGCCGGTGCTCCGGCGGACGCTCTTGGCGTCGGTTGTGACCGCGGGGGCGCTGGCCCTGGGGCTGAGCGCATGCGGGTCGACGACGCCCGCCGGCCGGCCGCACGCGCCGAGCAGCTCGACGTCGTCGGCGGCCTCGACGACGAGCGCCCCCGCCACGAGGGCCCCCTCCACCACGGCGTCCTCGGCCACGACCGGGACGGCTCCAGCGGCCCCCACGACGTCGTTGCTCGTCTATTTCCTGCGGGGCGCCTACCTGGGCGTGGCCCGGGTCGAGGTGCCGTCGACGACGGCCGTCGGGAAGGCGTCGGTCGACGCCCTCCTGGCCGGCCCGGGAGACGCCCAGCGCGCCGCCGGCCTGTCCAGCGCCGTCCCCGCCGGCGCGCGCCTCGTGGGCCTGCGCATCTCGTCGGGCACGGCCACCGCTGACTTCAACGCGGCCTACGCCACGGCCGCATCGCCGGCCAGCGAGTTGCAGCGCGTCGCCGAGGTCGTCTTCACGTTGACACAGTTCCCCACCGTCAGCCGGGTCCTGTTCCAGGTGGACGGCGTGACGCCCGCTGTGTTCGGGAGCGGCGCCGTCGATCTCGCCCGGCCCCTCGGCCGCCACGACGTCCTGGGGGCCGTGCCCGCCATACTCCTCGAGCATCCGGCCGTCGGCGACGCCCTGCACGGGTCGCTGCACCTGACGGGCATCGCCAACGTGTTCGAGGCGCAGTTCCGGGCCGAGCTGATCGACGGGGCCGGCCACGTGCTCGTCGACGGGCCCGTCCATGCCAGCGCCGGTTCGGGCACGTGGGGAGGCTTCGACACGACCTTCCGCTTCACCGTCCGGGACACGACGACCGGAACGCTCAAGGTCTACGCTCGGTCAATGAAAGACGGCTCGCCCATCGACGAGGTCGACCTGCACCTGCCGGTCGGCCCGTAGTGGGCACGCCGGCAGGCTTCCTGCGCTGCGACTCGGTCAGCAAGAGCTTCGACGGCCGGGTGGCGGTGGACGCCGTCAGCTTCGAGATGGGGCGCGGTGAGGTCTACGGCCTGCTCGGCCCCAACGGGGCGGGCAAGACCACCACGATCAAGATGGTGTGCGGACTCATCGAGCCCGACGGCGGCGCGATCACCGTCGACGGGCGCTCCTCGCGCGACCTCGCAGCCCGGAGCCTGGTGGGTTACGTCCCCCAGGAGGTCGCCCTGTACCCCGATCTGACGGCTGCGGAGAACCTCTCGTTCTTCTGCCGCCTCTACGGCCTACGGGGGCGCGTGGCGGACGAGCGCGTGCGCGAGGCGCTGGAGCTCACCGACCTGGCCGACCGCCGTGACGACCGCGTGGACGCGTTCTCCGGCGGGATGAAGCGGCGCCTCAACATCGCCGCGGGCCTGCTCCACCACCCCGCCTTGCTCGTGCTCGACGAGCCCACGGTGGGGGTCGACCCCCAGAGCCGCCACGCCATCCTCGAGCGGGTGGGTGCGTTCAAGCGCGCCGGGATGGCCGTGCTGTACACCACGCACTACATGGAGGAGGCCGAGCGGGTGTGCGACCGGGTGGGGATCGTGGACCATGGAAAGATGATCGCCGAGGGCACCCGGAGGGAGCTCGTGGCGCAGCTCGGCGAGAAGGACACCATCGACCTGAGCGCCGTGGGGAACCTCGAGGAGCTCGCCCACACGCTGCGGGGCGTGCCCGGTGTCGAGCAGGCGGCGGTGGCCGACGGGCGGATCCACCTGCTCACCAGCGACGGCCGGAGCGTGCTCCCGCTGCTCATCGAGGCGGCGGGGCGGCTCCAGGTGGAGATCAGCAGCGTCGACATCAGCGAGGCCAACCTGGAGGCGGTGTTCCTGCACCTCACGGGCACGGCGCTGCGGGAGTGAGCCGTGCGCGCCGCTCTGGTCATCGCCCGCAAGGACCTGCGCCAACGCGTGCGCGACCGCTCCGCCATCATCCTCGGGCTGGTCGCCCCCGTGGCGATCGCCGCGCTGATGAGCCTGGCGTTCAACGGCGCCGACACGTTCCATTTCACGCTCGGGCTCGTCGACCAGGACCACGGCCCGGTGGCCACGGCGCTCCGCCAGAACCTCGAGCTTCCGGCGTTGCGGCGCATCGTCACCCTCAAGGTCTTGGACAGTGAGGCGCAGGCGCGCGAGGAGGTCCGCAGCCAGCGGGTCGCCGCGGCCCTGGTGATTCCGCCCGGGTTCTCGGCGGCCGCCACCAGCAGCGCGTCGTCGGCCCTCCACACCCTGAGTAGCGTCAACAACACGATCGCCGCGGACGTCAGCCGCTCGATCGCCTCTTCGTTCGTCGCCCAGATCAACGCCGACCGGCTGTCGGTCGCCACGGCGATCGCCTCGGGGTCGCCCACGTCGCGTGCGGCTGTGCTGGCCGCCGCCGCCACCGACCTGCGCATTCCCGAGCAGCTCGTCCAGCGCCCGCTCGGCGCGCACCCTGTCAAGGTCGTGAGCTACTACGCACCCGCCATGGCCATCCTGTTCCTGTTCTTCACGATCAGCTTCTCGTCGCGGAGCTTCTTCGCGGAGCGGGCCCAGGGGTTGATCGAGCGCCTGCGGGCCGCCCCCGTCCACCCCGCCGAGATCCTGCTCGGCAAGGTGCTGTCGGTCTTCGTCTTCGGCGTCGCCAGCCTGGGGATGGTCTGGCTGGTCACGGCGGCGGCCTTCGGGGCGGACTGGGGCGCTCCGGCGGCGGCCGGGCTCGTGTGCGCCTCGTTGGTCGTCGCCACGGTCTGCCTGACCGCACTGGTGATCGGCCTGGCGCGCACGCAGCGCCAGGCGGAGGGCATCGCCTCGGCGGTCGTCTTCATCCTCGCCCTGGTGGGGGGGAACTTCGTGTTCATCTCGACCGCACCCTCGGTGATGCGGCGGCTGGCCCTGTTCACGCCCAACGGCTGGGCGCTGCGGGCCTTCACCGACCTGTCGACCACGGGCGGCGGCCTGCACACCGTGGCCGTGCCCGTGCTCGCCATCCTGGCCTTCAGCGGTGTCGTGGGGGCGGCCGCCGTGCGCCTCGCCTACCGGGCGGTGACGGCGTGACCCCGATCGCCATCGCCAAGGCCTCCCTGCAGCGCGTGGTCCGGGACCGGCGCGCCCTGTTCTTCATGATCGCCCTGCCGATCCTCGTCATCATCATCATCGGAGCCACCGTGCGTGGCTACAACCGGTTCTCGGTCGGCGTCGTCGACCTCGGATCGGGCCGGGCCGGGCACGATCTCGTCGCCGCCCTGGCCGACAGCAGCGACCTCACCGTCCACGCCTACCGGTCGACGGCCTCGGCCACCACAGCGGTCGCCCGCGGCGAGGTGAGCCTGGCCCTCGTCCTGCCGGCGTCCATGGACGCCGGCCTCAGGGCCGGTCGCAGCGTGGCCGTCACCGCCTTGACCGAGGAGGCGAGCACCACCCAGGAGGCCGCCTACAACGCGGTGGCGTCGGTGGTGGCGTCCCAGGGGAGCAGGCTCCAGGCGGCGCGCTTCGCCACGTCGGTCCAGGGCGGGACCCTCGACCAGAACCTGAGCCGGGCGGCGTCGCTCGAGGCCCGGGTGCCCGTCGTGGCGGTCGAGACCCTCCAGGTGGACGCCCGTTCGAACACCCTCCCGGAGGGCTTCAGCTACAGCACGCCGACGATGCTCGTCCTCTTCGTCTTCATCAACACGCTCACGGGTGCGGCCAGCATCATCGAGACCCGCAGGCTCGGCATGTACGAGCGCATGAGCGTGGCGCCCGTGCGTCCCCGGGCCATCGTGGCGGGGGAGGCCATGAGCCTGGTCACGCTGTCACTCCTCCAGGCCCTGCTGATCGTGGGCACGGGCGCGTTGCTCTTCGGGGTGTCGTGGGGAGACCCGCTCGCCGCCGCCACGCTCGTCGTGCTGTGGGCGGTGGTCGCCGCGGGCGTCGGGTTGCTGGCGGGGACGCTGTTCCGGAGCCCGGAGCAGGCGAGCGCCCTCGGCCCCACGCTCGGCATCCTCTTCGGCATGCTGGGCGGCTGCATGTGGCCGCTCAGCATCGTGAGCCCCGCCGTGCGCGCCATCGGGCACGCCACGCCTCACGCCTGGGCGGTCGACGCCTGGACCGCCCTCATCGCCCGGGGTGCGGGCTTCGCCGGGATCGCCACGGACCTCGCCGTGCTCGTGGCCTTCGCCGTGGCGCTGATGGCCCTGGCGACCTGGCGCCTCGGCCGGCGCCTGGTCTGAGCCCGGCACCCGGAGCCGCCCCGACGGGTGATCCTCGTCCCGCCTGGGTAAGGGGGTGCCAGGTTCGAGAGGCCTGCCCCAGGCCCGGGAGTCCGGTTCGGCGAGCGTATGTGCACCTGTGGATCAGCGTTCGGGCCGTGGCTCCCGTGAGCGCGGCCCCGTGGCAGCTGCCGGGGGCGATAACCCCCAACCCCGAAGGGTGGCTCCAGGTCGGCGAGCTCGTCCTCGCCCTCGGGCTCTCCGCGCTCATCGGCGTCGAGCGCGAGATCAGGCAGAAGAGCGCCGGGCTGCGGACCCACACGCTGGTCGGGGTGGGCGCCGCGCTCTTCATGCTCATCAGCAAGTACGGCTTCGCCGACGTCCTGTTGAGCCAGAAGGTCGTGCTCGACCCGTCGCGGGTGGCCGCCCAGATCGTGACGGGCGTCGGCTTCCTCGGTGCCGGGCTCATCTTCGTGCGCCGCGACTCGGTCCGGGGGCTCACCACGGCTGCGTCGATCTGGGTGACGGCTGCCATCGGCGCGGGCGCCGGGGCGGGGCTGCCGGTCCTCGCCACGGTGGCGACGGCCATCTACTTCGTGGTGGCCACCGGCTTCTCCTGGGTCGGCTCCCGCCTCCCGCTGTCGTCCACGGCCATCTCCATGCTGCGGGTCCGCTACCCCGACGGCAAGGGTGTGCTGCGCGAGCTGCTCCAGGTGGCCACGGCGAGCGGCTTCGTCATCGACGAGGTGTCCACCGAGGTGCTGGGGCACCGCCACCGCGACGGTTCCGACGGAGCCGGGCCGGGCGCCACGGTCGAGGTGACGCTGCACGTGCACGGCAAGGCCTCGGTCAACGACCTGGCGGCGGCGCTCTCGGAGATCGGCGGGGTCGACGCCGTGGTGGCCGGGGACGTGCACGCCATCGACGAGTAGCGCCGGGCCGGACGCCCGTGCGTCGGGGCACGCCGTCGGCGGTCTGTGGCCCGGGAAGGGGAGGGCTCAGGGCTCGATGGCGCTCATGACGTGCTTGATGCGGGTGTAGTCCTCGAGGCCGTACATGGAGAGGTCCTTGCCGTAGCCCGAGTGCTTGAAGCCCCCGTGGGGCATCTCGGCCACCAGCGGGATGTGGGTGTTGATCCATACGCACCCGAAGTCCAGCCGGGCCGACACCCGCAGCGCCCGGGCGTGGTCCCTCGTCCACACCGACGAGGCCAGCCCGTACTCGACGTCGTTCGCCCACCGCACGGCTTCGCCCTCGTCGGCGAAGCGCTGGACGGTGATCACCGGCCCGAACACCTCCTGCTGGACGATCTCGTCGTCCTGGACCAGCCCCCCGACCACGGTGGGGCGGTAGAAGAAGCCTCGCTCCCCGGCGCGCGCGCCGCCCGTGCGGAGCTGGGCGTGGTCGGGGAGCCGCTCCACGAAGCCCGCCACCCGCTGCAGCTGATCGGCGCTGTTGAGCGGGCCGACCTCCGCCTCGGGGTCGTCGGGCCCCCCCAGTGCCGTGCGCCCGGCCGCGTCCACGAGGGCGTCCACGAGGTCGTCGTGGACGGCCCCGTGCGCGAGCACGCGGGTGGCGGCCGTGCAGTCCTGGCCGGCGTTGAAGTAGCCGGCCATGGCGATCCCGGCTGCGGCCGAGGCCACGTCGACGTCGTCGAACACCACCACCGGCGCCTTGCCCCCCAGCTCGAGGTGGACCCGCTTGATGTCCTCCGCCGCGGCGCGGGCGATCTCCCGCCCGGCTCGCACGCTCCCGGTGATCGACACCATGCGCGGGATGGGGCTCCCCAGCAGCGCGGCGCTCATCTCGGCGTTGTGACCGCACACCACGTTGAGCACGCCCGGGGGGAAGAACTCGCCGGCGACCTCGGCGAGGAAGGCCGAGCTGGCCGGCGTGGTGTGGGCCGGCTTCAGCACCACGGTGTTGCCCGCCGCGATGGCGGGGGCGAACTTCCACACGGCCATCATCATGGGGTAGTTCCACGGCGTGATCTGGGCGCACACGCCCACGGGCTCCCGCCGGACGAACGACGTGTAGCCGCGCATGTACTCCCCGGCGGAGCGGCCCTCGAGCACGCGGCAGGCGCCGGCGAAGAAGCGGATCTGATCGAGCGTGGGAGGGATCTCCTCGGACATGGTCACCCCCCGGGGCTTGCCCGTGTTGCGGCATTCGACGTCCACGAGCTCCTCCGCCCGGGATTCGAGGGCGTCCGCGAAGCGCAGGATGGCGCGGCTGCGCTCCGAGGGCGTCGTGAGCGACCACGACTCGAAGGCCCGTTGTGCGGCCGCCAGGGCGCGGCCCACGTCCTCGGCCTGCGACAGCGGCGCGGTCGCATAGACCTCACCGGTCACGGGGTCGACCAGGTCGTAGGTGCGGCCGTCGGCGGACGGCACGGCCTGTCCGTCGATGACGTTCGTGATCGCAGGCTGGGACACCGGCGTGCTCCTTGGGTCGGGTTGGGATCCTCGGGCGGGGCCAGGGTTGCTGGCACGCCTGACGTTACGCGTGGGGACGCCGCTCGGGTGGGCTGGGCCTCGGGGGCCTCACCGGGTCGCCGGCACGCGCTCCTCGCAGCCCCAGCCCGCCCCGTGCCCGGCGAGCAGGTCGAGGAAGGGCTCGGCGGGCAACGCCTCGGGCCCGATCACCCCGGCCGCCGTCCAGGTGCCGCTGTCGATCAGCTCCAGGGCCACGACGGGGTTCATGGCCGTCTGCCACACCACGGCCTGGGAGCCGAACTCGCGCATGCACCATTCGTTGTCCGCCACGTGGTGCAGGTACACCTCCCGGGGTGCCCCGTCGGGGCCCTTGCCCGTGACCCAGGTCCCGGCGCAGGTCAGCCCGGTCATCCGGTCGCCGATCTGGGCGGGGTCGGGGAGGCAGGCGGCCACGACGTCGCGGGGCGACACCGTGGCCCCGCCGACCACGACGGGGTCGGTGGAGTCCAGGCCGAGCTGGTGGAGGGTCTTGAGCACCCCGATGAACTCGTCACCGAGGCCGTACTTGAACGTCACGCGCCGGGCGTCCACCCAGCGGGGGACGAGGAGCACCTCCTCGTGCTCGACGTTCACGCACTCGATGGGCCCGATGCCGGCGGGGAACACGAAGGTCTCCGGCTCGCTGAAGGGCTCGGTCGTGAACCAGTCCTTGCCCCGCTCCCAGACGATGGGCGGGTTCAGGCACTCCTCGATGGTCGTCCAGATGGAGAAGGTGGGGCAGAAGTCGTAGCCCGCCACCACCAGGTTGGCGCCGTCACGCACGCCGATCTCGTCGATGCTGGAGAAGAGCTTGTCGGCCGCGTACCGGGCGAAGACGTCGGCGAGGCCGGGCTCGACCCCCATGCCGCACAGCGCCATGAGCCCGCGCTCCTCCCACTGCTCGGCCATGGCGAACTGCTCGTCGCCGAGCTTCACGCCCGGGGTGTGGAAGGGGTCGGTGGGATGCGGGTGCGACAGGGACATGGCCATGTCGAGGTAGGTGACACCGGCTTCCAGGGCGGCCCGGAAGATCGGCATCACGAAGCGGGGATCGACGGCGTTGAGCACGGCGTCGACGTGTTCGGCCCGGATGAGCTCGACGATCTCGGCCTCGTTGCGGGCGTCGAGCCGGCAGGCGGCGAAGCGCTCGCCGGCCCCGGCCACGGCGCGTCGAGCGCGGTCGAGGTCGTAGTCCGCCATGACCACGCGTTCGAAGAGCCCCCAATGCGCCGCAGTCCGGGCCACGGCCCCCCCGACACCTCCGGAACCAATCACGAGCACGCGCATAGCCGACGCCTCCTCGACTCGATCCTCTCCCGCACTCCCTACGGTAAGCCCAGTGTGGGTGCGCGGGCGCTCCGGGGACCAGGGCCGGAGGTCACACGGGCCCCCTCTCGGGCACGCCACCCCGGCCCCGGCGCGTGGCGGGAACGTGACTTTGGGCCCTAGGGGGCGCGGCAGTGGACTCGACAAGATGGCTGCATGGCGGCGGTCTCTCGAAGCCAGCGGGGCACCGGCGACCGGGCGCGGCGCCACGTGGCGGAGGTCCTGGACCTCGTGGAGGCGAAGAACCCCGGTGAGCTCGAGTTCCACCAGGCGGTGGGCGAGGT
>DATJBC010000148.1:0-7291 GCA_035515515.1 Acidimicrobiales bacterium
AGCCACGCGCCTGACGAGATCGTGCGCGACGAGGACGGCCTGCACTGCGACCGCATGTACCGCCACGACACCCACACGCAGGTGCTCCTGGCCCTGAACGGGCCGTCGGTGCTGGCCGTGGCGCCCGCCGACGCCGATCTCACCACCGAGGCCGGTCTCGATTCGGTGCGGGCCTTTCGCTTGGAGACGATGGACGCGGTGGTGCTGCACCGGGGCACGTGGCATTGGGGGCCGTTCCCCCTCGGCCGCGAGCCGGTCCTGCTGTTCAACGTGCAGGGCCTGGGCTATGCCCGCGACAACGCGTCGGTCGACCTGAGCGGCGTGGAGCTGGTGGTGGTGGCCGGCGGCTGAACGGGGCGTGCGTGCCCGCGCCAGCAGGCCGCAGTGAGTCCCGACGCGGCGGGCGGGGTCGTCGCGGACCGGGCGCCCTCTGCAGCCTGCTGGGCTCCGGGCCGCCGGGCTGGCGGTCGCGTTGCCCCGTGCCGCGCCCCTACCCGGCGCCGACACCCGGCAATCTCCTCGCCGTGCGCGTGGCGACGGTCACTGAGCGCGGCCGTACACCCGGTCACGTACGGGGGCGCCCGGAGGCGGCGCCACCGTCGCCCAGTGCAGGCAGGTGGAACGCGGTCATGATCGCGGCATGTCACCGGGAGGGGCGCCACCGGGCTGGACAGAGCTCCCACTGCGCGGGCGCCTGCTCGTGGCATCGACCAAGCTCGGCGACCCCAACTTCGAGCGCACGGTGATCCTGGTGCTCGACCACGGCGAGGAGGGCGCCCTCGGGGTCGTCCTCAACCGGCCGACGCTGGTGCCCGTGGACGAGATCCTCGACACGTGGGCGGCGCAGGCTTCCATGGCGCGCCCTGACGTCATCTTCCGGGGCGGGCCCGTCTCGCCCGACGCCGTGATCGGGCTGGCCCGGGCGCCCGCGGCGGTGTCCGGCGCGCTGCCGTGGCGATCGGTGGTCGGCGCCGTGGGGATCGTCGACCTCGCCGTGACGCCCGGCGCCCAGCCCGTGGTGCCCGAGGGCGTCCGGTTGTTCTCGGGGTACGCCGGGTGGGCGGCCGACCAGCTCGAGGGCGAGCTCGCCGAAGGCGCGTGGTTCGTGCTGGAGGCGCTCGCCGAGGACGTGTTCTGCGCGCAGCCCGAGCGGCTGTGGCACGACGTGGTGCGCCGCCAGCGCGGGTCGCTCAGGATGCTCGCCACCTACCCGCCCGATCCCTCGGTGAACTGACGCGCCGCCCCGACCGTCCCTCGGGGGCGCGCCGCGGGCCGGTACGCTGCCGTCGGTGGCCACGGTGGGCGCGGGGCCGAGGTGAGCCCGGGCGACGGCGGGGAGCGCCCTCGTCGCGGCGAGGTCGTCATCAACGGGCCCGGCCACGCGGTGCGCCCGGCCGGCCCCGCCGACGTGGACGCCTTGGTGGAGGTGCTGGCGCGCGCCTTCGACGACGACCCCGTCCCCACCTGGCTCTTCCGGGGCGAGCGCCGCCGGCGCAAGGGCCTGCGCCGCTTCTTCGCCATCCAGCTCCGCCACACCTATCTCACGAGCGGCGAGGTGTGGACCACCGACGACCGGGCGGGCGCCTCGCTGTGGGCGCCGCCCGACAAGGGCCGCCCCGGCTGGCGCGACGTCGCCCGGCTGCTGCCCGTCGTCCCCTACCTCGCCGGCCTGGGGCGCGACGGCGCCGAGGCCGCCCGGCTGCTCGGCGCGGTGGACGCCGCCCGGCCCCGGGAGCGCCACTGGTACCTGGCCACCTTGGGCACCGACCCCGGCCGCCAGCGCACGGGCGTGGGGTCGGCGCTCGTGCGGGCCGTGCTCGACCGGGTCGACGCCGAGGGCCTCCCCGCCTACCTGGAGTCGTCGAAGGAGAGCAACCTCGCCTTCTACAACCGCCACGGCTTCGAGGTCACGGGGGAGATCCACACGCCGCGCGGCGGCCCCACGCTGTGGCTCATGTGGAGGAGGCCGCGCCCGCCCGCGGCGTGACCGGCCACCGCGGCACGCGGCGTCAGCCGTTGGGCGCCGCCACCGTCCGCAACGAGCCCTCGGCCCGCCGTTGCTCGCCGCTGGGCACGCGCAGCCCCGTGGGCAGCTGGTCGGGTGAGGCCAGCAGGTCGCGCAGGGTGTCGATGACCGCCCGCGTGGGCGCCGAGGGCAGGCCGCGGCTGCGCAGGGCGATGCCGACGCGCCGCGGCGGGAGCCCGTCCACGGCCACGTGGCGGAAGCGGGGGCGCAGGTGCGGGGGCACGGCCGTGGCCGGCAGGAGGGCGGGGCCGTAGCCCTCGAAGGTGAGCGAGGCCAGCAGCCGCACCCCGTCGAGCTCGACGCGCGGCGTGAGCCGCACGCCCGCCGGCTTCAGCGCGGCGTCGATCTCGATGCGAAAGGGCGTGCCCGGCGCGGGCAGGAGCAGCGCGAAGCGCTCGAGGTCCGCCATGTCGATCTGCTCGATGCCGGCCAGCGGGTCGTCCTCGACCGGCACCACCAGCACGATGTCCTCCTCGAAGAGTGGCTCGAACACGAGGTCGTGGCCGGGCACGGGGAAGGTGAGCACGGCCATGTCGAAGCGGCCCGCGGCGAGCTGCGGCTCCAACCCCAGCGTCGTCCCGTCGGCCACCATCAGGTGGAGCTTGGGGTGGCGCTCGGCCAGCTCGGCCAACAGCATGGGGACGAGCCAGCGGGCGGTGGTGCCGATCATGCCCACCCGGACGTTGCCGGCCACCGCCTCGCGCAGGGCCCCCACGTCGGCCACCAGGGCGTCGAGCTCGCCCATGACCCGGTAGGCCCGGGCCACCACCACCTCGCCCTCGGCCGTGAGGCGGCCGGCGGACCGGTTGACCAGCGTGGTCCCGAGCTCCCGCTCGAGCCGGGCGACGTGGGCCGAGATGTTGGACTGCACCGTGCCCAGGTGGTCGGCCGCCGCCGAGAACGACCCGTGCTCGGACACCGCCACCAGGGCCTGGAGATGGCGCAGCTCCATCACAAATCATGATAGCAACAATCTGTAATAGCTGTTTGACTGATCGAGTCCGATCCTTCAGAATGGGACCGTAAGACCACAGGTTCCGGACACCCCCCCCTCCGTTCCTGTCGAGTCACTGCGAAGGGACCGGTCCCCCCGCCGGTCCCTTCGCCGCGTCTGGGCCCGACCTGCGGCGGTATCGTCTCGGCCATGGTGACGGCCCGCACGCCGGCGACCCATCACCACAACGGCGCGCGGCACCGGCGGGGCGGCGGACGCCGCCGGGACCAGGCGGCGCTGTTCGTCGACCTCGACCGGACCCTGCTGCGGGGGGCGAGCGGCCTGGTGCTGAGCGCCGCCATGCACGCCGAGGGGCTGTTCGAGGGGCGGCGGTCGCTGCCCGGCGAGCGGCTCCTCTACGGCATCTACGACGTCGTGGGCGAGAGCCTGGCCTTCATGGCCATGGTGCGCGCCGCGCCCCGCTTCACCCGGGGGTGGCCGGTCGAGTCGGTGTGCCGGGCGGGGGTCCTGGCCGCCGCCGAGCTGGCCGAGCTGGTGCAGCCCTATGCCCCGGGCGTGCTGGCCGAGCACCGCGCCGAGGGGCGTCTGCTCGTGCTCACCACCACCACCCCTGTCGACCTGGTGACGCCGTTCGCCGGTCTGCTCGGGTTCGACCACGTCATCGCCACCCGCTACGCGCGCACCGACGGCCGCTACACGGGTGGGATCGACGGTGACTTCGTGTGGGCCGCGGGCAAGCTGGCCGCCATCCGTCGCTGGGCGGCGCAGTCCAAGGTCGACCTGGAGGCGTCCCACGCCTGTTCCGACAGCGTCTTCGACCTCCCCATGCTGAGCGCGGTGGGGCACCCCCACGCCGTGAACCCCGATCGGCGGCTGCGCGCCGTGGCCCGGCTGCGCCGCTGGCCCGTGGAGCGCTGGGACAGGCCGGCGGGCGTGCCCGCCTGGGGCGGCATCGAGCCCTATCACCTGCTGCGCCCCGTGGTGCGTCCCGAGGCGTTCCCCTATGCGCGCTTCGACATCGACGGCGTCGACCGCGTCCCCCTCCGGGGACCGGTCATCCTGGCCGCCAACCACCGCAGCTACTTCGACGTCGCCGCCCTGGCCATCGTGGCCGCCCGCCTGGGCCGCCCGGTCCGCTTCCTGGCCAAGCGGGAGGTCTTCGACGCCCCCGTCATCGGCCAGGTGGCCCGGGCCCTGGGGGGCATCCCCGTGGACCGCGGGACCCGCTCGGACGCGCCGCTGCGCGAGGCGCGACGGGTGCTGGAGGCGGGCGAGGTGCTGGTCATCCTCCCCCAGGGGACGATCCCGCGCGGCGAGGCCTTCTTCGACCCGGTGCTCGCGGGGAAGTCGGGGACCGCCCGCCTGGCCGCCATGACGGGCGCTCCCGTGGTCCCCGTGGGCCTGTGGGGCACCGAGGAGGTGTGGCCGCGCTCGGCGCGCCTGCCCAACGTGGCCAACGTCCTGCGCCCACCCACCGTCCGGGTCCGCGTCGGCAAGGCGGTGCCGCTGGGCCTCGAGGACGTGGCCGCTGACACCGAGGCCATCATGGCGGCCATCGTGGCGCAGCTCCCCGCGCAGGCCGAGCGCCGCCACGAACCCACCGCGGAGGAGCTGGCCCGCACCTTCCCGCCCGATCACGCCGACACGTGACACCGGGGCGCGCCGGGGGCGCGCTGGGGCCGCGCGCCCGGTTGGCGGCGTGGGCGTCGGACGCCGTGAGCGCCTCGTCGCGCCGGCTGCACCTGGGCGGGGGGTCGGTCATCGGCGGACGCGTGGGCCTCGTCATCGCCCCCGGCCTCCTCGCCACCCTGGCCGCGGGGCGCGCCGTGGCCCTGGTCACGGGGACCAACGGCAAGACCACCACCACGCGCCTGCTGGCCGCGGCGCTGGGCGGGCCGGGGCGGGTGGCCACGTCCCAGGCGGGCGCCAACCTGCCGGCCGGACTGGTGCGGGCGCTGTCGGCGTCGGCCCCGGGGGCGCCCGCCGTCCTCGAGGTCGACGAGGGCTACCTCGCCACGGTGTCGCACAGCGTGGGGCCCACCGTGGTGATGCTGCTCAACCTGTCGCGCGACCAGCTCGACCGCGTGAGCGAGGTCCGCATGGTGGCGGGGCGCTGGCGCGCCGCGTTGGCGGACAGCACGGCGACGGTGGTGGCCAACGCCGACGACCCGCTGGTCGTCTTCGGGGCGGGGGCCGCCCCCCGCGTGGTGTGGGTGGCGGCCGGCCAGCTGTGGCGCAACGACGCCGTGGGGTGCCCGGCGTGCAGCGGGCGCATCACCTTCGACGATGACGACGGCGGGTGGTGCTGCCGCTGCGGCTTCCGCCGGCCCGCGCCCCACGCCGTGCTGCGCGGCGAGGTCCTCGAGCGGGCGGGCGGGAAGGCCCTTGCCATCCGCCTGTCGCTCCCCGGGCGCTGCAACCGGGCCAACGCGGCCATGGCGGCCATGGCGGCCGACGTGCTCGGCGTCGACCCCGCCGCCGCGCTGGCGGCCATGGCCGAGGTGCGCGACGTCGAGGGCCGCTTCGCCGCCGTCGACCTCGGCGACGTGCGCGTGCGGCTCCTCCTGGCCAAGAACCCGGCGGGATGGACCGAGCTCCTCGACCTCCTCGACGGGAGCGACACCCCCGTGGTCATCGGCATCAACGCCCGCGTCGCCGACGGGCACGACCCGTCGTGGCTGTGGGACGTCCCCTTCGAGCGCCTGGCGGGGCGCACCGTGGTGGCCACCGGCGAGCGCTGTCGCGACCTGGCCGTGCGCCTGCGCCACGCCGGTGTGGCCCACTGGACGGTGCCCGACCAGCTCGAGGCGCTGCGGGCCCCGGGGACCGACGCCGTGGACTACGTGGGCAACTACACGGCGTTCCAGGGCGTGCGTCGCCGGCTCGGTCGCGGCGCGGGGCGCGCCGCGACCGAGCCGGTCGCGACGCGGCCCCAGGTGCCGGGGGTGCCACCGCCGCCGTCGGCGGTGCCGCGCGCCCTCCGGGGGTTCGCCCGACCCTCGGCGCTGCGCGTCGTCGTGGTCCATCCCGACCTGCTGGGCACCTACGGCGACGGCGGCAACGGCCAGGTCCTGGCGGGGCGGGCCGCCTGGCGGGACATCGACGTGGAGCTCGTGCACGCCCCGTCCGACGCGGCGCTGCCGTCCGGGGCCGACGTCTACTGCCTGGGGGGAGGTGAGGACGGGCCCCAGGTGCAGTCGGCCGAGCGCCTGCGCGACGGGGCGCTCGCCCGGGCCGTCGACGCCGGCGCGGTGGTGCTGGCGGTGTGCGCGGGGTTCCAGGTGCTGGGCACGTCGTTCCCCGGCCCCGACGGCCGCCCGCACCCCGGCGTGGGGCTGCTCGACGTGGAGAGCGCCAAGGGCACGGGCCGGCGCGCCGTGGGGGAGCTCGCCGCCGATCCCTTCCCCCTCGGCGGCGACGGCGCCGCCCCCGACGAGGCCGCCTTGGAGATCCTCACCGGCTTCGAGAACCACGGGGCCGTCACCCGCCTGGGGCCCGGGGCGCGGCCCCTGGCCCGGGTGGTGCGCGGGGTGGGCAACGGGTCGGGCGGCCGCCTCGAGGGCGCCCGCGTGGGCCGCGTGATCGGGACCTACATGCACGGGCCCGCCCTGGCCCGGAACCCCGCCCTGGCCGACCTGCTCCTGGCGTGGGCCACCGGCCGCGCCATGCCGCCCCTGGAGGACGCCGAGGAGGACGCGCTGCGCGCCGAGCGGCTGGCCGCCGTGGGGGCGGGGGGGCACCGCATGCACGGCGGCGTGGGGGACCCCCTGGTGCGCCTGCGGTCCCGGGTCCGCAGGCGCCGCGCGTAGCGGGCGCCGGGTGCCCTGTCGGGGCCCTCGTGGGCGGAACGGACCGTGCGGGCCGGCGTGCGCCGAGTCGCCCGAAATTCTGGCTTTCCTATACCGTTGTCGGGTGCCCGTCCCCACCCACGCACGCCGAGCCGCGCGGCCTGCGACATGACGACGCTGTCCCCGGCCACGCAGCGGCTGCGCCGGCTCGAGCAGGGCCGCCGCGCGTTGGCGAGGACGATCCACGCGGCGCGCACGCTGGCGATCCCCGCCCTGCGCGGCCGGGCCGACCACTCCACGCTGATCTCGGTGGCCACCTACAGCCCGTGGCGGACCGATGCCGCCTTCCGGCGGGTGCGCCAGGTCGTCGAGGACGCCACGCTCCTCGACGAGATGCGCCTCTACGAGCTGTGGCGCCTGGCCGGGCAGGTGGGCGGTGTCGAGGGGGACGTCATCGAGGTCGGCTCGTGGCGCGGCGGCGCCGGCTGCCTCATCGCCAGCCGCGTCGCCGAGCAGGCGCCG
>DATJBC010000149.1:0-20296 GCA_035515515.1 Acidimicrobiales bacterium
CCCCGGCTCGGAGAGGTCCCAGCCTCAGCGCACGGGCTGGCCCGCGGCGTCGATGGCGTACCACACGCCCCCGGAGTCGCTGATCCCCTCCCCGGTGTCCTGTCCGGCGGTGGTGTCGCCGATCCAGTGGTAGAGGGGCCAGCCGTTGTAGGTGACCTGGGTGCGGCCGTCGGTCCGCCTGGTGGTGCCCACGAGATCGGCGCGGGCCCCCGGACCCACGAAGGGCATGGTCACCCCGGCGGGCAGCGACAGCGGCGGCCACTTGGCGGCGCACGTGCCGGTGCACGTCGAGGCCCCCCGGCCGCCGTCGGGCACGAACAGGTACAGCGTCTCGTCGTAGCCGTCGGCCAGCACGGTGCCGAGCCCCTTCACGTCGAAGGTGTGCACCATGTAGCCCGGTCCCTCGGCGCCGGTGGTGGGCGCCGCGCCGCTGGGCACGCCCACGCGCCCGCCCCCGCACGCCGCGCCCCCGATCGCCAGGGCGACCACGGCGGCACCCGTGGCGGCGCGGGGGGTGCGGCGCAGGGCGCTCACCGCACGGCGGCCGGCCGGAGCTGCACGGTCCCGGCGCTCAGCGGCCGCGGAAGGTCGGCTCGCGCTTGTCCCGGAAGGCGCGCATCGCCTCGGCGGTGTCCTCGCTGGCGAAGTTGATGGTCTGGCAACGGGCCTCGTCCTCGAGGGCCTGGGCCATGTCCACGGCCATGGCGTTGTGCAACAGCGACTTGGTCATCGACAGCGCCAGGGGAGGGCCCGCCGCCAGGCGCCGGGCCCAGCCGTCGACGAAGCCGTCCAGCTCGTCGTCGGGCAGCACCCGGTTGACGAGGCCGAAGCCGGCGGCCTCCTCGGCCGAGAGGATCTCGGCGAAGTAGGCCAGCTCCATGGCCTTGTGCATGCCCACCAGCCGGGGAAGCAACCACGACGAGCCGCCGTCCACCGACAGGCCCCGCTTGGCGAAGATCTCCGAGAACCGGGCGTTGTCGGAGGCCACCGTGAGGTCGCACCCCAGCGCCAGGCTCATGCCCGCCCCCGCGGCGATGCCCCGGATCTTGGCGATGGTGGGCTTGGTCAGCTGGTGCAGCGCCAGCATCACCCGGCCGAAGGTGCGCATGCGCACCAGGTGGGGGTCCTCGGGGTCCCCGCTCACCCCGCCCGGGTCGGCGATGTCGGCCCCCGAGCAGAAGGCCCCGCCCGCCCCCGTCAGCACGAGCACCCGGTCGTCACGGCGCTGGCCGACCTCGCCGAACACGTCGTAGAGCTCCTGCCACATGCGGCCGTTGCCGGCGTTCTTGCGCTCGGGCCGGTTGAGCGTGACGGTGACGATCCCGTCCGCCTTCTCCACGATGATGGTGTCGTAGCTCACGCCGTCACCCTAACGTCGGGCCCCGATCGGCCACGAACGCGCGCCGGCGGCCCGTCGGGAAGCCGTCTTCGGGGACTTCCAGGGCCGCCACCACCCTGCCACGCGTCCCGAGCACCCGCCGGCGCGACGGCGCCACTCAGGTGTCGCGCTCGGGCAGGCGCTCCACGTTGACGTCCCGGAACGTGAGCACGCGCACGTGGGGGACGAAGCGGGCCGGGCGGTACATGTCCCACACCCAGGCGTCTTCCAACTCGAGCTCGATGCACGTCGGAGCGGCGCTGTCGCGCACGGTGATCTTGACCTCGTTGGAGAGGTAGAAGCGGCGCTCGGTCTCGACGACGAACTTGAAGAGGGGGAGGACCGTCCGGTACTCCTGGACGAGGGCGAACTCGATCTCGGCCTCGTAGCGTTCGAGGTCCTCTTCGCTCATGGTCAGTCGGCCACTTCCGCCTCGACGGGCTCCGGCGCTGCCGGCCGCTAGGTGCGGGCCGCCCGCTTCTCTTTGATCTTGGCCGCCTTCCCCACCCGGCCACGCAGGTAGTAGAGCTTGGCCCGGCGCACGTCCCCCCGGGTCACGACCTCCACCTTGGCCAGCACCGGCGAGTGCACCGGGAAGGTGCGCTCGACGCCCACCCCGAAGCTGAGCTTGCGCACCGTGAAGGTCTCCCGGGCGCCGGTGCCCTGGCGGCGGATCACCGCGCCCTGGAACATCTGGGTGCGCTCCCGGTTGCCCTCCACCACCCGCACGTGCACCTTCAAGGTGTCGCCGGGGCGGAAGTCGGGGACGTCGTCTCTGAGGTTCTCGCGGTCGATGATGTCGGTGGGATTCATGGCGCGCGTCCCTTCGCGGGTCCAACGTCGAGCGGCCGAACGGCGACCCCCCGGAGGGCCACCCGCCCGAGCGGGGGTGGCCGAGCCCCTGCCGGAGGGCGCCCAGGATAGCCGCCCCCCGCCGGGGGCCGCACCCACCCCCGGGCCCTCAGCGTGCCGGCGCGGGGCCCCCGTCGAGCTCCTCGAGCAGCCGGCGGTCGGCCTCGGACAGGCCCCCGGCCGCCTCCAGCAGGTCGGGGCGGCGCTCCAGGGTGCGCCGCAGGGCCATGGCCCGGCGCCAGCGGGCCACCCGGCCGTGGTCGCCGCTCAGGAGGGCCTCGGGGACGTCCCATCCCCGGAAGCGGGCGGGCCTCGTGTACTGGGGGTACTCGAGGAGGCCCGAGGTGAAGCTCTCGTCGTGGACCGAGGTGTCGTTGCCCACCACCCCGGGGACGAGCCGGGCCACCGCCTCCACCACCACCAGGGCCGCCGCCTCCCCGCCGGCCAGCACGTAGTCGCCCACCGACAGCGACCCGTCCACGAGGTGGTCCACGACCCGCTCGTCGACGCCCTCGTAGCGGCCGCACAACAGCGAGAAGCCGCCCCCGGGCGCGTCCCGCAGGCGGGCCAGCTCCTCCGCCACGGACTGGTCGAGGCGACGGCCCCCCGGGGCGAGCAGGTACAGCGGGCGCGGGGGGGCCACCCGCTCCACCACCTCGAAGATGGGCCCGGGGGCGAGCACCATGCCCGGTCCCCCGCCGAAGGGGGCGTCGTCGACCGAGCGGCGCGGGTCGCCGGCCCCGGCCCGCAGGTCGTGCACGCGCACCTCGAGGAGCCCGGCGCGCCGGGCCCGGCCCAGCAGCGAGCCCTGGCAGTAGTGCTCGAGCAGGTCGGGGAAGATGCTGAAGACGTCGATGCGCACGGCGCGCCCGTGCCCTAGCCGGCGGGGGGGTCGAGCAGCCCCTCGGGCACCGACACCACCAGCCACCCCGGCCGGCGCGACACCACGAAGCGCAACGGCACCAGGCCGCCGGTGTCGAGCTCGAGGAGGTCGCTGGCGGGGTTGGGAAGCACCGCCTCCACCCTCCCCAGCCGCCTGCCGTCCTCGTCCTCGACCGCACAGCCCACGAGGTCGTGCACCCACCAGGCGTCGTCGTCCTCGAGGGGCTCGCCGTAGAGCACGACGCCGCGCAGGGCGTCGGCCTGCTGGCGCGTGTCCACCCCCGCGAGGCGCATGACCCAGCGCTTCCCGAAGGGCGTGGCCGATTCGATGCGCAGCGCGGAGTCGCCGGCGAAGAGCACGGCGCCCACCTGGGCACGCTCGGGGCGGTTGCTGGTCAGCGTCACCACGACCTCGCCGCGCAGGCCGTGCGGCTTGTCGACCCGGCCCACCTCGAGCAGCCCGGCCCCCTCGGGGTGGATGTCGTCCCCGGAGTCGTCAGTCGTCGACGAAGTCGACGTTGGTGTCCACCCCGTCGCGTGATCCCGCCACCCGCACCAGCGTGCGGATCGCCTGCGCCACGCGGCCCCGCCGCCCGATCATGCGGCCCATGTCGCCGGGGGCGACGTGGATGCGGAAGCGCACACCGCGCCGCGACTCCTCGGTCTCGACGACCACGGCGTCGGGCTCGTCGGCCAGGGAGCGGGCCACGTAGTCCAGCACCGCACGCGCCGTGCCGCCCTCGACGCGGTTGCCGGCCATGTCGTCGAGGTCGTCCCCGTCGAGGTCGTCCCCGTCGACGTCGTCCCCGTCGACGTCGTCGCCCATGCCGTCGAGGCCCGCCTCGGTCACGACGACCCCGGGCGGAACTCGTCCCACGCGCCCGACTTCTTGAGCAGCTTCTCGACGCGCTCGGTGGCCTGGGCCCCGTTGCGCAGCCACCTGAGCGCCTTGTCGTTGTCGATGTCGACGATGGCGGCCGGGTCCGCGCTGGAGCGGCCCCGGGGCGCGTAGGTCCCCACGATCTCGATGAACCGGCCGTTGCGCGGCGAGCGGCTGTCGGCCGCCACCACCCGGTAGGTCGGCTGCTTGGTCTTTCCCATCCGCATGAGGCGGAGCTTCACGGCCACCGTCTGGTTCCTCGTCTTTCCCTGCGTCGTTCCTGGTCGTGCCGGTCGCCGGGCCCCGGGGCGGCGGCAGACGGACCTCCTATTGTGGCCCGTGGCAACCCCGGCGGGCGAAACCCGGCCGCCCGCGCCCGTGCGGGCGCTAGCGGCGGCCCTTGCCCCCGCCCGACTTGGGCGTCACCCGCCCGCCCTTCTTCTTCTTGGACCCCGGCCTCGCCCGGGCGGGGGCGGGGGGGGCCGGACGGGCGCCCGCCAGGGCGTCGAGGCCCCCGGGCTCGCCCATCCCCGGCACCTCGCCCAGCCGTCCGGCCAGCGCCTGGGCCAGCTTCCCGCGGGCGCCGCCGCCGCCACCGCCGCCCAGCATGCCGCCCAGCATCCCGGGCGAGCGCATCATCTGCTGCGCCTCCTTGAACTGGCGCAACAGCATGTTGACGTCCTGGACCGTCGTCCCGCTCCCCCGCGAGATGCGGGCCCGGCGCGAGCCGTCGATGAGGGCGGGCTCGCCGCGCTCGGCCGGCGTCATGGAGCGGATGATGGCCTCGACCTGGGCCACCTGGCCGTCGTCGATGTCGGCGTCCTTGATCTCCTTGGGGACCCCGGGCATGAGCGACAGCAGGCCCCCCAGAGAGCCCAGCTTCTTCACCTGCTGCAGCTGGGCCAGGAAGTCCTCGAGGGTGAAGCGCCCCTCGAGCAGCCGGGTGGCCCCGGCGGCCGCCACCTCGTGGTCGAACTCGCGCTCGGCCTGCTCGATCAGGGTGAGCACGTCGCCCATGCCCAGGATGCGGCTGGCCATGCGGTCGGGATGGAAGAGGTCGAAGTCCGCCAGTCGCTCGCCGGTGGAGGCGAAGGCGATGGGCCGCCCCACCACCTGCGTCACACTCAGGGCCGCCCCGCCCCGGGCGTCGCTGTCGAGCTTGGTGAGGATGACACCGTCGAGCTCGAGCGTGTCGTGGAAGGCGCGTGCGGTGCCCACGGCGTCCTGGCCGGTCATGGCGTCGATGACCAGGAACGTGTAGTGGGGCGTGACCGCCTCCGACACCCGGCGCACCTCGTCCATGAGCTCCTCGTCGATGGCGAGGCGTCCCGCCGTGTCCACGATGAGCACGTCGCGCCCCAGGCGCCGGGCTTCGCCCAGCCCCTCCCTGGCCACGGCGACCGGGTCGGTGGGCGAGCTGAACACGGGCACCCCCACCTGGGCACCGAGGATCTGCAGCTGCTCCACCGCCGCGGGGCGCTGGAGGTCGGCGGCCACGAGCATGGGGTTGCGGCCCTGCTGGCGGAACCAGCGCGCCAGCTTGGCGGAGGTGGTGGTCTTGCCCGAGCCCTGCAGGCCGGCGAGGAGCACGACGGTCGGGGGGGCCGAGGCGTAGGTGAGGCGCAGCGTCTCGCCCCCGAGCACCTCGATGAGCTCGTCGTGGACCGCCTTCACGACCTGCTGTCCCGGGCTCAGGCTGCGCGACAGCTCCTCGCCCATCACCCGGGCGCGGATGCCGGCCACCAGGGCGCGGGCCACGCCGATGTCGACGTCGGCCTCGAGCAACGCCGTGCGGATCTCGCGCAGGGCTTCGTCGACGTCGGCCTCGCTGAGCCGTCCCCGGCTGCGCAGGCGGCCGAGGATGCCCTCGAGGCGGTTGGACAGGGCGTCGAACATGCGAACGCTCAGGCTACCGGCACGACGGCGGCGTCAATCGAACAGGGCGTCGACGAATTCGTCTGCGTCGAAGGGCACCAGGTCGTCGGGACCCTCCCCCAGGCCGACCAGCTTGACGGGTAGGCCCAGCTCGCGCTGGATGGCCACCACGATGCCCCCCTTGGCCGAGCCGTCGAGCTTGGTGAGCACCACGCCCGTGACGCCCACGGCGTCGAGGAACTGGCGGGCCTGGGTGAGCCCGTTCTGCCCGGTCGTGGCGTCCAGCACGAGGAGGACCTCGGTGACGTGCCCCGGCGGGCGGTCGGCCACCCGGCGGATCTTCTTCAGCTCCTCGACCAGGTTCACCTTGGTGTGGAGGCGGCCGGCGGTGTCGGCCAGGACGAGGTCGTGCCCGCGTGCCGAGGCCCGCTGCACGGCGTCGAAGACCACCGCGCTGGGGTCGCCGCCCTCGGCGCCCCGCACGATCTCGGCCCCGGTGCGCTGCGCCCACTGGGCGAGCTGCTCGGCGGCGGCCGCCCGGAAGGTGTCGCCCGCCGCCAGGATCACCGTGCGCCCGTCGTTCGTCTGCCGCCGCGCCACCTTGCCGATGGTCGTGGTCTTGCCCACCCCGTTCACGCCCACGAACAGCCACACCGGCGTGCCGTCCACATCGGCGTGCAGCGCCCGGCCCTCGGTCGTCTCGAGGGCCTGGCGCAGCTCGGCGCGCAGGGCCTCCACGACGGCGTCGGGGCCCCGCAGCTCCCCGGCGCGCACCCGGGCCCGCAGGCCGTCGAGCAGCTCCGTGGTGGTCGACACGCCCACGTCGGCGCGCAGCAGCGCCTCCTCGAGGTCGTCCCAGGCGTCGTCGTCGACCGACGAGCGCGACCGCAACGACCGCACGTAGCCGGCCAGCAGCCCCCGGGTCTTGCCCAGCCGCTCGCGCATGGCGGGCGGGGCGGCGACCTCCTGGGCCGGCGCGGGCGCCTCCCCGGGCGCAGGCGCCTCCTCGGCCTCGGGCGGGGCGGCGATCTCGGCCTCGGGCGGGGCCTCCGGCGCGGGCGCGGCGCGCGGGGGTGGGGCCGCAGGGGGCGCCTGGGCAGCGGGGGCCGGGGGGGGCGCGACCTCGGGGGCGGCGCCCCGGCGGGCCCGCGCCCGACGGGGGACGGCCACCACCAGGCCCACCACGGCGACGGCCACGACGACGGCCAGGACGATCCACAGCACGAGCACGGCCCCGGCAGCCTAACGGTCGCCCCACCGGCCTCAGCGACGGCGGGCGCCGGCCCGGGGCGCGCCCGGCGGCGCCGGAGGGCCTCAGGCCGGGGTGGGGGCGGCCTCCGCCTCCGAGGGCTCTCGCTTGACCTTCTGGCTGACCACCTTGGACGACCCGCCCGGGGTCATGGTGACCCCGTACAACGCGTCGGCGGCCTCCATGGTGCGCTTCTGGTGGCTCACGATGATGAGCTGCGCCTCGTCGCGGAATTCGTGCAGCAGGTCGAGGAAGCGGTGCAGGTTGACGTCGTCGAGGGCGGCCTCGACCTCGTCGAGCAGATAGAACGGTGACGGCCGGCTGCGGAACACCGCGAACAGGAAGGCGAGCGCCACGAGCGAGCGCTCACCGCCCGAGAGCAGCGACAGCTTGCGGACGTTCTTCCCGGCGGGGCGGGCTTCGACCTCGACCCCCGTCTCGAGCAGGTTGGCGGGGTCGGTGAGCGACAGGCGCCCCGTCCCCCCGGGGAACAGGGCCCCCACGAGCACCTGGAAGTGCTCGTTCACGTCGGCGAAGGCCTGGTTGAACACGCGCATGATCTCGTCGTCGACGGCCCTGATGACCTGGTGCAGCTCGCGACGGGCGCGGCGCACGTCCTCGACCTGCTCCTCGAGGAAGCGGTGCCGCTCCTCCAGTGCGCCCAGCTCCTCGAGGGCGAGCGGGTTGACCGGGCCCATGGCGGCCAGCTCCTTCTCCACCGCCGCGGCCCGGCGCGCGGCGTCCTGGCCCTCGGGGAGCTCGGGGCACGGCGCCCCCACGGCCTCCTCGGGCTCGCACCCCAGCTCGCGCCGCAGGGCCTCGACCGCCGTGTCGCGCCGCACGGCGGCCTCGGCCGCCTCCAGCTCGAGGCGCTGCACCTGCTGGCGGGTCTCGGCCAGCTGCCGGTCGAGCTCGGTGCGCTGGCGGCGCAGGGACTCCAGGCGCTCCCCGCCCGCCCTGACCTCGTCGAGCTGGCGGCTGCGCTTGACCCGCAGGGCGTCGAGCATGGCCCCCAGGTGCTCGCCGTGGCGGTCGACCTCGGCCCCCAGCCGCTCCGTGGCGCGCGCGGCGGCCTCCAGCGCCCGGCGGCGCTCGCCGGCGCGGGCCCGCGCCTCGACGTGCCCGGCCAGCCGTCGCTCGGTGTCGGCCAGACGCGTCCCCAGCAGGGCGCGCCGCTCGGCCAGGGCCGCCACCTTCACCTCGAACTCGCGACGCGCCGCGGCGACGTGCGCGCGCCGGTCCTCGAGACGGCGACGGGCCTCGTCGGCGGCGGCCAGGTGGCCCGACGCCGAGGCCGCCGCGCTCTCCAGCACGGGCAGGCGGTCGGTGAGCGCGTCGAGCTGCGCCTCGTCGTGCTCCAGGCGCTCGGCCAGCATGGCGCGGTGGCGGGCGGCGTCGGCCGACTCCTGCTGCGCCCGCGCCAGCTCGCCGTGCACCCGCCGCTCCGCCGACTCCAGGTTGGCGATGGCGTCCCCGGCCCGTTCGGCCTCGCGGGTGGCGTCCGCCAGCGCCGCCGCGGCGCGCCCGGCGCGCTGGCGGGCGGCGTCGAGCGCCCGTGCCGCCCCCTCGGCGTGGGCCGTGGCGGCCTCGGCCTCGGCGGCGGCGGCCTCGGCCAGGCGGGCCAGGGCGGCGGCACCGGCCCGCACGACCCACCCGCCCGAGGCGAAGCGGTCGCCGTCGGTGCTCACCACCACCAGGTCGGGCCGCTCGAGGGCGACGTCCACGGCGTACTCCCACACGCCGCGCACCGCCACCACGCCGGCCAGCATGCGGTCGAGCACCGGGGCCAGCGCCGGCTTCAGGGGGCGCACGTGGCGGCGCAACGGCTCGGCGCCCACCGGCAGGTCCGAGGAGGCCGCTCCGGCGCCGCCCTCGCCGCCGTCGCCGCCCGCGGTGGGCGCCGCCAGGACCGTGGCGCGCAGCTCGCGCTGCTGCAGGGCGCGCAGCACGGCGCGCGCCGGGTCGGTCCCGGCCACCACCACGGCTCCCAGTGCGGGCCCGACGGCCGCTTCGAAGGCCGCCCCCCAGCCGTCGTCCACGGCGACGAGGTCGGCCAGCACGCCCATGACGCCGGGGGAACCCGCCACGGCCTCGAGGGCGGCGCCGTTGTGCTCGTCGTCGGCGCGCCGGGCCAGGGACTCGGCGCGCGCCTCGAGGCGGTGCTGCTGGCGCTCGGCGCCCCGCAGGGCGTCCTCCGCGCCGCGCAGGCCGGCGTCGGCGGCCCGGCACGCAGCGGCGGCCTCCTCGGCGCGCCGGCGGGCCTCGGGCAACCCGGCGCGGGCGGCCTCCAGCTGTCGCTCGAGATCGCCCGCCTCGCCCTGCAGGGCCTCCTGGCGCTGCCCCGTGGCCCGCTCGCGCTCCTCGGCGCGCCCCAGCGCCGCCTGCTGGCGCTCGACGCTGCCCTGGAACGGCTCGAGCTGGCCCCGCGCCAGCGCGTAGGTCTCCTCGGCGGTGCGCATGCCCGCCAGGTCGGCGAAGGTCGCCTCGTGGGCGGCGAGGTCCTCGGCCAGGGCGTGCTCGGCCTGGTCGACCTGGGCGCGCTGGGGCCCGAGGGCCGCCTCGTCCTCGTCGGTGGCGGCCAGCTCGGCGCCGAGGCGCGCGGCGTCGGCCTCCAGGGTGGACACCACGTCGGTGTCGGCCGACGCCTCGAGGGCCCGGTCGATGGAGCGGCGACGCTCGGCCACCACGCCGCGCAGGCCCCTGGCCCGCTCGGCCAGGCCCTGCACGCGTGTGAGCGACACCACCACGTCCTCGTCGCGCTGGACGGCGAGCTCGGCCGCGGTGGCCTCGGCGGCGGCGTCCAGCTCGGCGATGGACGCCGTCATGGTGCCCTCGTCGTCGCAGAGGCGCTGGCGGGCCTCGGACGCCGCCAGGCGCCGCCCGTCGAGCGTGGCGATCTCCTGGCCCACCAGGTGCAGGCGCAGGGCCCGCAGCTCCTCGGCCAGCGACGCGTGCGAGCGCGCCGCGCTGGCCTGGCGCTCGAGCGGCCTGATCTGGCGGCGCACCTCGCGCAGCAGGTCGCCCAGGCGCTCGAGGTTCTCCTCGGTGGCCGCCAGGCGCCGCTCGGCCCGCTCCCGCCGGCGCCGGTGCTTGAGGACCCCGGCCGCCTCCTCGATGACGGCCCGGCGGTCCTCGGGCCGGGAGTCGAGGATCGTGCCGAGCTGGCCCTGGCTCACGATGACGTGCTGCTGGCGGCCCACGCCCGAGTCCGACAGCAGCTCCTGGATGTCGAGCAGCCGGCAGGGCTGCCCGTTGATGGCGTACTCGCTCTCCCCGGAGCGGAACAGCGTGCGGGTGATGGTGATCTCGGCCAGCCCCCCCGGGAGGCGGGCGGTGCGGTTGTCGATGGTGAGCGACACCTCGGCCCGCCCCAGGGCGGGCCGGTCGGCCGACCCGGCGAAGATGACGTCCTCCATCTTCGAGGAGCGGACCGTGCGCGGCCCCTGGGCGCCGAGCACCCAGGCCACGGCGTCCACCACGTTGGACTTGCCACTGCCGTTGGGGCCGACCACCACCGTCACCCCGGGCTCCAGCACAAGCGTCGACGGGTCGGCGAACGACTTGAAGCCCTTGAGGGTGAGCGACTTCAGGAACACCGGCCGCCACCCTACCTGTCGGCCCTCGCCAAACGGTGATCCCCCACACCGCCGCCGACGGCGCGCGGCGCGCGGCGAGAACCGCTGGTCAACGGGGCGAAATCCCCGCCCGGCGCGGGGCCGCGGCGCGCCCGGGCGCGCCCCGGGGCGGGTGCGGTGTCGGGGTCAGATCTGGCAGTGCTCGCAGAGGAACGCCGAGCGGCCGTTGACCTTCACGCGCACCACCGGGCTGCGGCAGCGGCGGCACGCCTGGCCCTCGCGGTCGTAGACCTGGTGCTGTCCCTGGAAGTCCCCGGTCTCGCCGTAGAGGTCGCGGTACTGCTCGTCGGCGAGCGACGAGCCCCGGTACTTCACCGCCTCGGTGAGCGTCTCCACCATGGCCCGGTACAGGCGGCGGACCTCCTGGGCGCTCAGCGAGTCCGACATGCGGTCGTAGCGCAGCCCCGCCGCGAAGAGGATCTCGTCGGAGTAGATGTTGCCGATCCCGGCCACGAACTTCTGGTCCATGAGCAGGGTCTTCAAGGCGGCCGGGCGCTCGGCCAGCATCTGCCCGAACCGGGCCCAGCTCATGACCTCCTCGAGGGGGTCGAAGCCGAGGTGGGCGAGCTCGGGGACCTGGGCGGTGAGCTCGTCGGCGGTGGTCACGAACATCTCGCCGAAGGTGCGGGGGTCGACGAAGCGCAGCTGGCCCCCCTGGGTGAAGGTGATGACGACGTGGGTGTGGCGGTCGAGGGGGTCCTTGGGGCCCCGGGCCCGGAGGAGCTGGCCGCTCATCCCCAGGTGCACCACCAGCACGTCGTCGCCGTCCAGCCCCACGAGCAGGTACTTGCCGCCGCGGCGGACCGACGACACCCGCTTGCCCTCCAGGCGGCCCCGGAACTCGGGCCCGCTCTTGTGGCGGCGGATGGAGCGCTTGCCCTTCACCTCCACGGTCTTGATGCGACGGCCCACGATCTCCTTGTCGAGATCGCGCCGGATGGTCTCGACCTCGGGCAGCTCAGGCACGGCCGTCCGCCTCCGGGAGGCCGTGGGCGTCGCCGTCCGCCGACAGGGCGGTCCAGGCGTCGCGGGCGGCGGCCTGTTCGGCGTCCTTCTTGGAGCGCCCCTCGCCCGCGCCCCGCTCGCTGCCCGCCACGTACACCTGGGCGCGGAAGCGACGGGCGTGGTCGGGCCCGGTCCCCTCGACGTCGTAGCGGGGCAGCTCGCCGATCCGGTGCAGCACGAGCTCCTGCAGGCGCGTCTTGAAGTCGTCGGCGCCGGGGCCGGTCGACGCCTGGGCGATGCGCCCGGCCAGGAGGTCCATGACGAGGGCGGTGGCCGCGTCCCAGCCGCCGTCGATGTAGACGGCCCCGATGACGGCCTCCACGGCGTTGGCCAGGATGGAGGGCTTGGCCCGGCCGCCGGAGTGGTCCTCGCCCCGCCCCAGCAGCAGGGCCTCCCCCAGCCCGAGCTCGGCGGCCACCTCGGCCAGCACGGCGGTGTTCACCACGGCGGCGCGCACCTTGGCCAGCGCCCCCTCGGGCAGCGACGGGTAGACGCGGTAGCAGTGCTCCGCCACCACCAGCCCGAGCACGGCGTCACCAAGGAACTCGAGGCGCTCGTTGGAGGGACGGCCGCCCGACTCGGCGCACCACGAGCGGTGCGAGAGCGCCTGGGTGAGCAGCGACGGGTGGGCGAAGGGGTGTCCCAGCGCTTGGGCGAGCGCCTGCCGGGCGGCCTCGTGCGACGGCGCCGGGGCGGCTCGCTGCGCCCCGCCGGCGTCGTCGCGACCGGGCGCCGGGCTCGAGAGCTCGGCTCCGTCCCCGGCGCCATCGGCGTCCGGGGCCGCACGCGTGGCGGCGCCCAGTGCGGCGCGGTCCTCGCCCGTGTCAGCCCGCTCCCAGCTTGGCGACCACGTAGTCGACCGCATCGCGCACCGTGCGCAGGTCCTCTAAGTCCTCGTCGTCGATGCGGAACCCGACGGAGCGCTCGCCCAGCTCCTCTTCGAGCGCCTCCACCAACTCGATGAGCGCCAGGGAGTCGGCGTCGAGGTCCTCGGCGAACGACGAGGACTCGGTGATCGAGCCCGGCTCGATCTCCAAGATGTCGGCCAGCTGGTCCCGGATCAGCTCGAAAACCTCGGGCCGGCCGAGCGGGGACTTCTCCACGTGGGTTTCTGCAGGCACAGCGTCTCCCGAAGGTCGCGTTCGGGCCGACATCCTACCTGGTCAGGCCCCGGCCGCCGGTGAAATACCAGGTCAGAGGGGCATTTTCCCCGAGGGGCGCCCGGTGGGGGCTGCGGGCGAGGGCGAGGGGCGCCCGCCGGGGCGGCCTCAGCCGGCCGCCACCGCCCGCCCCAGGGCGCCCACCAGCCCCCCCACGGCGACGTCGTGGGCGACGCGCACCGCGGAGACCACGGCCCGGGCCCGTGACGAGCCGTGGCTGATCACGCACACGCCGTCCACCCCCAGCAGCATCGCCCCGCCGATGCCGTCGGGGTCGAACTCGGCGGCCAGCGGCGCCAGGCGGGGCAGCATGACCTCCGCCGCCCGCTTGGCCTCCTCGTCGGCGGCGAACACCTCGAGCAGCGTGTCCATGAAGAACCGCAGCGAGCCCTCGAGGGTCTTGAGGGCCACGTTGCCCGTGAAGCCGTCGGTGACCACCACGTCGGCGGGCAGCGACAGCAGGTCGCGCCCCTCCACGTTGCCGGCGAAGCGCAGCCCGGCCGTCTGGGCCAGCAGGGCGTGGACCTCCTTCACCAGCGGCGTGCCCTTGGACTTCTCCTCGCCGATGGACAGAAGCGCCACGCGGGGCTCGGCCACGCCGTAGCGGGCGGTGGCGTAGGCCGCCCCCATCTGGGCGAACTGCACGAGCATGGGCGCGCTGCACTCGGCGTTGGCGCCCGCGTCCAGCAGGACGGCGGGATGCGAGCCCAGCTGGGGGATGGGGGTGGCGATGGCGGGGCGGACCACGCTTCTCAGCCGGCCCATGCGCAACAGCGCGCTGGCCATGGCCGCCCCGGTGTTGCCGGCGCTCACCATGGCCAGGGCCCTGCCGTCGCGCACCGCCTCGGCGGCCCGCAGAAGCGACGCGTCCTTCTTGCGGCGCACCGAGGGACCGGGGTCGTCGTCCATCTCGATGACCTCGGAGGCGGGCAGCACCTCGAGGCCGTGGTCGGCACCGAGGCGCTCAGGCGGCCCCACGAGCACGACGGGGATCCCGAGCTCGTCCACCGCCTGGCGTGCGCCCGCCACGATCTCGCTCGGCGCGAAGTCCCCGCCCATGGCGTCCACCGCCACCGGGAGCGTGCTCGGCGGGGCGTCTGTGGGGCGCGGCCGAGGCGGGGGCACCGCTAGTCGAGCTCGACGGCCTGCCGGCCCTTGTACCACCCGCAGGTGGGACACACCCGGTGCGGGAGCTTGGCGTTGCGGCACTGGGGGCACACGCTGCGCGCCGGCGGGCGCAGCACCCAGTTCGAGGCCCGACGGCTACGGCTCTTGGCCTTCGACGTCTTCTTCTTGGGAACGGCCATCGCTCTCGCTCACCTCGGGTGGGGAAGCGTCCACGATAGCCCGCGCCCGGAGCCGGTCCCACCGGCCGACCCGCGGGCCAGACCAACGAGGCGGCGGGGCGGCCGCGGGGGGTCAGGGCGCGTCGGGCGAGCGCTCAGGGGCGCGCAGGGCGTCGAGGGCGGCCCACCGGGGGTCGGGCGCCGCCCGGCACCCGCAGTCGCCCTCGTTGCGGTTGGCGCCGCAGCGCGGGCACAGCCCCGCGCAGTCGCCCCGGCACAACGGCGCCTGGGGGAGCTCGAGGAGCACGGCGTCGCGCACGAGCGGCTCGAGGTCGAGGTCGTCCCCGTCGAGGGGATAGGTGTCCTCGCCGTCACCGCCCTCGGTGTAGAGCTCGCGCACCGGCACGACCACGGTGCCGGCGGCGGGCGCCAGGCACCGGCGGCACACCGCCGTCCACGGCACCGTGACCGTCCCGGTGACCGACACGCCGCCCAGCACCGACTCCACGGTCACCTCGGCGCTCACCGCCTCCCCGGGCGGCACGGCACTGCCCGTGCACTCGAGGCCCTCCACGACGCCGGTGCGCACCTCGTGCCACCGCGTGCCCGGCGACCGCCGGAGCTTGGCCACGTGCACCACGAAGGGGCGCCCCGCCACGCTCACCCCCGGTCCTGGTCGAAGAACCCCGTCTCCAGCGCGTCGCCGGTCCCGTCGGCGCCCACCCGGCGCAGCTCGTCCTCGGGCAGCGGGGGCGGCACGGCGTTGAGCTTCTCGCGGCCCGCCTGCACCGTCTTCAACGTCCGCTCGAGCACGATCTCGAAGGAGGCCAGGCGCTGGTCGCAGTAGTCCTCGGCCTCGTGGCGCAGCCGCCGCGACTCCTCCCGGGCGTCGTCGAGGATGCGCTGGGCCACCTGGTTGGCCTGGCGCACGATCTCGGTGCGCTGCACCATGCGCTCGGCCTGGGCGCGCACGTCCTCGAGCAGCATGTCGGCCTCGCGCTGGCGGGAGGCGAGGAACTCGTCGCGCTCGCGCAGCAGCCACCGGGCCTGGCGCAGCTCGTCGGGAAGGCGCTCGAGGGCGCCCTGGAGGAGGTCGAGGAGCTCCTGGCGGTCGACCAGCACCGACGCCGAGAGCGGCATGGTGCGCGCCGTGGAGACGGCGTCGAGCGCCCGCTGCAGCATCCCCTCGGCGTCGTCGGCCGGCTCGGGGACCTCTTCGTCCTCCAGGGGTTCGTCGGCGAAGGGATCCCTGGTCACGAGCCGAACTTCTTCTCCAGGCGGATGGCCACCGCCTTGGGCACGAAGGCCGAGACGTCACCGCCGTAGCGCGCCACCTCGCGCAACAGGCGCGACGACACGAACGAGGTCGTCGACGTCGTCGGGATGAACAAGGTGTCGATCCCCGAGAGCTGGCGGTTCATCTGGGCCATCTGCAGCTCGTTCTCGAAGTCCGACACCGCCCGCAGGCCCCGGATGATGGCCGTCGCCCCGATGTCTCGGGCCACGTTCACCACCAGCGTGGCCACCGCCACCATGCGGACGTTGCCGAGGTGGCCCAGCGCCTCGCCCAGCATCTCCTCGCGCTCGTCCAGGCTGAACAGGGGCTCGGCCTTCTGCGGGTTGCGCAGGGTGGCCACCACGACCTCGTCGAAGAGCTGCCCGGCCCGCTCCACCACCTCGAGGTGCCCGTTGTGGAAGGGGTCGAAGGAGCCGGGGAACAACGCCACGGTCACGGGGCCTCCTGGGGGGCTCCGGGGGAACGGACCACGGTGACGAGCGTACCGCCGTACCGCTTGTGCCTGATGACCTCCCAGCCGGCGGGCGCCGTCACGGGCCGGCGGGATTCGAGGACGGCGAGCGGGGCCGACAGGCGCCCCAGGAGCACCTCCCAGGCCGTGAACTCGTAGGGGGGGTCGCACAGGGACAGGTCGAAGCGGTGCTCCCCCTCCAAGAACGCCAGCACGTCGCGCCGCACGACCACCGACCGCCCGGCCAGCCCCAGGGCGGCGAGGTTCTCCCGGACCACCGCCAGCGCGGCCGGGGCGTCGTCCACGAAGGTGCACGACGCCGCGCCGCGCGACAGGGCCTCGATGCCCAGGGCGCCGCTGCCCGCGAAGAGGTCGGCCACGGCCGCCCCCTCGAGGTCGACGAGGCTCCCCAGGATGTCGAAGACGGCCTCCCGCACCCGGTCGCCGGTGGGGCGGGTGGCGCCCCCGGCGGGCGCTCGGAGCGGCCGACCGCGGCAGGAGCCGGCGATCACGCGCACGGGGCCGAGCGTACCGGCGGCCGGCGCGTCAGCTCTTGCGCAGGAAGGCGCCCTCGTCCTCGCCCACGAACAAGCGCACCTCGGCCGCCAGCTGCGGGGCGCCCGCCAGGTCGGGGTCCTCGGCGAGCACCGACTGCGCCACCCGGCGGGCCGCCTCCACCAGCGCACGGTCCCCGCGACGCAGCGACGCCAGCTTGAGGTCGTTGCGGCCCTTCTGGCGCGTGCCCAGGATGGTGCCCTCGCCCCGCAGCTCGAGGTCGACGTCGGCCAGCTCGAACCCGTCGGTGCTGCGCTCCAGGGCCTCGAGGCGCACGACCGCCTCGGGCGTGGGGTCGGCGGCGAGCAGGTAGCACCACGAGGGGCGCTCGGAGCGGCCCACCCGCCCCCGCAGCTGGTGCAGCTGGGCGATGCCGAAGCGCTCGGCGTCGCGCACCACCATGACGGTGGCCTCGGGGACGTCCACCCCCACCTCGATGACGGTGGTGGCCACGAGCACCTCGATGTCCCCGCGCCGGAAGGCGTCCATCACGCCCTCCTTGTCGGACGCCTTCAGCTGGCCGTGCAGCAGGCCGAGGCGCAGCCCCGCCAGCACGGTCTGCTCCAGGCGGGCCCGCTCCTCGGTGGCCGAGCGGGCCTGGATGCGCTCGGACCCCTCCACCAGGGGGCACACCACGTAGGCGCGGTGCCCCGCCGCCACCTCGTCGCGCACGCGCCGCCAGGCGGCGGCTTCGTCCTCCTCGCGGCGCGCCCAGCTCGTGGTCACCGGCGTCCGGCCGGCGGGCAGCTCGCCCAGCTCGGTCACGTCGAGGTCGCCGAAGACGACCATCGCGGCGGTGCGGGGGATGGGCGTGGCCGTCATGACGAGCACGTCGGGGTCGGCCCCCTCCCCCTGCGGCGCGTCGCGGCCCTTGGCGCGCAGCGCGTCGCGCTGCTCCACCCCGAAGCGGTGCTGCTCGTCGATGACCACCACGCCCAGGCTGGAGAAGCGCACGTCGTCGGTGATGAGGGCGTGGGTGCCCACCACGATGTCGAGCGCCCCGGAGCGCAGCCCCTCGTGCAGCCGGGCCCGCTCGCCCGCCGAGCTGCGGTTGGTGAGCAGGCCGAGCGCCAGCGGGCGCCGGCCGCCCAGGCGGCCGCTGTCGGGCACCGTCAGGCCCTCGAGCAGGGCGCGCACCGACAGGTAGTGCTGCTCGGCCAGCACCTCGGTGGGCGCCATGAAGGCCCCCTGGTGCCCACCTTGGACCGCCACGAGCAGGGCGCACAGGGCCACCACCGTCTTGCCCGACCCCACGTCGCCCTGCAGGAGCCGGTGCATGGGCAGCGCCCCGGCGAGATCCGCGCAGATCTCGCCGACGGCGCGGCGCTGCGCGTCGGTCAGGGCGAAGGGCAGCTGGGCCACGAACGCGCCCACCAGGTCGCCGACGCCGCCGCCCGGCACCGAGTGGCGGATGCCGCGGGCGTCGCGCTCGAGGGCGAGGCGGCGCGTCCCCACCTCGAGCTGCAGGCGCCACAGCTCGTCGAAGGCCAGGCGCCGGCGGGCCCGGTCCCGGGCCTCGAAGGTCTGGGGCGCGTGGATGGCGTGGAAGGCGGTGGTGCGGTCGTCGAGGTCGAGCTCGGCCCGCCACGACTCGGGCAGCGGGTCGTAGAGCGTGCCGGCGCGCCGCAGCGCCTCCTCGATCCACTCGCCGAACTCCCAGCCGGCGATGCCCGCCTTCTCCGAGGTCGGGTAGATGGGCACGATGCGGCCCGTGCGGTTGCCCACCAGGTCGACGACGGGGTTGGTGAGCTGGCGCCGGCCCCGGTAGGAGTCGAGCTTGCCGAAGAACAGCGCCTCGGTGCCCTCGGGCAGCTGCTTGGCCCGCCACGACTGGTTGAAGAAGGTCACCCGCAGGGTGCCCGTGCCGTCGTCGACGTCCAGCTCCACCAGGGCGCGGCCCTGGCGGGTGCGGCGGGCCCGCACCCGCTGCACCCGCGCCAGCACCAGGGACTCCTCGCCCATGCGCATCCCGACCACCTCGGCCTGGCGGGTGCGGTCGATGTAGCGGCGGGGGTAGTGGGTGAGCAGGTCGAGGACCGAGGTGATGTCCAGGGCGGCCAGCGCCTCGGCCCGCTTGTCGCCCACGCGCCGGACCTCGCCCACCGGGATCTCGGCCAGCCGGGTGAGCACCTGGCCGGCGACGGGCGCCGCGGCGCGCGCCGACGCGGGGGGCGGGGTCACTCGATGGAGAGGAGGTACGGGTACAGCGGCTGGCCGCCGTGGTGCACCTCGAGGGCGACGTCGGGGCGGTGCTCGTCGAGCCACTCGTGCACGCGGCGCGTCTCGCCGGCGCCGGCGCCCTCCCCTTCGATCAAGGTGACGAGCTCGTGGTCGTCGCGCAGCAGCTTGCCGAGCAGCCCGCAGGTGGCCTCGACCACCGACTCCCCCACCACCTCGACGCCGTCGCGCGACAGGCCGAGCCAGTCGCCGCACCGGATGGGGCCGGCCGGGCCCGTGGCGTCGCGCACCGCCCTGGTGACCTCGCCGGCCACCACGCGGCGCGCCGACTCGGCCATGGCCTTGGCGTTGTCGGGGGCGCTCGCCTCGGGGTCGTACTCGAGCAAGGCGGCGAAGCCCTCCACGATCCCGCTCGTGGGCACCACCCGCACGGTCTTGGCCGACATCTCGCACACCTGCATGGCCACGGGGTGGATGTTGTCGTTGTTGGGCAACAGCACCACGTCGGGCGAGGGGGCGCCCTCCACCACCTCGAGGATCTGCGCCGTGGACGGGTTCATCGACTGGCCCCCCGCCACCAGGTAGTGGACCCCGAGGGAGCGGAAGATGCGGCCGATGCCCTCGCCGTTGGCCACCGCCACCACCGCCGTGCGGGGCGTCTCCTCGTCGGGCACGGCGAGTGACAGCGCGCCCGCCCCCTCGCGCACCCAGCGCTCCTCGTCGATCTGCTCGGCCAGGTTGGTGACGCGGATGTCGCGGGGCCGTCCGGCGTCGAGGGCGGCCTCGATGGCGCCGCCCACGTCGTCGGTGTGGATGTGGCAGTTCCACAGCCCGTCCCCGCCCACCACCACGATGGAGTCGCCCAGGCCGGCCCACACCTCCTTGAAGGCGGGGATCGTGTGGTCGGGGGCGTGCAGCAGGTACATGACCTCGTACTGCAGCTCGTCGCCGTCGGCGGGCGCCGAGTCGGCCACGGGCCGCGCCATGGTGTCGGGCAGCCGGGGTCCCCCCGCCAGCACGGGGGCGGCCGGCAGGGGGCGCCCGTCGATGACGGTGAGGGCGGCGTCGAAGAACAGCAGGTAGCCCGAGCCACCCGCGTCCACCACGCCCGCCTGGGCCAGGACGGGCAGCTGCTCGGGGGTGTGGGCCAGCGCGTCGGCGGCGGTGCGGCGCGCCCCCTCCATGACCGCCAACAACGAGGGGTCGGCGCGCCACACCTCCTCGGCGCCCGCCGCGGCCGCCCGGGCCACGGTCAGGATGGTCCCCTCGGCCGGGCGCAGCACCGCCTGGCGGGCGGCCTCGTCGGCGGCGGCCAGGCCCCGCACCCAGGAGCTCGCGTCGGCGTCGTCGTCGCTCTCGGCCAGCACGCCGGTGAGCCCCCGCAGGAGCTGCGACAGGATCACCCCGGAGTTCCCGCGCGCCCCCATGAGCGACCCGTGGGCGACGGCCTTGCACACCGTCGCCATGGTGGGCCCCTCGCCGGTGGCCGGCGCGCCGTTCGAGGTGCCCCGGGCCTCGAGGAGGCCGTCGACCTTGGCCAGCTCGGCCACCACCGACTCCACGGTGAGGGCCATGTTGGTGCCGGTGTCGCCGTCGGGGACGGGATAGACGTT
>DATJBC010000150.1:0-24968 GCA_035515515.1 Acidimicrobiales bacterium
CACGCGACGGGCCACGGCGCCCCCCCACGGGCGGCACCCCCGCCGGCGGGCCGCCCTCCTGGCGGTCCTGTTCCTGGCGGTGCTGGGGGCGGCGGTCCTGCTCCCGGCGCGCCCCACGGGGGAGCTCGGCGCCGTCCCCGCCTCGGCGGGCGCCCCCCACGCCGCCGCGGCCCGCCTCCCCGTGACCGCCACCAACACCGGGTCGGGCACGTTGCCGCCCGCGGACCCGTCGCACAACATCGCGCCCTCGCCCAACTTCCTCACGAGCTGCTCGGGCAACGCCTACGACGACTCGCCGGCGTGCGTCAGCGCCGCCCTCCAGGCGATCGCCAACGCCCGGCAGCAGGAGGGCCTGCCCGGCATGGTGCTGCCCAGCGACTGGACGTCGCTCACGCCCGAGCAGCAGGTGTACGTGTCGACCAACCTGGAGCGCACCGTGCGCGGCCTGCCGCCGTTGTCGGCCATGGCCAGCGCCCTGGACCAGTCGTCGCAGTCCGCGGCGGCGCACGACAGCGACCCGTCACCGCCCGCCGGCTTCCCGTGGACGTCGTGGGGCGGCAACTGGGCGGGGGCGATGGGGAACCCGCTCGAGGCCGACTACTTCTGGATGTACGACGACGGCATGGGGTCGGCCAACCTGGACTGCACGCCCTCCGACACCGCGGGGTGCTGGGGACACCGCAACAACATCCTGATCGGGCTCAACTGCCGGCCGTGCCTCATGGGCACGGGGTTCAACGCCACCGCGTGGAGCGGGTCCCCGAGCTGGACCGAGCTCCTGGTGGACACGTCGGGGAGCCCGCAGCTCGACTTCTCGTGGGCGCAGGTGACGCCGGACCTGTCCGGGTCGACGGCGGCCACGCCGCCCGGGTCGGGCCTGTCGGCCCCGGTGGTGGGCATCGCCGCCACCCCCGACGGCCAGGGATACTGGCTGGCGTCGCGCGACGGAGGGGTGTTCGCCTTCGGGGACGCCGGCTACGACGGGTCCATGGGCGGCCGGCGCCTCGGCGCCCCCATCGTGGGCATCGCCGCCACGCCCGACGGCGGGGGCTACTGGCTGGTGGCCTCCGACGGCGGCATCTTCGCCTTCGGTGACGCCGGCTTCGCCGGCTCGGTGGGCGGGCACCGCCTCGACCGGCCCGTGGTGGGCATGGCGGCCACCGCCGACGGGCGCGGCTACTGGGAGGTGGCCTCCGACGGCGGCATCTTCGCCTTCGGCGACGCCGGCTTCCGGGGATCCATGGGCGGGCACCGCCTCGACCGGCCCGTGGTGGGCATGGCGGCCACCCGCGACGGGCGGGGCTACTGGGAGGTGGCCTCCGACGGCGGCATCTTCGCCTTCGGCGACGCCCCCTACTACGGCTCGACGGGCGGCACGGCGCTGTTCCGCCCGGTGGTGAGCATGTCGGCCACCGCCGACGGCGACGGCTACTGGATGACGGCCTCCGACGGCGGCATCTTCTCCTTCGGCGACGCCTCGTTCCGCGGCTCGACGGGGGGCCACGTGCTGGCCGCCCCCGTGGTCTCCATCACCGCCCCCTCCGACACCGGCTACTGGCTGGCCGCCGCCGACGGCGGCATCTTCAGCTTCGGCGTGCCCTTCCACGGCTCCATGGGCTGAGCGCCCCCGCGCTCAGCCCTGGGCGCACGAGGCGCTCGTGTCACGCTCGTGGCCGCGCCACCCCGGCGCCTGGCTGCGGGGCCAGAAGTCGCCCGTGGCGGGGTCCTGGTCGTAGGGGACCGGTGGCCGCCGGCCGGCCCGGGCGTCCTCGGCGACGACCGCCACCGCGTCCAGCAGGGCGTCGACGTCGGCCGTGGTGGTCGACAGCCCGCAGCTGGCCCGCACGGCCCCCGGCATGGACCGGTGGTCGCCCGCCAGGACCTGGGCGCGGTAGGAGTCGACGTCGCGCTCGCCCAGGCCGAGCAGCCTGAGGAGGTAGGGGTGGGCGCAGAAGCAGCCGTGGCGGACGCCGATGGCCCACTCGGCGCTGAGGCGGGCCGCCACCAGCCCGTGGTGGACGCCGTCGACCACGAAGGTGGCGATGGCCAGCGTGTCGGTGTCGGGGCCCGGGCCGAGCACCCGGACCCCGTCGATGTCCGCCAGCCCGTGCCGCAGGCGCCGGGCCAGGGCCGCTTCGTGCGACTCGATGGCGTCCCAGCCGATGCCGGCCAGGGCGTCGAGCGCGGCGGCCAGGGCGACGGCCCCCACCACGTTGGGCGACCCCGCCTCCTCGCGCTCGGGTGGCTGGGTCCACCACACCTCGTCCAGGTCCACGAGGTCGACGGCCCCGCCGCCGGCCAGGAAGGGGTCGCCGTCGGCGAAGGTGGCGGCCGGTCCCACGAGGGCCCCGGCTCCGAAGGGGGCGTAGAGCTTGTGGCCCGAGAACGCCACGTAGTCGGCCTCCGCGGGGATGGGCCGGTGCGGGGCCAGCTGGGCGGCGTCGAGGACCACCGGCACGCCGCGCTCGTGGGCGGCGGCGATCACCGGGCCGACGGGGGGCATCCAGCCCGTGACGTTGGAGGCGCCGGTGATGGCCACCAGCGCGGGCGGCGGCGCCCCGTCGAGGCCGGCGACCACGTCGTCGAGGCCGAAGGTCCCCTCCGGCCCGCACTCCACGTAGCGCCGGCGCGCCACCCGGCCCCAGGGCAGCAGGTTGGCGTGGTGCTCGACCACGGTGGTGAGCACCACGGCGTCGGGAGCCAGGCGCAGGCGGTAGGCGAGGTGGTTGAGGGACTCGGTGGTGTTGCGGACGAAGATGGCCACGTCCCCCGGGCGCGCCCCGGGGGCGTCGCCCCCGGCGAAGGCGAGCGCCCGCGCCCGGGCCGCTTCGAAGGCCTCGGTGGCCTGCCGGGACTTGTAGCCCGCGCCCCGGTGGACGCTCGAGTAGCGGGGGACGAAGCGCTCCACGGCGTCGAGCACCGACGGGAGCGCGCCGGTCGAGGCGGCGGAGTCGAGGCCCACGTAGCGCCGCTCGAGGCCGTCGACGCAGGGCACCGCCAGGTCGTCGCCCACCAGCACGGCGGGCGGCTCTGGCGGCGGCGGCACGGCGCGCAGTCTACGGGGCACGGTCGCGCCCTCCGTGGGGGCCGACCACTACCATCGCCGTTCGTGGAGCACACCCCCGCCGGCGCGCGGCACGAGCCCGCCTCCGGGGCCGGCGAGGCCGGCGTCGGCCTGGGGGAGCGCGCCGGGGACCTCGAGCGCGACGCCCCCGACGTCGACGCGTCGCTCCTCGACTCGATCGAGGAGCGCCTGGCCGACGTGGAACGGGCGCTGGCGCGCCTCGACGAGGGCACCTACGGCACCTGCGAGGTGTGCGGGGCGACCATCGACGACACCGTGCTGGCCGACGCCCCCGCCACCCGGTTCTGCCCCGAGCACCTCCCCTTCGGCCCGGGCTGACCCCGACCGGCGGGGTCCGGGGCGCCCCCCACGCCGCCGGCGACGGGTCCTGGCGCTCAGCCCTTCTTGGTGGCCCAGAAGATGTCGTCGATCTGCTTGATCTGGTCGAGCAGCCCCTGGGCGACCTTGGGGTCGTTGGTCTTCTTGGACTCCCCGGCCGCCTTGGTGGCCTTCCAGAACAGCTCGTGGAGCTGGGGGTGCTTCTCGAGGTGCTCGGGCTTGAAGTAGTCGGTCCACAGCACCCACAGGTGGTGCTTGACCAGGTCGGCCCGCTGCTCCTTGATGGTGACGGCGCGCTCTTTGAAGACGGCGTCGTCGGACCCGTTGAACTTCTCCATGCAGGCCTTGACCGACTCCGCCTCGATCCGGGCCTGGGCCGGGTCGTACACGCCGCAGGGAAGGTCGCAGTGGGCGTGCGCCGACGCGGGAGGATGGATGCGGTCGAGGCTCGAGAGCAGGCGGTCGACGATGCGCATGGGGTGGTCTCCTTCGTCCAGGGGGAGCCGGGTCGCGCCCACCTTACCCAGCGGCGGCGAACCGTGACCCGGGGGGGACGCCGACTCCCTGCCGTGGTCGGCGCCCTGGTGGCAGGCATGGCGGCCGCGGCCTTGGTGGTGCTGCGGCCCCGGCGCGTGGCGGTGGAGGGCCACAGCATGGAGCCCACGCTCTCCCCCGGGGACCGCCTCCTCGTGCTGCGCGCCCGGCGCCCGCGGCCCGGCGACGTCGTGGCCGTGCGCGACCCCCGGGACGGGCGCGTGCTCGTCAAGCGCATCGGCGCGCTGGGCGACGACGGCGTGGTGCTCCGGGGGGACAACCCCGCGGCCAGCACCGACAGCCGGAGCTTCGGGCCGGTCCCCCGCGGCGCCGTCCTGGGGACGGTGGTGCGCCGCTACGCCCCGGCGTGGCGGGCCGGGCCGGTGCGCTGATCGGCCATCGGGCGGAGTACGCTCGACCCGATGGCGTGGCTGGACACGGAGCTCGCCCGCGTGCTCGCTCCGGGCTACCTCGAGGGGATCCGGGACCGCTCGCTCGACGAGGTGCGGGCCATGCGCGCCGAGTGCCAGGAGGCCGAGACGGCCGTCTCCTTCCTCCGGCGCATGGCCCAGGGGCGCCTCGACCTGGTGCACGCCTGCCTCGACCGCCACGAGGGCGACGACCTCGACTCGCTGGTGGAGCGGCTTCCCGCCATCATCGGCTCGGGCCCGCCCCGGCCCGCCGGATACGGCCGCCTGCCGTCGCAGATGGCGCCGGACATGGACAAGGACCTGCACCTCACCGACGAGATCGACACCGTGCTCGACGCCGAGCACATCGGGGCCCTGCCCTCCATGGGCGACGACGAGCTCCGGGCGCTGGGCGAGAAGCTGACCGCCATCGAGAACCGGGTGTCGGACCAGCGCCGGGCCCTGCACGAGCGCATCGACACCCTCCAGGCCGAGATCGTGAGCCGCTACAAGCGGGGCGAGGCGTCGCCCGACGGCCTGCTCGCCTGAGCTGCTCCCCACGGTCGTGCCCAAGCAGCTCCCCGAGCACTGGCGGGACCTGGGGTCCTTCATCCGCGAGCAGCGCTCGACGGCCCGGCTGTCGCTGCGGCGCCTGTCGGAGCTGGCCGGCATCTCCAACCCCTACCTGAGCCAGATCGAGCGGGGCCTGCGCCGGCCCTCGGCCGAGATCCTCCAGCAGATCGCCAAGGCCCTGCGCATCTCGGCCGAGACGCTCTACGTGCAGGCCGGCATCCTCGAGCCCGACGGTGACGGCAGCGACCTCACGCGCCACATCCTGGCCGACCCCCACCTCACCGAGCACCAGAAGCAGGCCCTGGTGCAGATCTACCTGTCGTTCCGCCACGAGAGCGACGCCCCCCGCCACAACGGCGCCGCCCCGGCGCCCGGTGGGGCCGACACCCCCGCCCCACCGCCTGCGCCCTGAGCACGGACCGCCCCGACGGGCCCAGATGGCCGCCGGGGCACAGCCATTAGGCTCACCGACGGTGCGTCGCCTGGCCGTGCTCTCCCTGCACACCTCACCGCTCGCCCAGCCGGGGACCGGCGACGGCGGTGGGATGAACGTCTACGTGCGGGAGCTGTCCACGGCCCTGGCCCGGGCGGGCGTGGAGTGCGACGTCTACACCCGGGCGTGGTCGCCCGACCTCCCCGCCACCGTCGTGGTCGAGCCCGGGCTCCGGGTCCACCACGTGCCGGCCGGCCCCCTGGGGCCCATGGCCAAGGAGGCGTTGCCCGCCGTGGTGGACGAGTTCGGGGACAACGTCCTCGCCCGCATGACCGCCGGCACCGCCGGGGAGGCGCCCGGGGCCGGCTTCGACGCCGTGCACGCCAACTACTGGCTGTCGGGCATGGCCGGCCACCGCATCAAGCACGAGCTCGACCTGCCGCTCGTGTCCACCTTCCACACCCTGGCCCGGGTGAAGGCGGAGGCCAGCCCCGAAGAGGTGTCCACCGACGAGCCGCACCGGCGCGCCGAGGCCGAGGCCACCGTGATGCGCTGCTCCGAGGTGGTGCTGGCCTCGTGCACGGTCGAGGCCACCCAGCTCGCCGAGCTCTACGACACCGACCCCGGCCGCATCCGGGTGGTGGCGCCCGGCGTGGACCACGCCTTCTTCGGGCCGGGGCACCGGCCCCAGGCCCGGCGGGCCCTCGGCCTGCCCCCCGAGGCGCCCCTCTTGCTGTTCGTGGGACGCATCCAGCCCCTGAAGGGCGCCGATGTGGCGGTGCGCGCCGTGGCCGCCCTGCACGAGCACCCCGACGCCCACCTCGTGGTGGTGGGCGGGCCCAGCGGCCCACGCGGCGAGGAGCACCTGGCCTCGCTGCAGACGCTGGTGGACGAGCTCGGGCTGACGGCGCGCGTCCACTTCCGGGAGCCCCAGCCGCACGAGTTGCTGTCGACCTACTACCGCGCCGCCGACGTGTGCGTCGTGCCCAGCCGCTCCGAGTCGTTCGGGCTGGTGGCGCTGGAGGCCGCGGCGTGCGGCACGCCGGTGGTGGCCGCCGCCGTGGGAGGGCTCACCACCTTGGTCGACGCCGGCACCACCGGCTTCCTGGTCGACCCCGCCGCGCCCCGGGCGTTCGCGGCGTCGGTCTCGGCCATCCTCGGCGACACGCTTGTGGCCGAGCGCCTCGCCACCGCGGCCGTGGTGCGGGCCCGGCGCTACACGTGGGCCCAGGCCGCCGCGCTGCTGCGCGCCACCTACGAGGAGCTCGCCGCCGAGCGCCTCGTGGGGTGCGGCTGACCGCCCTGCGCCCTGCGCCCTGCGGCCCGTGCCCCTCGCCGACATCGCCTCTCCCGAGGAGCGCGCTGCGTGCGAGGCCACCATCGCCCGGTGGGCGGCCGCCCGCCTGGCGGAGGGAGGGGCCCTGGTGGCCGTGGACCACCACGAGGAGCTGGGGCGCTGGTACCTGCGCCTGCGGGGCGACGAGAAGGACGTCGTCACGATCTGGCTGACCGTGCGCCAGCGCACCCTCCATCACGAGGCCCAGGTGATGCCCGCCCCCGAGGTCAACGTGGAGGCCACCTTCGAGTACCTGCTGCGGCGCAACGCCCATCTCCACCGGCTGCGCTTCGCCCTCGGCGCCGAGGACGCCGTGTACCTGGTGGGCGAGGTCCCGGTGGCCGAGGTCTCGGAGGAGGAGCTCGACCGGATCGTGGGCTCGAGCCTCGCCTACGTCGACGCGTCCTTCCCCACCGCCATGAGCATCGGCTTCGCCGGCCGCTACCGCCGGCGCCCTCCCGCCTGACGCGGCGTCGATTCCGTCACGCGCCGCGGCGCCGCCACTGCCCATCCGGTCAGAACGCCATGACGCGTCGTGGGCGCCCGGACCGTCGGGCGCGACCGGCGCGCACGGTGCCCGCGCCCGAGGTAGTTGCCGAGCGAACCTTCTGCGCTCGCGTGCGGTGCGTGTGTGCGGCGCGCGGTCCCGGACGGGGTCAGCGACGGTCGCGTGCCGCAACGGTCACCCGAGCACGGCGCGCCGACGTGGTCCGTCGGGCTGGGCACACCGACGACGTCGCCGTGGCGCGCCGTGAGAACGCAGTGTGAATTGACGCGACGATGTGACGCGATCCTCGCGCACGCGTCGCGCGCAGCGGCTATGGTGCCCAGCGCGCGGCCCGAGGGGTTGGTGGCGTCGGTCGATCGGGGAAGTGCGGCCGGCATCGAAGGTTCCTCGGGCCGCGCGTCGCGTCCGTGGTCGGTAGCGTGAGCGTCCGTGCCGGCACCGTTGTTGATCGTGGGCGGGGGGCGTATGGGGACCGCGCTCGTGCGCGGGCTCGTCACGTCAGGATGGGACCCGTCCCACGTGACCGTGGTCGAAGTGTCGGGCGAGCGCCGCGTGGCGCTCGCCGAGGAACTTCCCGGCGTGGCCGTGCGCGGCGACGTGGTGGAGGCCGACGCCGCCGTCCTGGCCGTCAAGCCCGCCGTGGCCGAAGAGGCGTGCCGCGCCGTGGCCCGCACGGGGGCGGCGCGCGTCCTGTCGATCATGGCGGGCGTGCGCCTCGCCCGCATCGAGGCGTGGCTGGCGCCGTCGGTGTCAGTGGTGCGTGCCATGCCCAACACGCCGGCCATGGTGGGTGCCGGCGTGGCCGCCGTCGCCGCGGGGTCGGCGGCGGGGGAGCCCGACATGGTGTGGGCCGAGTCGCTGCTGGGCGCCGTGGGACACGTGGTGCGGGTGCCCGAGGCGGCCCTGGACGCCGTGACCGGGTTGTCGGGCTCGGGCCCGGCCTACGTCTTCCTGGTCGTCGAGGCGCTCGCCGATGCGGGGGTGTCGGTGGGGCTGAGCCCCGAGGTGAGCCGGCGGCTCTCCCTCGACACCGTCTGCGGGGCGGCCCGGCTCCTCGAGGCCACGGGCGAGGAGCCGGCACGGCTGCGGGCGCAGGTGACCTCGCCGGGGGGCACCACCGAGGCCGGCCTGGCCGTGCTGGAGGAGCGGGGGGTGCGGGCGGCGTTCACCGCCGCGGTGGCCGCCGCCACCGAGCGCTCGGAGCAGTTGGGCGCCTGATCCGGCGGGGCCCGCCCCGGCCGCCGCCGTCTGGCACGGGGGCCCCGGAGGCGGCCGTCGGGGCGCCCGCGGGGCCGGGCGCAGGGCCCCGGGCCGGGGGTGCGCGGCGGCTTTCTGGGCCCGCCTCTTTCCTCATTCACCACAGTGGCGTACAGTCGCCTCAGGCGGGAGAGGGGTGATTCCACTGAGCGCAGATGACGTCACGAGCGCTCGTTACCTGACAGTACGCGAGGTAGCGAGCGCGCTGCGAGTGTCGAACATGACCGTGTACCGACTGATCAACGCGGGCGAGCTGCCGGCGGTGCGGGTCGGCAAGTCGTTCCGCCTCCGCGAGGACGACGTGAACCGGTACCTGGCGGACCGCTACACCCAGGCCGGCTGACCCCCGCCGGCCGCGCCCGCCGCCCGGAGGGGCAGGTGCCGGTCCGCGCCGGGGGGGCCGTCTTCCTCCTCACCGACTACGGCTACGCCGACGAGTTCGCCGGCGTCGTGCGCGCCGTGGTCGTGCGCCACGCGCCCGGAGCCGTCGTCGTCGACGTGTCCCACGGCGTGGCCCCCTACGACGTCCGGGGCGGGGCCCTCGCCCTGGCGCGCGTCGTCGAGCACCTGGGCCCCGGCGTCGTGCTGGCGGTGGTCGACCCCGGCGTGGGCACCGCCCGCCGCGCCGTGGCCGTGACGGTGGAGCCGCTCGCCGGACGGCCCTATGCCTTGGTGGGGCCCGACAACGGCCTGTTGCCGTGGGCGCTCGACGCGCTGGGCGGCGCCCGGCGCGCCGTCGCCCTCGGCCCCTCGCCCCTTTCCGCGGCGGCGTCGACGTTCGACGGGCGCGACCTGTTCGCCCCGGCGGCCGCCCGCCTGTGGCAGGGGTCCCCGCTCGAGGACCTCGGTGAGGAGCTCGACGCCGGCGGCCTGTGGCGCCTGGCTCCGCCGCGTTGCGCGGTGTCACCGGGCGTGGTCGAGGCCGAGGTGTTGTGGGTGGACCGCTTCGGCAACGTCCAGCTGGCGGCGCGCCCCGCCGACGCCGGCGCGGCGGGCGTGGGGGACGAGCCCGCTGACGAGCTGCGGGTGGAGGTGGGCACCCGGGGTCACGCCGCGCGGCGCGTGGGCGCCTTCGCCGATCTCGACGCCGGTGCGCTCGGCGTCGTGGTCGACGCCAACGGGCGTCTCGCCGTGGTGGGCGACCGGCGCTCGGCCGCTACCGTGCTCGGCGTGTCGCCGGGGGACATCGTCACGCTGCGCGCGCCGCGCTCGCCGGGGGGTGCGCCGTGAACCTGGCCGCGCTGGTGTGTCCCCACCCCGCCGAGGGCCGGGCGCTGTGGGGCGAGGGCCGCTGGCACACGTGGGGGGACGTCCGCCGCCGGGCCGCCGCCGTGGCGGCGGGGCTGCCCGGCCTCGGGGTGGGGGCCGGCGACCGGGTGGCGCTGGCCTGGCCCACCTCGGTCGACTTCGTGGTGGCCTACCTCGGGGTGCTGGCCGCCGGGGCCGTCGCCGTCCCCCTCAACCCCAACAGCCCCGCCGAGGAGCTCCGGCGGGAGCTCGAGGTGGTCGAGCCCGCGGCGCTGCTCGCCGCCCACGGGGGGGTGTCGGCCGGCGCCGGCGTCCCCGCGGCGCGCCTGGTGACGCCGGGGCCCGGCGCGGGCGGCGGGGCGAGCTGGGAGGGGCTGTCGGGGCTTTCGACGGCGGGGGGCGTCGCCCTGGAGCCGGTCGAGCGGGCCGACGACGACCTCGCCGTGCTGCTGTTCACCTCGGGCACCGCCGGCGCCCCCCGGGCGGCCATGCTGACGCACGGCAACCTCCTCGCCAACGTCCACCAGATGCTGGCCCTGCCCGACATCCTGCGGGCCGACGACGTGGGGCTGGTCGCCATCCCGCTGTTCCACGTGTTCGGGCTCAACGTGGCGCTCGGCCTGTGCGCGGCGACGGGCGCCGCCCTCGTGCTCGACAGCCGCTTCGACGCCGAGGCCTCGCTGCGCCAGGTGCGCGAGCTCGCCGTGACCACGCTGCTCGGGGTGCCGGCCATGTTCGCGGCGTGGGCCGACGCCTCGGAGCCGGGCGCCAACGGGGCGTCGCCGCTGGCCGGCGTGCGCCGTGCCATCTCGGGGGCCTCGGCCCTCGACCCCGCCGTGGCGGCGCGCTTCGAGGAGCGCCACGGCATCGCGCTGTGGCAGGGCTACGGGCTCACCGAGGCGTCGCCGGCGGTGTCGACGTCCTTCGGCACGGGGCGCAACCGCCCGGGGTCGGTGGGGCCCCCGCTGCCCGGTGTCGAGGTGCGCCTCGTCGACGAGGAGGGCGACCCCGTCCTCGAGGGCGACCCCGGCGAGATCTGGGTCCGGGGCGCCAACGTCTTCGCCGGCTACTGGCGCGATCCCGAGGCCACGGCGCGGGTGCTCACCTCGGACGGGTGGCTGCGCACGGGCGACATCGGCGTGGTGGGGGAGGACGGCGACCTCTTCGTGGTGGACCGGTCCAAGGACCTCGTGATCGTGTCGGGGTTCAACGTCTTCCCGGGCGAGGTGGAGCGGGTGGTGTGCTCGCTCCCCGGGGTGGCCGAGTGCGTGGTGGTGGGCCGCCCCGACGAGGCCACCGGCGAGCGCGTCGAGGCGGTGGTGGTCCCCGCCGAGGGGGCGGAGGTGAGCGCCGAGGAGGTCCGCTCGCACTGCGCGGCGCGCCTGGCGCGCTACAAGTGCCCGACGTCGGTGCGCTTCGTGCCCTCGCTGCCCCACGGGCTCACCGGCAAGGCGCTGCGCCGCGCCCTGCGCGAGGAGACCCCCGCCTGAGCGCGGCGCGCCCCGAGCGCGCCCGCCGACTTGGTCCGCGCCGGCCGGGCCTCGGTACGATGCCGCCCACATGGTGGCCCCCAACGCTCGCCGCATTCCCGAAGCCACGGTGGCGCGGCTCCCGGTGTACCAGCGCATCCTCCTCGAGCTGGTGCGGGGGGGGACGACGACCGTGTCGTCGGACCAGCTGGCCGACATGGCGCGGGTCAACGCCTCGAAGGTGCGCAAGGACCTGTCGTTCCTCGGCTCCTTCGGCACACGCGGCTCGGGGTACGAGGCGCAGTTCCTCCTGGCCCAGATCGACCGGGCGCTCGGCCTGGACGGCGACTGGCCGGTGGCCATCGTGGGCCTCGGCAACCTGGGGACCGCCCTGGCCAACTCCCAGGGCTTCACCTCCCGCGGCTTCCGGGTGTGCGGCCTCTTCGACGTGGAGCCGTCCCTCCTCGGCCACGAGATCCACGGGGTGGGGGTGCACCACGTGGACGAGTTCGAGCGGGTGGCCGAGGGCGACCCGCCCTCCATCGGGGTCATCGCCACGCCCGCGTCGGCCGCCCAGGACGTGGCCGACCGCATGGTGCGGGCGGGGGTGGGGTCGATCCTCAACTTCGCCCCCCGCGTGCTCACGGTGCCCTCCGAGGTGCTCCTGCGCTACGTCGACCTGTCCATCGAGCTCCAGGTCATGAGCTTCTACCTGTCGCACCGGGACCTCCCCGGCGCCCCGGCGTGGTCGCCGCTCCCGCACGCCGTGGGCCTCACCCCGGCCGACCCCACCTGAGCGGCCCCGCCGCCCGGGTCTGGGCCCGGAGGGAGCTGCGCTCTGGCACTGCGCCCCGGCGACCGGCATCCTGGTAGGGAGGGAGGAGCCCGTTGCGGGCGACCCCCGCCGCTGGCCCGCCTGTGCAAGGAGCTCTGCGAGACGCGTGTCGGTCATCGTCGTTGGACTCGAGCAGCACCGGGTGTCGCTCGACGTGCTCGAGCGGGCCGCGGTGTCCGAGGACGACCTCGGCAAGGTGGTCGCCAGCCTGCGCGACCGCTCCAACCTGTCGGAGGTCGTGGTCCTGTCGACGTGCATGCGCACCGAGCTGTACGCCGTGGTGGACCGGTTCCACGAGGCCGTCACCGACCTCCAGGAGTTCCTGGCCGCCATGGTCGACGTGCCCGTGGAGGCCCTCGAGGACTCCTGGACGGTGCACTTCGACGACACCGTGACGTCGCACCTGTTCGAGGTGGCCGCCGGGCTGCGCTCGAGCGTGCTGGGCGAGACCGAGGTGCTGGGCCAGGTGCGCCGGGCCCTCGAGCGGGCCGAGGCCGAGCGCGCCGCCGGCCCGGTGCTGGCGGGGTTGTTCGGGCACGCGGTGCAGGCGGGCCGCCACGTGCGGCGCGCCACCGCCATCGCCCGGGGCACCACCTCGCTGTCGCACGTGGCGGTGGAGCTGGCCGCCGCCCGGACGGGGGGGTCGCTGGCGGGCCGCAGCGTGCTCGTGGTGGGGGCGGGCGAGATGGGGGAAGGGGTCGTCGGCGCCCTGGAGGGGCACCACCCGGCCCACGTGGTGGTGGCCAACCGGACCGCCCCGCGGGCGGCCGAGCTCGCCGGGCGGATGGGCGGTGACGGCGTGGGCCTGGCCGGGCTGCCCGGCGCCATCGCCCAGGCCGACGTGGTGCTCGTGTGCACGGGCTCGTCGCTGCCGGTGCTCGGGGCCGGGCTGGTCGCCTCCGGCGACGACGGTGCCGGGCGCGCCGGTCGGCCGCTCGTGCTCGTCGACCTGGGCATGCCCCGCAACGTCGACCCCGCCCTGCGCGCCGTGCCGGGCGTCGAGCTCCTCGACATGGACGACCTCACCGCCCACGCCGAGCGGGCCATGGCCGGCCGCCGGGCCGAGCTGGCCGCCGCCCACGAGATCGTGGGCGACGAGGTCGAGCGCTACCGCGCCGACGAGCGCGCCCGGGGGGCCGCCCCCGTGGTGGCCGCCCTGCGGGCGCGGGTCGAGGAGCTGCGCGTGGCCGAGCTGGCGCGCCACCGGCGCCGCCTGGGGGGCCTCGACGACCGCCAGCTCGAGGAGGTCGGCGCCGTGGTGCGGGACGTGCTGGCCAAGGTGCTGCACCACCCCACGGCGGCGGTGAAGGAGGCGGCGGGCACCCCCCGGGGCGAGCGCCTGGTCGAGGCGCTGCGCACGCTGTTCGACCTCTGAGGCCACGATGACCCCCACCGGGCCGCGCCGGGGGGAGCTCCGGCTGGCCACGCGGGGGTCGCCCCTCGCCCTCCTCCAGGCCCGGCGCGTGGCCGACCGGCTGGCCGCCGCCGGTGGGCCCGCCTGCGAGCTGGTGGTGGTGCGCACCACGGGGGACGCCCTGGCGGAGGTGCCCATCGGCCAGCTCGCCGGGCAGGGGGTGTTCGTCAAGGAGGTCCAGTGGGCCGTGCTCGACGGCCGGGCCCACGCCGCGGTGCACTCGGCCAAGGACCTGCCGTCGGCCACCCCCGACGGGCTCGTCCTGGCGTGCGTGCCGGAGCGGGCCGACCCCCGCGACGCGCTGGTGGGGGCGCGCCTCGAGGACCTGGCGCCGGGCGCCACGGTGGCCACCGGCTCGGCCCGCCGGCGCGCCCAGCTGGCCTGGCTCCGCCCCGACCTCACCTTCTGCGACCTGCGGGGGAACATGGCCACCCGCGTGGAACGGGCCCGGCGGGCGGGGGCGGGCGTCCTGGCCCTGGCCGCCCTGGACCGGTTGGGCCTGACCGGGCACGTGGCCGAGGCCCTCGACGCCCGCACCCTGCTCCCCCAGGTCGGCCAGGGCGCCCTGGCGGTCGAGTGCCGCGCCGCCGACGACGCCACGGCGGCGCTGCTGGCGGGCATCGACGACGCCGCCGCCCACGACGCCCTGCGGGCCGAGCGGGCCTTCCTGGCCGAGCTGGGCGGCGGCTGCACCCTCCCCGTGGGGGCGCTGGCCACGGCCGGCGCCGGGGGGGCGCTGGTGCTCGACGGCGTGATGGCCAGCCGCGACGGGCACGTGCTCGTGCGCCACGCCCGCGCCGGGCCGGCCGGGGACCCGGCCGGCCTGGGGCGCCGCCTGGCCCGGGAGCTGCTCGACGAGCGCGGGGGCCGTTCCCTCGAGGACTGGGCCTCGTGACCGTCTACCTGGTGGGCGCCGGTCCCGGCGACCCGGGGCTCATCACCCGGCGGGGCGCCGAGCTGCTCGAGCGGGCCGACGTCGTGGTCTTCGACCGCCTCGTGGACCGCCGGCTCCTCGACCTGGCGCCGCCCGGGGCCCTGCGGGTGGACGTGGGCACGCGGGCGGGGGAGGCGAGCCCGCACCGCCAGGCCGACATCAACCGCCTGCTCGTCGAGCACGGGCGGGGGGCGGCCACGGTGGTGCGCCTCAAGGGGGGCGATCCCTTCGTGTTCGGGCGGGGTGGGGAGGAGGCGCAGGCCCTCGTGGCGGCGGGGGTGGCCTTCGAGGTGGTCCCCGGCGTGACGTCGGCCTTCGCCGCGCCCGCCGCCGCCGGCGTGCCCGTCACCCAGCGCGGCGTGGCCTCGGCGGTGACCGTGGTGAGCGGCCACGGCGGCGCCCCGGGGGAGCCGGGGGCCGTCGACTGGGAGTCGCTGGCCCGGGCGGGGGGGACGCTGGTGGTGCTCATGGGCACGGCCGGGCGGGCCGAGATCGCCCGCCGCCTGGTCGCCGGGGGCCGCCCGCCCGACACGCCCGTGGTGGTGGTCCACGGGGCCACCACCGCCTCCCAGGCGCGGGTGCGCACCACGCTGGCGGGCCTGGCGGGCGTGGAGCTGGGCCCCCCCTGCGTCATCGTGGTCGGCCCCGTGGCCGCCCTGGAGCTCGTGTCCCCCGGCGACGGGGCCCTGCGGGGGCTGACGGTGGTGGTGACCCGTCCCGCCGAGCGCTCGGGCGCGCTGGTGGACGCCTTGGCCGAGGCGGGGGCCCGCGTGGTGGAGCTGCCCGTCATCGCCGTCGTCGACCCCCCCGACGGCGGGGCGGCGCTGGCCGCCGCGGCGGCCGGGGCGGCGCGCTTCGACTGGGTGGTGTTCACCTCGGCCCAGGCGGTGGCGCGCTTCGTGGCCCACCTGCGCGACGGGCGCGACCTCGGGTCGGCCCGGCTGGCGGCGGTGGGGGCGGCCACGGCCCGGGCGCTGGCGGACTGCCTGCTCGTGGCGGACCTCGTCCCCGACCAGGCCAGCGCCCAGGGCCTCGTGGACGCCATGCCGGGCGCCCCGTCCCCCGGGGCCAGCGTGCTGTTCCCCCGGGCGCGAGCGGCGCGCGACGTGGTCGGCCCCGGGCTGCGTGCCAAGGGGTGGGACGTCACCGAGGTCGACGCCTACATGACGGTGGCGGCCGACCCGGCCGGCGGCGCCGGGGGCTCGGACGAGGTCCTCGACGCCGCCGCCGCCGCCGACGTGGTGGTGTTCACGTCCCCCTCCACCGTGGAGCACTACACGGCCCTGGCGGCGGGGCGGCCCGTGCCCCCCACGGTGGTGTGCATCGGCCCGGTGACCGCCGAGGCGGCGGCGCGCGCCGGCTACGCCGTCGACGTGGTGGCCCCCGAGCCCAGCGCCCCCGCGCTGGTGGCCGGCCTGGCCGCCCACGTCGGCGCCCGGCGCGCGGCGGACGCCGGAGCCGGCCCGGCGTGATCGGCACGGGCGTGGCGGGCGTCGGGCGGCGCCCGTCCACGTAGGCTGGCGCGTCGTGGATCTCGCGCCCACCGGGCCCGGGGGCGGCGCCCGCTTCCCGGCCCGACGCATGCGCCGCCTGCGGCGCACGGCCGCCCTGCGGCGGATGGTGGCCGAGACCGCCCTGTCGGTGGACGACCTCGTCGCCCCGCTCTTCGTGCGCGAGGGCGCCGACGAGCCCGTGCCCATCGCGTCGATGCCCGGGCACGTGCAGCACTCGCGGGCGTCGCTCGTGGCCGAGGCCAAGCGCCTGGCGTCGCTCGGCGTCCCCGGCGTCGTGCTCTTCGGGCTGCCCGCCCGCAAGGACGCGGAGGGGTCGGCCGCCTGGGACCCCGACGGGGTGGTGCAGGTGGCGCTGGCCGAGGTGCGCGCCGCCCTGGGCGACCAGCTCGTGCTCGTGGCGGACCTGTGCCTCGACGAGTACACCGACCACGGCCACTGCGGCGTGCTCGGTCCCGACGGCGGCGTCGACAACGACGCCACGGTGGCGCTCTACCAGCGGGTGGCGCTGGCCCAGGCGGCGGCCGGGGCCGACGTGGTGGCGCCCAGCGGGATGATGGACGGCCAGGTGGCGGCCATCCGCGCCGCCCTCGACGGCGCGGGGCGCCACGACGTCGCCATCCTGGCCTACGCGGCCAAGTTCGCCTCGGGCCTCTACGGGCCCTTCCGCGAGGCGGTGGACGTCACCATCGCCGGCGGCGGCGACCGACGCGGCTACCAGCAGGACCCGCGCAACGGGCGCGAGGCGTTGGCCGAGGTGGCCCTGGACGTGGCCGAGGGCGCCGACATCGTGATGGTCAAGCCGGCCCTCGCCTACCTCGACGTGATCGCGGCCGTGGCCGCCTCCGTGGACGTGCCGGTGGCCGCGTACCACGTGAGCGGCGAGTACGCCATGGTGAAGGCCGCCGCCGAGCGGGGCTGGATCGACGGCGACGCCGTGGCCCTCGAGCACCTCGTGTCGGTCAAGCGGGCGGGGGCGAGCATGATCCTCACCTACTTCGCCGCCGAGCTCGCCGAGGGCCTGCGGGCCTGAGGCGCGGGCCCGGTACCGGGAGCGGCGTGGGCGACGCCGGCGCCACCGACACCAACGCCGCGTGGTTCGCGCGGGCCCGGCGCGTCATCCCCGGGGGCGTCGACTCGCCCGTGCGCTCCTTCGCCTCGGTGGGCGGCACCCCCTACACGGTCGTGCGCGGCGAGGGCCCCTACGTCTTCGACGTCGAGGGTCGGCGCTACCTCGACCTCGTGCAGTCCTACGGGGCGGTCCTCCTGGGCCACGCCCACCCCGTGGTGACCGAGGCGGTGACGAGCGCCGTCACCCGGGGCACGACCTACGGTGCCCCCACCGAGGGGGAGGTGCTCCTGGCCGAGGCCGTCTGCCGGCGCGTGCCGGGGTGCGAGCAGGTGCGGCTGGTGTCGTCGGGCACCGAGGCCGCCATGAGCGCGCTGCGCGTGGCGCGGGGCTTCACCGGGCGCGACCGGGTCGTGAAGTTCGACGGCTGCTACCACGGCCACGCCGACACGCTGCTGGCCGGCGGGGGCAGCGGCGTGGCCACCCTGGGGCTGCCCGGGTCGGCCGGCGTGCCGCGCGCGGCGGTGGCCGACACCGTCGTCGTCCCCTACAACGTCGTCCCCGAGCTCGACGGGGACGTGGCGTGCGTGATCGTGGAGCCGGTGGCCGCCAACATGGGCGTCGTGGCGCCCGCACCGGGCTTCCTCGCCGGCCTGCGCGCGGCGTGCGACGCGGCGGGCGCGCTGCTCATCTTCGACGAGGTGATCACCGGCTTCCGCCTGGGGCCGGGGGGCGCCTCGGCGCACTACGGGGTGACGCCGGACCTGTGGTGCTTCGGCAAGGTGATGGGCGGCGGGTTCCCCATGGGCGCCTTCGGGGGCCGCGCCGAGGTGCTGTCGGTGCTCGCCCCCGACGGACCCGTGTACCAGGCGGGCACGCTGTCGGGCAACCCGGTGGCCACGGCGGCGGGACGCGCCGTCCTCGAGAGCGTCACCGCCGCGGACTACGAGTCGCTGTGTCGGCGCGCCGCGCGCCTGGGGGCGGGACTGGCCGCCGCGCTGGGGGACGCGGGCCTGCCCGCCCAGGTCCCGGTGGTGGGCCCCCTCGTGGGCCTGTTCCTCGGCCCCGACGTCGTCACCGACTACGCCCAGGCGCGCGCCGCGGTCGGCGGGGGCCTGTACGCCCCGTTCTTCGCGGCGATGCTCGAGGCCGGGGTGGCGCTGGCGCCCGGCCCCTACGAGGCCCTGTTCCCGGGCATGGCGCACGGCGACGAGCACGTCGACGCCGTCGTCGACGCCGCCGCGGGGGCGGCGCGCCGCGTGGCCGCCGGCACCGCCGCGGCACGCTGATCCCGGCGCGCGCGCCCGTCGCACGGGCGACGGCGCGTGGCCGCCGTGACCCGGAGCGCCGTGGTGGGTTCGTTACGATGCCCTGAATGGACGGGCTGAAGGCGCCGCCGGCCGAGCCCGGCACCGTCGGGGCACGCGCCGCCCCGCCCGCCGCGGACGCGCCCCCCGCGGCACCCCCCGGGCCCGACGCCGGCACCGCCCCGGCCGGGCGTGACCGGCGCATCCTGCGCGTCGTGGCGCACCACCGGGTGCTCGTGGGCGCCGCGGCCGTGGTGGTGGTGGCCGGCATCGTGCTGCGCTTCATCGCCACGTCCGACATGTGGCTCGACGAGGCGTTGACGTTCAACATCGCCCGCCTGCCCCTGGGCCAGATTCACGGGGCGCTGCGCCGCGACGGCGCGCCGCCGCTGTACTACTACCTGTTGCACGTCTGGATGTGGGGCTTCGGGACCTCCGACGGGGCGGTGCGCGCCCTCTCGGGCGTGTTGAGCTGCGCCACGCTGCCCTTCGTGTGGCTGGCGGGCCGGCGCCTGGGCGGCCGCTCCATGGGGGCCTGCGCCCTGGTGCTCGTGGCCACCTCGCCCTTCGCCATCCGCTACGCGTCGGAGAACCGCATGTACGCGCTGGTGGGCCTGCTGTGCGCGGCGGGCGTGGTGGCCCTGCAGAGCGTGCTGCGCCGGCCCACGCCGTGGAACGCGCTGGCGGTGGCGGTGGTGGCCGGGCTGCTGCTCTACAGCCACTACTGGGCCCTCTACCTCGTCGGGGTGACGCTCGTGTGGCTCCTCTTCCAGGCGCGCCGGGGGCCCGAGGGGCGCCGGCGCGGCGCCCGGGTGGGGGCGCTCGCCACGGCCCTGGGGTGCGCCACCTTCGTGCCGTGGCTGCCCACCTTCCTGTTCCAGGCCCACCACACGGGCACCCCGTGGGCCAAGCCGGCCGACTTCGCGGCGATGGTGAACGCCGTCACGTCCTTCGCGGGCGGGGCCACCAACCAGGGCCGGGCCCTCGCCCTGGTCTACTTCGCCCTCGCCGGCCTGGGGCTGTTCGGGGTGGCCCGGGGCGCCGTGCTCGTCGAGCTCGACCTGCGCACCCGGCCCCGCGCCCGGGTCTTCGCCGTCGTGGTGGCGGGGACCCTGGCCGCCGCCGTCGTGGGCGGGTTCGCGAGCGGCAGCGCCTTCCAGGCCCGCTACGCCTGGGTGGTGTTCGTCCCGCTCGTCCTGCTGGTGGCCCTCGGGCTCGGCACCTTCGCCGACCGCCGCATCCGGGCCGGGGTGCTCGCCGCCACCGTGGCCTTCGGCCTGGCCGGGGGCATCCCCACCGTGTGGACCAGCCGCACGCAGGCGGGCCAGGTGGCCTCGGCCCTGGCCGCCCAGGGCAGGCCCGGGGACGTGGTGGCCTTCTGCCCGGACCAGCTCGGCCCCTCGGTCACCCGCCTCCTGCCCCCGGGCCGCTACCGCCAGATCACCTTCCCCCGCGGCATCGGGCCCGCCTTCGTCGACTGGGTGGACTACGCCAGCGCCTCGGCGGCGGGCGACCCCGCCGCCTTCGCCGCCGAGCTCGAGCGCCTGAGCGCCCCCGACCACCAGATCTGGCTGGTGTGGGCGCCCGGCTACCAGACCTTCGGGACCAAGTGCGAGAACATCGAGACCGACCTGCTGGCCGACAGCGCCCTGCGCGCCCGGCAGGTGTTCGCGCCCGGCAAGATCGCCGACGCCTGGACCGGCTACGAGAACATGGACCTGGTCCGCTACGTGCCCGTGGGCGGCTAGCCCCGCCGCCCCGCCGCGCCCGACCCCTCAGGTTGCGGGGGCTTCCTGCCGAGAACTTCCACCGCGGAGCGTGACTCGATCCCTCTCACTCGGGGTGCTCGGTGGGGTCGGCCTGGAGGCGTCGACGACGGGGGGAGGCAGCCAATGGGAGCACTCGGCGTGGGCAGCGGGGGCCTGCGCGTCGACGACGTCTACCTGGAGGGGGACACGCCGGACGGCCCGGCCGTGGTCGGCAACCTCTCGGTGATCGTCGACGCCGCCGGGATGACGGTCCTCGGCCCCTCTCCCGGGACGCGCCACACCGTGGGCTGGGACCGGTTGTCGTCGTTGGCCCTGGGCCCCCCGGCCACCCTGGACGACGGGGAGCCCGCCACCTCGCTCGAGTTCGTGATCGACGGGCGCCCGCTGCGCCTCCTGGTCCCGTCCCACGACGGTGTCGTGCTGGGCCCCGAGCCTCCCGGCGCCCCGCCCCCCCCGGCGCCGGTGGCGGTCATCGCGCCGGAGCCGGCCGCCCCCGGCCCGGAGCCCGCCCCCGAGGTGCCGCCCCCGCCCCCCCCGCCGGTGGCGGTGGTCCCGCCTCCGGTCCTGGCCCCGATGCCCCCGCCCCCGCCGGCGCCGGTGGCCGTCATCCCGCCCGCCCCCGACGTGCGGCCGCTCGGGCGCGCCGACGGGGAGGCGGTGGTGCTCGCCTTCGAGCCCCCCGCCGGTCCCTTGGCCCCCCCGGGACGGGCGGCCGACGACCCGTACGGGGGTGACGACGCGCCCGGGCGTGACGCCTCGGCCGGCGACGCCTTCGCCGGCGACCCGTACGCCGCCTACCGCGAGGACGACGGCTACCCGGGCGACGAGGGGCCCCTCGCCCCCGGGCCCGACCCGGGCGACGACGACGGCTACGGGGGGCCGCCGCTGTCGCAGGCCCGGCCCTATCCGTCCGCGCCGCGCCGGGCGCACGCCCGGCGGGCGCCCAGCGCCCAGCGACTGCGGCGCATCGTCCTCGTCACCGTCCTCTTCGGCCTCACGCCCGTGGCCGTGGGGGCCTGGTACTTCCACGTCGTGGGGACCACGCCGCACGTGCAGGGGGCGGGCGTGTCCGACGCCGCCATGGCGGCGCGCGTCGGCATCGTGCCCGGCGACCTGCCCGGCTGGGCCTCGGCGCCGTCCAACGGCGGCAACGCCCTGGCGGCGGGCGCCATCACCGGCGGCCCCGCGGCGGCGCGCACCGCGGCCCAGGCCTCCAGCGTGCTGGCACGGTGCCTGAAGGTGCCGCTGTCGTCGGTGGACGGCGCCTTCGGCATGGGCGTCGCCACCCAGCAGCTCACCGCCGAGGTGGTGTCGCCCGTGTACGCCGACCCCGCCGGGAACGGCACGGTCAGCTCGGTGGTGGACGTGGTCCGCTCCGTCAAGGCGCAGCAGGCCGACGCGGCGGTGTTCGCCGACCCGGCGTTGTTCTCGACCTGCTACCAGCCCTACGCCCAGGCCATGCTGCCCTACGCCGACACCACCGGGACGGGGGCGCCCGGCTTCGCCACCGCCACCGTCGAGCCCGTGGTGGTCCCCGTCCCCAGCGGCATCGGCGTCGAGGTGGCCGGCTTCCAGATCGCCCGCATCGCCAACCTCAAGGGTCAGACGGTGACCCAGGTCACCACGGCCACCGCCGTGTTCGGGGGGCGGGTGCAGGCCACCTTCGGGACGGTGAGCACCTTCGTGTTCCCCCTCGACGCCCAGTACCGGCTGGTCCACAACATCGAGGCCCGGGTGATCGGGGTGGACGAGCTGTAGCGGGCGCCGGCGCGGCGTCGCGGGGCGGGCCCTCGTGGACGGCGCCCCGGCCCCCCGGGGCGCGCCCCCTCAGTCGGGCGCCACCCGGGCCAGCGCCAGCAGGGCGCGGTAGGCGGCCTCGGCGGGGCCCAGCTCGTCGGGGCGCACGAGGTTGGCCATGATGCGCAGCAGCCAGTCCATGATCGTGCGCGAGTGCATGCCGGTGCGCACGCACGCCCGCATGAGCTCGGGGCGGCTGATCATCTTCACGAACTGGCGCGCCACCTTGTAGTAGAGGGCGTAGGCGTCCTGGAGCTGGCGCTCGTAGTCGGCCAGGGCGTCGTGCCCCTCCCCGGCCAGCGCCCGTCCCAGGCAGGCGGCGGCCAGCCGGCCGGTCTCGTAGCCGTAGGCGATGCCCTCGCCGTTGAAGGGGTTGATGCTCCCCGCGGCGTCGCCGATGGCGAGGACGTTGGGGCCCACACGCGGCCCCACCGACAGCCCCATGGGGAGCTTGCCCCCCGTGGGCGGCCCGCACAGGGTGTCGGCCGACAGCCCCCACGACGCCGGCGCCCAGTCGACGAAGGCGTCCATGAGGCGGGAGGTGTTCACGCCCTTCCAGCGGCCCTCCACCGTGAGGATCCCCACCCCGGCGTTCACCCGGCCGTCGCCCAGGGGGAAGATCCAGCCGTAGCCGGGCACCACCTCCCCCGAGGCGTCGCGGATGTCGAGGTGCGACTCGATGAAGGGGTCCTCGTGGCGCGGCGAGCGGAAGTAGCCGCGCAGCGCCATGCCCATCGGGTAGCGGCGGTCGCGGGTGGTGCCCAGGGCGCGCCCGAAGCGCGAGTTGGCGCCGTCGGCCACCACCACGTAGCGGGCCCGGACCTCGTGGGTCACCTTGGTGTCGCGGTCGAGCACGCGCGCCCCCTCGCACGCCGGCAGCGAGAGGCGGGGCGCCCCCGCCCCGGGGGCGGGCCCGGCCGTGCCCCGGTCGAGGATGGGGGCGACGGCCTCGGACCCCTCCCACACCGCCGCCCCGGCCTTGGCGGCGCGCTCGGCCACCACCTGGTCGAGGTCGTGGCGGGTGATGACGTAGCCCACGGCGGGGAAGGCGGGGTGCTGGGGCCAGGGCAGCTCCAGGGTGAGGCCGTAGGCGCAGGCCCGCAGCCCGTCGTAGCGGTGCGCGCCGGACAGGGCCCCGGCCAGCCCCATGTCGGCCAGCTGGCGCACCGAGCGCGGCGTCAGGCCGTCGCCACAGGTCTTCTCGCGGGGGAAGCGCTTCTTCTCCACGAGCACCACGTCCCAGCCCGCGTCGGCCAGCCAGTAGGCGCACGCCGCCCCCGAGGGCCCGCCCCCCACGACGAGGACGTCGTGGACCCGGCGGGCGGCGTCCCGGCCGCGGGCGACCGCCTCGGCGACAGGTGTTGCGCGCTCGGCCACCGCCTAGATGGTAGGTGGCCGGGCGTCGGGCCGGCACCCCCGCCGACCGGCCGGCGCGCCGGCGCCGGCGCCCGTGGCGAGGCCGTTTCCCAATGTGCTCGTGCGCAGGGTGCCGTGGTAGAACCGCAAGCGGTCATGGACGAATACCTGCCCATCGTGGTGCTCTTCGTGCTGGGCGTCCTCTTCGCCGCCCTCTCCTTCGTGGCCTCGGGGCTCCTCGCACCCCGGAAGCGACCCACCGCGGCCAAGGTCGCGCCCTACGAGTGCGGCATCATCCCCGACCGCGAGCCCCCGCAGCGCTTCCCGGTGCGCTTCTACCTGGTGGCCATGATCTTCATCATCTTCGACATCGAGATCGTCTTCCTCTACCCGTGGGCCGTGGTGTACCGGGAGCTGCGCACCTTCGGCCTCGTCGAGGTGCTCGTCTTCGCCGGCGTTGTGTTCGTGTCGTTCCTCTACCTCGTGAGCAACGGCGCCCTCAACTGGGGCCCGGCCAAGCGCCTCCGCCCCGCCGCGCCCGAGCGCACCACCGCGTCCACCATCGCCCGCGTGGGCCCCGACCAGGGACCGGGCACCGGGCAGGCGGCGTAGGCGAGGGCGCCGGCATGGGCCTCGAGGACCTCCAGCACAACTTCCTCACGGGCCGGGTCGAGGACCTGGTCAAGTGGGCGCGCCGCAACAGCGTGTGGCCGGTCACCTTCGGCCTGGCGTGCTGCGCCATCGAGATGATGGCGGTGGGCGCGGCCGACTTCGACATCAGCCGGTTCGGCATGGAGGTCTTCCGGGCCTCGCCCCGCCAGGCCGACCTCATGATCGTGGCCGGGCGCGTGTCGCAGAAGATGGCGCCGGTGCTCCGCCAGGTCTACGACCAGATGATGGAGCCCAAGTGGGTCATCTCCATGGGCGTGTGCGCCTCGACGGGCGGGATGTTCAACAACTACGCCATCGTCCAGGGCGTCGACCAGATCGTCCCCGTCGACGTGTACGCCCCGGGATGCCCGCCCAGCCCCGAGATGCTCCTCCACGCCATCCTCACCTTGCACGAGAAGATCCGCACCGGAGCCATCACCCGCCGGCCCTCGCCGGGCCCGGCCCCCGCCGGGCAGCTGGCCGGGTGGACTCCCGAGCGCCCCGACGCCGTGCGGGTGGGGACGCCGCGTTGACCACGGAGAGCCCGGCTCAAGACAGCGCCGCCCCCGACGTGCCCGGTGTGGTGCGCTCGACGTCGGTCGACGGCTGCACGCTGTTGTTCCCCGACCGCGACCGGTACCACGACGCCGTGGCGCGCCACCGGGAGGCGGGCTTCGAGCTGCTGTCGGACCTCACGGCCGTCGACTACCTGGGGCACGCGGCGCGCCAGCTCCCCACGGGGGTGCGGGCCGAGCGCTTCGAGCTGGTGGCCGTGCTCTTGTCGCTGGCCGCCCGGTCCCGGGTGCGCGTGCGGGTGCAGGTGCCCGAGGACGACCCCGTGGTCGACTCGCTGTGGGACCTCTACCGCGGGGCCGAGGCGCCCGAGCGCGAGGTCTTCGACATGTACGGCATCCGCTTCACGGGCCACCCCGACCTGACCCGCATCCTCATGCCCGAGGACTGGGAGGGACACCCCCTGCGCAAGGACTTCGGCGTGGGGCGCGTCCCCGTGCAGTTCAAGGCGGCACCGGGGCCCCGATGACCGGCCGCGACCCCCTGTACCTCGAGACCTACGAGGGCTCCCAGGAGATGGCCACGCGCGGGGACACCCCGGCCGACGAGCTCGGGCGCGAGGTCGGGTCGGTGCTGCGCCT
>DATJBC010000151.1:0-4605 GCA_035515515.1 Acidimicrobiales bacterium
TCCACGCCGGGTCGTTGTTGTTGAGGTAGTCCGAGTTGCTGGTGGTGAAGCGCAGGGCGGTGATGCCGAAGCCCAGCGCCACCGTGAGCAGCAGGCCGACCAGCGCCACCGTGCCGGCGCGCCTGCCCAGGTTGAGCCCGAGCCACTCCCACGTCCGCCTCATAGCGCCCCCCGGCGACCCCGGACCCCATGTCCACGAGGTCATCGCATCGTAGATGGCCCCGGGCGCCAAGGCCCGATCGCCGCAGCTGAGCAGGCACGGGCCCGGCACGGGCGGTCCGGGGGCGCGGCCTGCGCCCGGTAACGTGAGAGCACCGTGTCCGGGCCCTCCGCACCGCACAAGACCGCGCCCGCCGAGGATGCCTCGCGGGCCGGGCGCGCCCGGGGCGGGGGCGCCACCGGGGCCGCGCCGGGCGCACCCCCCGCTCCCGAGGGGCGGGCCGCCACCCCCATCCCCGTCACCGAGGCGGAGCTCGCCGTGGTCCGCTACGACGCCGACGGCCTCGTGCCGGCCGTCGTCCAGGACGTGCGCGACGGCGCCGTGCTCATGGTGGGCTACATGGACCACGAGGCGCTGCGCCGCACGCTGTCGAGCGGCCGGACCTGGTTCTGGAGCCGCAGCCGGGGCGAGTACTGGCAGAAGGGCGAGACCTCGGGGGACCGGCAGTGGGTCCGGGCCGTCCACTACGACTGCGACGGGGACGCCCTGCTCGTGCGGGTGGACCAGGACGGGCGGGGGGCGTGCCACACGGGGGAGCGCAGCTGCTTCTACCGCTCCTTCGGCTCCCTCGGCGACCCCGGCGCGGCCAGCCCCGGGCGGTGAGCGCCGTGGGGGCGCCGGACCGACCGGGGCGCGACGCCTTCTACGAGCTGAGCCGCAGCCATCGCATCGTGCCCGTGTGGCGCGAGGTGGTGGCCGACACCCTCACCCCCGTGAGCGCCTTCCTGGCCGTGGTGGGGGAGCGCGACGGGTTCCTCTTCGAGTCGGTGGAGGGAGGCGAGCGCTGGGGCCGCTACTCGTTCATCGGCCGCCGGCCGCTGGCCACGCTGACGGCGCACGGGGGCCGGGTGGACTGCGACGGGGCCCTGGCCCTTCCCGCCGAGGTGACGGCGCGCACCGGGGAGGGCGTCCTCGCCACCGTGGAGGCCATGCTGTCGGCCTACCGCTCGCCGGTGGCCGCCGACCTGCCGCCCCTGCACGGGGGGCTGGTCGGCTACCTCGGCTACGACGTGGTGCGCGAGGTGGAGCACCTGCCCAACGTGCCCCCCGACGACCTCGGCATCCCCGACGCCGTGCTGCACGTGATCGGCCAGCTGTGCGCCTTCGACCACTGGCGCCAGCGCGTCGTGCTCGTCGAGAACGTGGTGGTGCCCGACGGCTGGAGCGAGGCCGCCGCCGCGGCCGCCTTCGAGGAGGCGGGGCGGCGGCTCGACGAGCTGGCCGCCGACCTGTTCCGGCCCGTGGCGGCGTCGGCCGTCGAGGCCCCCGTGCCCGGCGAGGCCCTCCCCGAGGTGCGCCGCACCATGTCGTCGGACACCTACATGGACGCCGTGGGCGTGGCCAAGGAGCACATCACGGCGGGCGACATCTTCCAGGTGGTGCTGGCCCAGCGCTTCGACCTCGACCTCGGGGCCGAGCCCTTCGACCTCTACCGGGTGCTGCGCCTGGTCAACCCCAGCCCCTACCTCTACTTCCTGCGCACCCCGCACTGCACCGTGGTGGGCGCCACGCCCGAGCCCCTCGTCCGCCTGCGCGACGGGGTGGTGCTGTCGCGGCCCATCGCCGGCACGCGCCGGCGTGGCGGGACCGACGAGGAGGACGAGCGCCTGGCGGGCGAGCTGGCCGAGCACCCCAAGGAGGTGGCCGAGCACGTCATGCTGGTCGACCTGGCCCGCAACGACCTGGGGCGGGTGGTGCGCTTCGGCACCGAGCACATCGACGAGTTCAAGACGGTGGAGCGCTACAGCCACGTCATGCACCTGACGTCGCAGGTGTCGGGGCGCCTGGCCGAAGGCAAGGGCCCCATCGACGTGCTGCGGGCCACCATCCCCGCCGGCACCCTGTCGGGGGCGCCCAAGGTGCGGGCCATGCAGATCATCGACGACCTCGAACTGACCAAGCGGGGCATCTACGGCGGCGTGGTCGGCTACATCGACTTCTCGGGCAACCTCGACACCGCCATCGCCATCCGCACCATGGTGGTCACGCCCGACGGCCGCGCCTCGATCGGGGCGGGCGCGGGCATCGTGGCCGACAGCGACCCCCGCGACGAGGACGTCGAGTGCGTGAACAAGGCGGCCGCCCTGTTGGTGGCGGTGCCCGCCGCCCGGCGGGCGCGCCACCCCGCGCCGGCCCCGTGACCGTCGCCGGCGGCGACTGGAGGGGCGACTACGAGGCGCTGCGCCACGGCGCCGGGGCGCTGGTCCTCGGGCGCGACGTCGTCGGCGTGCGCGGCCCCGACGCCTCGGAGTACCTCCAGGGCCAGCTGTCGCAGGACATCGCCGCCCTGGGCGCGGGGGAGGCCGCCGACTCGCTCGTGCTCAGCCCCCAGGGGAAGCTCGACGCCCTCGTGCGCGTGGTGCGGCTGGCCGACGACCGCTGGTCGCTCGACACCGACGCCGGGTTCGGCGAGGCGCTCCAGGCGCGCCTGGCGCGCTTCAGGCTGCGGGTGAAGGTCGAGATCGCCGCGCTCCCGTGGCGCTGCGTGGCCGTGCGCGGCCCGGGCGCCTCCGCCGCGTTGGCCGGTCCCGGCGCGCCGCGCTCGCTCCCGGCGGGCGCCGCCGTGGCCGTCGAGGTGTCGTGGAACGGCGTCACCGGCGTCGACCTCCTCGGTGAGGCCCCCGAGGCGCCGGCCGGGGTGGCCCGCTGCGCGGCCGAGGCGTGGGAGGCCGTGCGCGTGGAAGCGGGCATCCCCCGCATGGGGGCGGAGCTCGACGAGCGCACCATCGCCGCCGAGGCCGGTCTCGTCGAACGCACGGTGAGCTTCACCAAGGGGTGCTACACGGGCCAGGAGCTCGTGGCGCGCCTCGACGCCCGGGGCAACCGCGTGGCCCGCCGCCTGTGCGGGCTGGTGGTGGCGGCGGACGCCCCCGGCGGGCACGGCCAGGCCCCCGTCCCGGTGGGGGCCGCCATCGTCCACGGCGGCAAGGCGGTGGGGACCGTCACCTCGGCGGCGTGGTCCCCGGCGCTGTCGTGCCCCGTGGCACTGGGGTACGTGCACCGCAGCGTGGCCGTGCCCGGGCCCGTCGAGCTCCACGCGCCGGCCTCGGAACGGACGTGGCCGGCCGAGGTGCGCGCCCTGCCGCTCGTGTGAGGCGACGGGGCCCGACGCGCCGCTCAGGCTCCCAGCGCGCCGCGGATGGCGTCGGCCACCTCCGGCCGGCACACGAGCAGGTCGGGGAGCCACGGGTCGGGGCGGTCGTAGGCGAGGGGGGAGCCGTCGAGGCGCGTGGCGCAGAACCCGCGGGCCAGGGCCACGGCGACGGGCGCGGCCGAGTCCCACTCGTACTGCCCGCCGGCGTGCACGTAGGCGTCGACCTGCCCGCGCACCACCGCCATGACCTTGGCGCCGGCCGAGCCCATGGGGACGAGCTCGGCGCCCAGCCGGTCGGCCAGGCGAGACGCCTCGGCCGGGGGGCGGGTGCGGCTCACCGCCACGCGCAGCGGGCCGCCGGGGGGCGGGGCCGCCCGGGGCCCGGGCACGGTGCCGGTGGAGAACACGAGCGCCTCGCCCGGCAGGGCCACCGCCCCCACCTCCGGGCGGCCCGCCACCACCAGGGCGACGTGCACGGCGAAGTCGGCGCGCCCCTCGCCGTACTCGCGGGTCCCGTCCAGGGGGTCGACCACCCACACCCGCCGCGCGCCCGCCGTGCGGGCGCCGGGGGTGTCGAGCTGCTCCTCGGAGCGCACGGCGTCGTGGGGCCGGGCGGCGCGCAGGGCGCCCACGATGAGGGCGTTCGAGCGGCGGTCGCCCTCCTGGCCCAGAGCCCGGCCGTCGGCCAGGCCCCGGCTGCCCCGCAGGTCCACGAGCATGGCGCCCGCGTCCCCGGCGATCCGGGCAGCCAACGCGTGGTCGTCGCTCTCGTGCACTGTCGCGCCTGGATACGGGGGGTGAGGGGAGCCGGGATGGCGGGCCGACCGTATCGGAAAGGAGCCACGCCAAGCTATCCTCGATCCTCTATGGGGGGCCGCTCTGGGGTCGGGCAGTACCAGCTCTCGCATCTCGAGGCGCTCGAGGCGCAGTCGGTCCACGTCATGCGGGAGGTGGTGGCCGAGTTCGAGCGCCCCGTCCTGCTCTTCTCGGGGGGCAAGGACTCGGTGGTCATGCTCCGCCTGGCCGAGAAGGCCTTCTGGCCCGCCCGGCTCCCCTTCCCGGTGATGCACGTGGACACCGGGCACAACTTCCCCGAGGTCCTCGAGTTCCGGGACGAGCGGGTGGCCCAGCTCGACGCCCAGCTGGTGGTGGCCTCGGTCCAGGAGTCGATCGACAGCGGGCGTGTGACCGAGGACCCCGGCCGCAACCCGTCTCGCAACCGGCTCCAGACCCGCACCCTCCTGGACGCCATCGCCGAGCACCGCTTCGACGCCGTGTTCGGGGGCGCCCG
>DATJBC010000152.1:0-2343 GCA_035515515.1 Acidimicrobiales bacterium
ACCGCAACGACTGCAACCTTGCGAGTAAAGCGGGTGAGCATCATGTCGACATTTTCTTTCAATGGGAAGTCCTCCAGTTCCAGCTACCTGCATCGTGCGCTTCTTGGAGTCCGCCCCCCAGGGGCGATCTGGCCCCTTCGCCTGGGTAATTCCGCCCATCGTCGTGCAGGGTCGGAAAGTCGACGTTTGGCCCGACCTGATGCTGGCCTTGGGCGGCGGTGCGTGCTCGACGGGGAGTTGGGCGCCGGTGCGGGTAGCCGTGGGACCTCTACCGGGTGGGACCTCGTTTCGCCCGCCGACAGCCGGTCATGGACGCCTGTCACCTGACCGTCGTCGTCTTCGACGTGCTGTGACTCGACCTCACCCCGCCCCTTGCCTCCCCTACCGGCACCGGCGCGAGCTGCTCGCATGCGGAGGGCCAGGGGGGACGACCAGCGCCTCGTTTCACGAGCCGGGTGGGGGGATGTGATGGCAGCATGCTCGGGGCTCGGCTCGCGGGCATGGTGGCCAAGCGGATGGACTCGCCCTACCGGCCGGGGTGCGCTCCGGTGCCTGGTTCAAGGTCAAGACGAACGAATGGCGCTCTACCCACGCGCCGAGGCGGAACGACGTGAACCGCCCCGGGATTGGTGACTGCTCCTTCCCTTGAGAGGATGGAGCAATGCCAGAGAAGAAGAAGGCGGGGAGGGCTCCCTATCCGCCGGAGGTCCGGGAGCGGGCCGTGCGGATGGTCTTCGACCACCAGGACGAGTATTCGTCTCAGTGGAAGGCGATCGAGTCCATCGCGGCGAAGTTGTCGATCAACCACGAGACACTGCGCATCTGGGTGCGCCGGGCTGAGACCGATGCGGGGAAGCGCCCGGGTCTCACCACCGATGAGCGGACCGAGCTCAAAGAGCTCCAGCGGGAGGTGAAGGAGCTGCGCCGGGCCAACGAGATCCTCAAGTCGGCAGCGGCTTTCTTCGGGGCGGAGCTCGACCGCCGACCGCCGAGATAGTGGCCTACATCGACACGGAGCGGGACCAATTTGGGGTCGAGCCGATCTGCCGGGTGCTCACCGAGCACGGGTGCAAGATCGCCCCGAACACCTATTGGGTGGCCAAGAAGCGCCCGCCGTCAGCCCGGGCCGTGCGCGACGAGCACCTCAAGGGCGAGATCACCCGGGTCCGAGTCGAGAACCTCGAGGTCTATGGGGCCGACAAGATCTGGACCCAGCTCAACCGGGAGGGCACCCGGGTGGCCCGCTGCACCGTCGAGCGCCCCATGCGTGAGCTGGGGCTTTCTGGGGCCCGGCGGGGTCGTGCCTACAAGATCACCACCCGATCCGACGAACGCCAACACCGTCCGGCCGACCTGGTCGCCCGCCAGTTCAGCGCGCCGGCACCCAACCGGCTGTGGGTGGCGGACCTGACGTATGTGAAGGCCCACGCCGGCTGGGTCTACGCCGCGTTCATCATCGACGTGTTCTCCCGCATGGTCGTGGGATGGCAGATCTCGCAGTCGCTGCGCTCGGATCTCGCCCTCGACGCCCTCGAGATGGCGGTGTGGAACAGGACACGGGCCGGCCAGGTGCTCGACGGCCTCGTGCACCACAGCGACCGCGGGGTGCAATATCTGTCGATCCGCTACTCCGAGCGCCTGGCCGAGAACGAGATCGTCGGCTCAGTGGGCTCTCGCGGCGACAGCTACGACAATGCCATGGCAGAGAGCTTCAACAGCCTCTACAAGTGGGAGCTCATCTACCCCCAGGGGCCCTGGAAGGGTCTCGACGACGTCGAGTTCGCCACCTTGGGCTACATCGACTGGTTCAACCACCGGCGCCTGCACGGCGAGATCACCGACGACAACTCCTACGTCACCCCGGCGGAGGTCGAGGCCACCTACTACCGTCAGACAGAAGCCGCCCTCGAAGCGGTCACCCAATAGTTCGAGCAGTCACGGAACTCGGGGCGGTTCAACGACTGGCCGGACGCAGACCCCAGGAGGGTGTCATATCTGACGCCGTCGAAGGCCTCGTCCGTGACCTCTTGGAGTGGAGCGGCCCGGAGGCTCGGGCCCATGACGATCCGCTCGGTGCCGGGGGAGCGTCCGGATCACGGCTGCACGTCTGGGAGGAGGCGCGGGATCGCGGGTCTGTCCTGACGCGCCTTGCCGGAGACGGCGCCTGATGCCCGTCTTGTCAAGAGGTTTGCCGGATCTGTGGAACCATCGATTCCAGGCTTGAGACGTGGTCTTCAGGGTGCACGAGGGCGACGGCACTGGGTCAGATTGCCCACGGAGAAGGGGTGCGGCGGCCCCTAGCTGGATTCGCCGAGGTTCCGCACCATGACTAGAGCGTCACCT
>DATJBC010000153.1:0-33059 GCA_035515515.1 Acidimicrobiales bacterium
CGGGTTGGCGGCGGCCACCTCCCGCACGAGCTGGTTGTAGCGGCCCACGCGGCTGGGCGAGTCCTGCGGCCAGGGCCGGCCGTCGGGCTGCTCGCCCGAGTCGTAGCACGGAGCCGTCATGAGCACGACGTGCGCGCCGCCCGCCGACGCGGTGGTCACCGCCAGCTGGAGGTCGGCCCTGACGTGGGCGGCGAAGTCGGGATCGAGGATGTCGGCCCAGTGGTCGTGCCACCAGAAGTCCACCACCTCCCAGCGGCCCGCCAAGATGGCCACCACCTGGGGCCGGGTCTGCTTGATCCAGCGGGCCCACGCCGCCGGCCACTGGTCGGCGGACGGCGAGGTGGCGTCGCACGCCGGCACCATGGGGCCGAGGTTGGCGTTGTCCTGCACCTCGGTGCCGAGCGCCACGCCGCAGCCGATGGTCCCGTGGTTGTACAGGGTGACGCCGGAGGAGGCCGTGGCGAAGGTGAGGTCGAGGCCCAGGGTGAGGGCGGTGGAGTCCCCCACCAGCAGCACGCGCTCCGACGTCGGGGCCGACGCCAGCTTGGCCGGGGCCACGGCGGGGAGCGCCCCCGCCGCCGACGGGGCCAGGAGCAACAGCGCGACCAGCGAGCCGCCCAACGCGGGCGCGGCGGCGGCCAGGGCGCGCGCCCGCCGCCAGAACGCGCCGGTGCGGATGGGCATCTCGAGGCCGTAGTACGACAGCGACGCCACCGTCAGCGTGAGCGCCACGCGCGCCGACAGGAGCTGCCACCCGCCCAGCCCCGTGGACGCGTGGGTCAGGACGAGCACGAAGATCGGCACGTGCCACAGGTAGACCCCGTAGGACACGCGCCCGAGCCACCGCACCGGCCCCAGGGCGAGGACCCGGTGCACGGGCCCCACCGGAGCAGCCACCAGCGCCCACAGCATCACCGCGCTGAGCACCGAGACCACCAGGCAGCCGCCCTCCGAGGTGAAGGGGTCCGTGCCCGCGTCGAGGCCGGCCACCACGAGCAGGCCGCCCAGGGCGGCGGCACCGGCGACGGCCAGCGCGCCGCGCCGGCGCGCCGCGCCGAGCGGCGCCCACGACCGGCGCCGCCCGGCCCAGGCGTACAGCGCGCAGGCGAGGACGGCCCCCACCAACAGCCCCTGGGCGTGGGTGTCGGTGCCGTAGTAGATGCGGGCCGTCGTGGCGCCGTGCCGGTACAGCGCGGCCATCTCCGCCGCCGACGACAGGGCGCCCGCGGCGCAGAGGGCCCCCAGCCACCGCACCGAGCGCGCCAGCGCCAGGACGCCCAGCACCACGAGCGGCCACACGGCGTAGAACTGCTCCTCGATGGCGAGCGACCACGTGTGCACCAGCGGCGAAGGGAGCCCGTTGGCCACGAAGTAATTGGAGCCTGCCGCCACGAAGTGCCAGTTGGCGGCGTACAGCAGGGCGGACAGGGCGTCGCCGCGCGTCGTCGGGTGCGACCCGGAGGGGGCGACGAACGCCACCCACAGGACCACGGCGTTGACCATGAGGAAGAGGGCGGGGAGCAGGCGACGCGCCCGTCCCGCCCAGAACCTGCGCAGCGCCACGGCGCCCGTGTGCCGCCGTTCGTCGAGCAGGAGGCTCGTGATCAGGAAGCCCGACAGCACGAAGAAGACGTCCACGCCGAAGAACCCCCCCGGCACGGTGCTGAGCCCGCCGTGGAACAGCACCACGAGCACGATGGCGAGGGCCCGCACGCCGTCGAGGGCGGGGATCGAGCGGGGAAAGCGCGTCGGCGTCCCGTCACCCTCATCGACGCGCACGCCGGCGACTCTACCGTGGGCCGATCTGCGCCCATGGGCGCCTCCCGGGGCCACGGGCGGGGCCGGCGCTATGCTGCGCGCCCATCGTGCCGACCACGCGCCCCGCCCTCGGACGGTGCACGCTGGTCGGGCTCGCCGGGGGGGTCCTGGTGCTGGTGGGCGCGGCGCAAGCGGCGTCCCCGTTCACCTCCAAGGTGGCGGGCTCGTGGTTCTTCGGCGTCCCGGAGCCAGCCGCGCGTGCCGCCGCGCCGGGCGCGGGCGGCGCCGTCGGCGTGGTGTGCGTGTGGGCGGGCGTGGCGCTGCTGCTCGTCGCCTGGTACCGCATCGTCGGGGCGGTGACCGCCTCGTCGGTGACGCCGAGGGCCCTGGGCGCCGTCCTGGGTGCGTGGCTGGCCCCCATCGTGCTGTGCCCCCCCTTGTTCAGCCGCGACGTGTACGCCTATGTCGCCCAGGGGGAGTTGCTGGCACACGGGATGAGCCCCTACCGCGTGGGCCCCGCGGCGCTCGGCGCCCCCGGAGTGGTGGCGCTGGTGGACCCCCTGTGGCGCCACGCCACGGCCCCCTACGGGCCGCTGTTCGTGAGCACGGGCGAGATGATCGTGACGGTGTCGCGTCACCATGTGCTGGGGTCGCTCGTGCTCCTGCGCGCCGTGGCGGCGGTGTCGGTCCTCGTGGTGGCGGGCGCCACCGCCGTCATCGCCCGGGCGACCGGCCGCGATCCGGCGCGCGCCGTCGCCCTGGTGGCCCTCAACCCGCTGGTGCTGCTCGTCCTGGTGGGCGGGATGCACAACGACGCCCTCATGCTCGCCTTCCTGGCGGGAGGCGTCGCCTGCGCGTATCGGGACCGCCCGGTCGTGGGGGTGGTGCTGTGCGCCGTGGGCGCCACCGTGAAGCTCCCCGCCCTCGTGGGCGTCCTCGCCATCGGCTGGGTGTGGGCCGACCGGGGCGCGCCGCGCGTCGAGCGGCTGCGCCGCCTGGGCAGCGCCGTCACGGTCGGCGCGGGCACGCTGGCGCTCGTCGGCGTGCTCGCCATGCTCGGATGGGGATGGCTGTGGGACGTCGGCGGCCCCGGCGCGGTGGTGTCGTGGCTCGACCCGGCGACGGCCGTGGGGCTGGCCGCCGACCACCTGGGCAGCGCGCTGGGCCTGGGCTCGCACCGGGACGGCGCGGTGCGCGTCGCCCGGGCGCTGGCGCTGGCGGCGGCGGTCGTGACCGTGCTCGTCCTCGTGGGCCGCACCGAGCGCCGCCGCGCCCCCGGCGCCCTGGGCGGCGGCCTGCTGGCGGGGGCGCTGCTCGGGCCGGCGGTGTGGCCCTGGTACGTCACCTGGTGCGTGCCGTTCCTCGCCACGTCGGGGCGCCGGGCGCGCGCCGCGCTCGTCGTCGTGTGCACCTGGGCCTGCTTCGCGGACGTCCCGCCGGCGTCGTCGTTGTCGGGTGCGGGTCCCGGGGTGGTGGTGCTCGCCGTGGCCCTGGCACTGGCCGCGGTGTCGACCGGCTGGCTGTGGTGCGCGCCGGTGCGCGTGGCCGACGGCCTCAGTGGCTCGCCGCGCTGGGAAGGACGCGCCCGTGCCCCCGGAGCGCCATGACCCCGAGCACCCACGCCCCCGTCCACACCAGGAGGTTGCCGCTCACGTCGTGCACCCAGCCGGTCGTGGACCACCAGTAGGGCTCGGCCACCGCCACCACCAGCAACGCCATGACCGACCGTCGCACCACCGGGTCGGGGCTGGGGGCGAACAGCGCCGCCACCGGCACGATCACGACCCACGACCAGTGGTGCGTCCACGACACCGGCCCCACCACCACCCCGGTGAGGGCCACCGCCATGAGGGCGTCGAGCGGGCGGCCGCGCGCCGACGACCGGTAGGCGGCCACCGCTCCCACGCCCAGGGTGACGAGGGCGAGGGCGGCCCACAGCGCGGGTTGGAGCCAGTCGTGGGGGAACGGGGCGCGGTGCACCATCCCCGACCACGACTGGTTGCTCGCGTACCCGAGGGGTCCCGTGCGCCCCGGGTCGAGGGCGTCGTGGCGCCAGTACTGCAGCGACGCCGACGGCATGACGACCAGTCCGATGACCGACGCGCCCAGCGCGCTGGCGCCCGCGGTGGTCGCCGCCCGCCACTCCCGGCGCACCAGGAAGTACAGGACGAAGACCGCCGGCGTGAGCTTGACGGCGGCCGCCACCCCCACCAACGTCCCCCGCCACGGCGGGGACACGAAGGCCACGTCGGCGATCACCAACGCGAAGAGGATGGTGTTGACCTGCCCGAAGTCGACGTTGCTGCGGGCGGGCTCGAGGAGGAGCACGCCCAGCCCGGCGAGGGCCGCCCCCGCGGCCCAGCTCCGCCCGCCGGCGGGCAGCCGGCACATCCGCAGGGCGGCGTACACGGTGCACACGGCGGCGAGGGCGTTCACCACCCAGAACGACACGTCCACCACGCCCATCGAGCCGAAGCCCGCCACGCTCGTGACGAGGAGCCCGAAGGGCGGGTACGTGAAGGGGAGGCGGGCGGGGGTGAACGACAGGTCGTACGGGGCGCGCCCGGCGAACAAGGCGCGCCCGGCGGCGTGGTAGACGCGCAGGTCGAGCTCCCAGTGCCGGCCCCAGTGCAGGAGGTAGAGGGCCGACGCCGCCCACGACAGCAGGGCCACCGTGACGGACGCCGAGGTGGGCCACAGCGCCGCGGCCGGGGGGCGCGTCCCCGCCGCGTCGTGCGCGGCGCCTCGTCCCTCGGAACGGCCCCGCACCGTCGGGCATGCTACTCCCGAGGGCGGCGGGTCCCGGGGGGCGGGGCCCCGTGACGGACGAAGGAGCTTGCATGGTGCTCACCCGCTTGACCGAGCCGGCGGACTACGCGCGCCGACGCCAGGAGCTGGCGGAGGCGGAGATGGCGCTCATGGAGCAGCGCGAGCGCGTGGCCGCCCTGCGCCGGGGCCTGGGCGAGGGGGTGGCGGTCGAGGACTACGTGTTCTTCGAGGGACCGCCGTCGCTGGAGAAGGGGGACGAGGCGCGTCCGGTGCGACTGAGCGAGCTCTTCGGCAGTCCCGATCGCGCGCTGGTCGTCTACCACCTCATGTTCGGCAAGGCCCAGACGAGCCCCTGCCCGATGTGCACGCTGTGGGTGGACGGCCTCAACGCCGTGGCGCACCATCTCGCCCAGAACGTGGACGTCGCGGTGGCCGCCGCCGCCGACGTCCCCACCCTGCGCGCCCATGCCCGGGCCCGGGGCTGGGACCGCCTGCGCCTCCTCAGCTGCGGCGAGAGCTCGTTCAAGTACGACCTCGGCAGCGAGGACGGCGAGGGGAACCAGGACTCGACGGTCTCGGTGTTCACGCTGGGCGCCGACGGGGCGCCGCGCCACTTCTACAGCGCCCATCCGGCCTTCACCCCTGCCGTCCGGGAGCGGGGCATCGACCTGCTGTGCCCGGTGTGGCACGTCCTGGACCTCACCCCGGCCGGGCGGGGCGACTGGTACGCGCAGCTCGACTACGGCCGCTGAGGGTCCGTCACGTCGCCATGCCCACGACGGGGTCAGGCGCCACCGCCCCCCGGGCGGATCCTGCGAAGCGAACCGATCCGTAGGCGAACACCCCGCCGTCGGCGGCCACCAGCCAGTAGCCGAGCCCGAAGGGGCCCGACGCGATCCCCACCACCGGCGCCGACAGGGGCCGGCTCCCTACCGACCCGTAGAAATGCGAGACCCCGAAGGAGAACACCCCGCCGTCCCGGGCCACCAGCCAGTACCCGTTGCCGAAGGTGGCGGCGGCCATGCCCACCACGGGCGCGCTGAGGCGGGTGCCGCCCATGGACCCGTAGTACCGGGCGTGGCCGAAGGCGAACACGCCGCCGTCGGCGGCCACCAGCCAGTAGCCGAGGCCGAAGGGGGCGACGGCCATGCCCACGATGGGGGCGCGCAGGCGGGTGCCGCCCATCGACCCGTAGTAGGGAGCCGCGCCGAAGGAGAACACGCCGCCGTCCCGGGCCACCAGCCAGTACCCGTTGCCGAAGGTGGCGGCCGCCATGCCCACGATGGGCGCGCTGAGGCGCGTGCCGCCCATGGACCCGTAGAACGAGGCGTCACCGAAGGTGAACACCCCGCCGTCGGCGGCGGCCAGCCAGTACCCCCCGTGGTCCGGGGTGTCCGCGATGGCCACCACGCGCCCGTCCAGCGGGCTGCCCGCCGCGGAGCCGCAGAAGGGCATGGCACCGAAGTCGAAGACGCTCCCGTCCGAGCCGGCCAGGCGGTATCCCGATGCCGAACGCGGCGGGCTGCAGGCCACCGTCACGGGCGCCGGTGCGGGCGGGACGGCGGCGGGCACCTCCATCGCCCTGAGGGCGTCGCCCCATGTGAAGACCACGTCCCCCGGCGACGCACCGCAGTAGAACTCCAGCTCGGCGGCGATCGCCCCCGGGGAAGGCGACACGGCTGCGCCCATGAGGAAGTTGCAGGACGCGCTCACCGGGTCGGCCAGGATGTCGTCGCGGTGCTGCCAGGCGACCGGCGGCGACTGGGAGCAGTCGGTGTTGACGAAGATCTGGCCCGCCACCTTGGTGCAGCCGTCCTCGTACATCCAGCCGAAGTCGGCCATGAGCGGGTCGGCGGTTCCCGCTTCGATCATCTCGTCGCGCCAGTTGGATCCCACGGGGGAGGCCGCCGGCGGGTCCGCGCGCGCCGCCGCGCCCTCCTGGGCGAGTGCGTCGAGCGATGCGCTCATCGCCTCGAACGGGGGCAGTGACCGGGAGATCCGCTCCAGGTTGACGATCACGAAAACCTGCTCGGCCGGGGGCAACGCGCTCCACCCGGCGGTGCTCACGGGTGCCAGCCCCTCGACGGACCTCCCCGCGTTGACCGCGGCCAGGCCGCCGGACTCGGTGAAGGGAAGGTTGGCGGCGGGGTTGCCGGGCGGGAGGATGGCCGTGGCCGTAGCGCGCGCCGCATGGTACGCGACCAGGCCGACGGCGATCGCCAGCACGGCCAGGACCAGACGCGTGGCGCGGGCGCGGGGTCGCTGTGGCGGTGTCCGGCGGGCCCGTCTCACCCCGCTGCGTGTCCCACGGTCTGCTGCCCCCCTCACCCGCCGAGCCGCCGGCGGGCCTCGCACCGCACGCGCGGGGCGCGGCGCGGCACGACGATCCGCCATGAAAGCATGCGCCGCCGGGCCCATCCATCATCAGAAATGACGAACGCGAGCCGGGGCGGGCCCGTCGCGCACAGCGGATCCCAAGGCGGTCCCGTCCGGAGGCCCCCGGCGCGACGCCGGAGCCCGCCCGCCGTTCCCGGGCTCACTCGAAGCGCAGGCCCAGGAACGGGTTGTCGGGCCGCTCGGCCACGGCCAGCAGGTCGTCGAGGGGGGGCCCACCGGCCGCGCCTCGTTCGAGCGCCTGGCGGGTGGCGTCGCGGTTGTTGTCGTAGACCAGCCGCTCGTCGCGGGCGAGGGGGTCGACCCACACCGCGGTGACGAGCAGGAGGTCATCGAGGTCGCCGCACACCACGCCGTCGGCCACCGCCCCCAGGACCCCGGAGGCCACCCCGGCCTGTGCCGCCCCCCACGTGAGCCGGGCGTGGTCGTCGCCGGCGAGCTCGGCCTTGTTGACGAACAGCGTGGCGGGTTTCACCGGCAGGCCGGGGCGCACCACCACCAGGAAGGCGCTGTGGCCGGGACGGGGCGTGGCCAGCGCGGTGACGAAGGCGGCCTCCACGGGGCCGCCCTTGGTGCCCAGGACCGTGTTGAGGTGCGCCGCCTCCGGGCCCGACCCGACGAATGCCTCGCCGACGGCCGTGCGCGCCGTGGCACGCCCGGGAGGCACGCGCCGCGCCGGTGCCGCCGTCACGGCCGGGGCCACCGCTCGGGCGGGCTGGCCAGCGCCTCGGTGCGCCCGTAGCGCACCCGGTGCAGCAGCTCGCTGCCCATGGTCCCGGGCCTGGTGTCATAGGCGAGCAGCCCGACGTGGCGCAGGCGCGGGCCCACGACGGGGGACACCCGGTGCAGGGAGTAGCGGCCCTCGAAGACGAGGAGCGTGCCCGGCTCCATGGGCAACGTGAGGACCGAGGAGCCCTCGCCACCGAGCACGGCGCTCACGTCGTGGTAGCGCTCGTCGTCGGCGGACCGGATGCGCGGGGCCACCTCGAAGTCCCCACCGCGCTCGGCCGACTGGATGGCGAGCGACACGACGAAGTCGGTCTGGTCGAAGTGCCACTGCAGCTGGTCGCCGGGGCCCATGACGGCCAGGTTGAGGGCCCCGAAGGGATCGGCGTACGGGAAGAGCGGGCCCCGGCCGACGATGGCGGCCACCAGGTCGGCGAGCGGCGCCCACTCGTAGAGCCGCCGCAGGGGCGACGCCAGGGGGATGAGGTCGTAGGCAACCGCCCCCAGCGCGTAGTCGCCCCACGTCACGCGGGGATGGCCGTCAGGGTAGGAGCCGGCGGGGACCTCGAGGTAGGCGGTGCCCTGGCCCCCCGAGCGATGCGCCCTGCCCACCAGCGACTGCGCGTCGTCCACCAGGGCGGCGACGCCGGCGGGGCCCACGAAGCCCGGCAACTCGGCGGCGCCCCGGGCGTCGAGCTCGGCGCGGGCGCGGGCCACCACGGCGCGGTAGGCCGCCGATCGCGCGTCGAGCACCGGGTACCGCTCGAGATCGACCAGGGTTTCGGGTGCGGTGCCGACCCGTACCATCAGCGCTCCTCTCGGGCTGCGACGCTACATCGGGCACCGGGTAGCGTGGCGCCCGGAGGTACGTGCCGTGCCCTACAACTCCGGGCGGGTCGCCCACGACGCGGACTCGCACATCATGGAGACCCCGACGTGGTTGCGCGACCACGCCGACCCGGGGATCCGCGACCGGATCGAGGTGCTCACGTACCCGGGGGGCAACGAGCTCAGGCAGACCGGCGACCCCGACGCGCAGCGCCGCGACCTGCTCGCCGCCTTCGACCGGCTGCGGGCCTTGCACGCCAGCGACGAGTACCGCGCCACCGAGGCCGGCGAGATCATGGCGCGCAAGAACTTCGCCGCCACGGGGTCGTTCATCGCCGAGGACCGCCCCCGGGCCCTCGACCTGCTCGGCTTCTCGAGCCAGCTCGTCTTCAACACCTTCCACAACCGTCGGCTGCGCAACTGGGAGCACGGCGGCGACCTCGAGCTGGCCTACGGGGCGGCGAGGGCGCACAACCGCGGCATGGTGGAGTTCTGCTCCGTGGACGAGCGGCTCCTGCCCACCTGCTACGTGCCCCTGGCCGACTTCGGGCGGGCCCGCGCCATGGCCGACGAGGCCATCGCCATGGGCGCGGCGGCCCTCCTGGTGGCTTCGGGGTGCCCGCCCGCGCACTCACCGAGCCACGTGGGCCTCGACCCCGTGTGGGCCCGGGCCCAGGAGGCCGGGGTGTGCGTGGTGTTCCACGTGGGGGGGACCGGCGACCTCATCGACGCCCATTACTTCGTCACGGGGGTCCCCGTCCCGCCCGACTTCCACGGGGGCGAGGAGAACTTCCGGTCGGTGGACTACATGGGCATCCCCGGGCCGCCGGCGCAGACGCTGGCCACCATGATCTTCGACGGCGTGCTGGAGCGGTTCCCCGGGTTGCGGATCGGGGTGATCGAGCAGGGCGCGGTGTGGGTGCCGTCGTGGCTGCGGCAGATGGAGGCGGCGGTGGAGGCGTTCGGCCGGCACGAGGAGCGGCTGCGCGCTCTCACGCTTCGCCCCACCGAGTACGTGCGCCGTCAGGTCAAGTTCACGCCGTACCCCACCGAGGACGTGGGGTGGATCATCGAGCAGAGCGGCCCCGAGCTGTGCATGTTCTCCTCGGACTATCCCCACGTGGAGGGGGGCCGCCGCCCCCTCGAGCGCTTCGAGGCCTCCCTGGAGGGGGCCGACGCCGGGGCCCGGCGCCGGTTCTACAGCGAGAACTTCTGCGAGCTGCTCGGTCCCCGGCTCGCCGCCCTGGCGGCCTGAGCGCGTCGCCCGCCCCAGCCGTGCCCGACGCCCCCAACATCGTGGTGGTGATGTCCGACCAGCACCGGGCGGACATGCTGGGGTGCGCGGGGGACACCGGGGTGCTCACGCCGTGCCTCGACCGGCTCGCCGCGCAGGGCGTGCGCTTCTCGCGGGTGTCGTGCCAGGGGCCGCTGTGCATGCCGGCCCGGGCCTCGTTCATGACCGAGCGCTACGTGCGCGACCACGGCGTCTACACCAACTGGGCGGAGATCTCCCCCGACGACCCCACCTACGTGTGGGCCCTGCGGGCGGCCGGCTACCACACCGCCCTGTTGGGCAAGGCCCACCTCTACCGGGACGAGATCGTGGAGGCCGCCCACATCGACGACCTGGCCGAGCGCCTGATGGCGCTGGGGTTCGCCGAGGTGCACGAGACCGGGGACAAGTTCGTGGGCGCCGCCCCCACGCGCTACACCGACTACCTGCGGGACCGGGGGCTCCTCGACGCCTACCGCCGGCACATCGCGGACCGCGCCTACCAGGGGGACGACGAGCGGGGGACCAACCCCACCAAGCGCGTGCCCATGTGGGACGCCACGCCCATGCCGCTGCCCCTCGACGCCTACGTCGACACCTGGCACGGCGTCGAGGCGGTGCGGTGGATCGAGCAGTACGACCGGGCCGACCCCTTCTTCCTCTTCGTGGGCTTCCCCGGGCCACACGACCCCTGGGACGCCCCACGCGAGGCGGTGGCGCGCTATGGGGACGTGGAGATCTCCATGCCCCGCACCACGCGCCGGCCGGCCGTGGAGTCGGCCGGCCGCTACGGGGCGCTGCTCAACGCCTTCCTGTGGCTGTCGGACTCCGAGACCATGACCACCGACGCCATCCGCGGCATGCGCCGCGCCTACAGCGCCGACATCTCGGTGATCGACGACGCCGTGGGCGGCATCGTGGCCGCGCTCGACGCCAAGGGGATGCTCGAGGACACGTGGATCGTCTACACGAGCGACCACGGGGAGATGGGCGGCAACCACGGGCTCATGTCCAAATGCGTGCTCTACCAGCCGGCGGTGCGGGTCCCGCTCATCATCCGGCCCCCTGCCGGCTGCCCGGCGCGCGTGGCGGACGGGCTCGTCGACCACCTCGACGTGCCCGCCACGGTGCGCGCCATCGCCGGGGCACCCGACCTCCCCGGAGGGGAGGGGCGTTCGCTCCTGCCGCTGCTCGACGGCGACGGCGCCCACGCGGGGCGCGCCGTGTCGGTGAGCGAGAACTGGGGCTTCGCCTCCTTCGAGACCGAGCGGTTCAAGATCGTGGTCGACGAGGACGCCCTGTCGCCGTGCCAGCTCTTCGACCTGGGCGAGGACCCCGACGAGGACCACGACCTCCTGCCCGACCCCGCGGCGCGTCCCACCGTCGACGAGCTCATGGAGGCCGTGGTGCGCCCCTTCTTCCGCACAGCGCCCGCCCGGCCCCATCCCAGCGTCTTCACAGGCTGAGGGCCCGGCCCGTCGGCGGGCGGCCCCCGACGACGCCCAGGCGGCCGGCGCCACGCCGCCGAGGTGAGGAAACACCTGCTCGCCCTAGGTGTTTTCTCTGATCCATTGTTCCCACGATTCCGACAAGATCACGCCATGCCAAGCATCCGATAGGGGGACGACTCCTATCGGATGCGGCAGGCAGCACCACCGCTCGTCCCGCAGAGGCGGACGGGACGCAGCGGAGGGGCTGCGACTCGAGAGGGGCACCGGCCCGGCGGAGCGCCGAGCCGGGCGAGTGCCGGAAAAGGGGGCCGTCCCGTGGCAAGGGGCTGGCGGATCGTAGGGGTCGCCTCGGTGGCGACCGTGGTGGGGATCGTGACGGGCACCGCGGCGGTGGCCACGACCGTTCGGGTGGGGACACCCGAGAAGGTGTCGGGGAACGTGGCGTCGGTCAACGGGTCGAGCGCCCCGGGCAGCTGCGGGACGGCGGGGTCGGCGGGCGACTTCACGGTGTCGTCGGACGGCGCCACCGCCACCGTCGACGTCGGGGGGAGCACCACCAGCTACAAGGAGCGGGGCGTGCGCTCCCCGTCGTTCGCGGATGTGTGCGTGGGCGACAAGGGCACGGCCCGCGGCGTGGTGTCGGCGCCGAACGTGCTCGCCGCCACCTCCGTCACCGTGGTGCCGCCCCGCCCCGTGCGGGAGTCGGGCACCGTGGCGTCGGTCAACGGATCGAGCAGCGACGGAAGCTGCGGGACCTCCGGCTCGGCCGGGGCCTTCACGCTGTCGTCGAACGGCGCCACCAAGGCGGTGGACGTCGATCCGTCCTCCACCGTCTTCAGGGACCGTGGGGCGAGCGCGCCCTCCTTCGCGGACGTGTGCGTGGGCGACAAGGTCAAGGCCGTGGGCGCGCTGGCGTCCGGCGTGCTCGACGCCACGCGTGTGACCGTGGTGCCCCCCCACCCGGTGCGGGAGTCGGGCACCGTGACGTCGGTGAACGGGACGGGGACCCCGGGGGCCTGTGGCGTGAGCGGCGCAGCGGGGGCATTCACGATGTCGTCGCACAAGGCCGTCGACGCCGTGGACGTCGACGGGTCGTCCACTGCCTTCAAGGAGCGCAACGTCGGCGCGCCCACCTTCGCGGACGTGTGCGTGGGTGACAAGGTGAGGGCCACGGGCACGCTGGTGTCCGGCGTCCTGCAGGCCACCCGGGTGACGGTGGTGCCCCCTCCCCCCACGCGGGTGGCGGGCACCGTCGTGTCGGTGGACGGGACGAGCACGCCGGGGGCCTGCGGCACGGCCGGAGCCGACGGGACCTTCACCGTGAGCGCCCACCAGGGCGCCGCGGTGGTGGACGTGGCGGCCTCCAGCACCACGTTCTCCGAGCGCAACGTCAGCGCGCCCTCCTTCGCGGACGTGTGCGTGGGCACCAAGGTCACGGCCCGGGGGACGAAGGCGTCCTCAGGGGCCCTCGACGCCACCTCGGTCACGGTGGCCCCCCCGCGCCCCAAGAAGGTGTCGGGGACGGTGCTGTCCGTGAACGGAGCGAGCACGTCGCAGACGTGCGGGTCGGCGGGCACGTCCGGCACGTTCACGGTGTCGTACCACAACACGAGCTACACGGTCGACGTGGCGCCCACCTCCACCATCTTCAAGGAGCAGGGGGTGAGCGCCCCGAGCTTCTCCCTGGTGTGCACGGGCGGGACGGTGCGGGCCCGGGGGATGCTGTACCCCGGCAACGTGGTGTCGGCGTCGGTAGTGACGATCGTCCCGTCGCGCTAGGTCGAGGGCGGGCTCGGCGGGTCCTCGAGCTGCTCCATGAACTCGAGCCGGATGCCTCCCGGCGCGTCGACGAAGGCGATCCGCCGCGTCCCGAACGGCCCCTGCACGACGGCCGGGCCCCACAGCACGTCCCGGCCCTCGAGCTCGGCGTCGAGGTCGTCGGTGAACAGGGCGGGGTGCAAGAAGCACTCGCCCGGCAGGGCGACGGCGTCCTCGTAGATGGCCCGCGTGAACAGGGTGATCACGACGGGCCCGAGGAACACGTCGGCCCGCTCCGAGTCGTTCCAGTGCATGCGGTCGCGGACCTCGGCGCCCTGCGCGCGGTAGAACGCCAGCGCGGCGTCGAGGTCCGCCACCTTGACCGCCAGGTTGGCCAGCCCCGTCACGGTCACGTCGCTCCCCCCTCGCCACGTCGCCGGCCGCCGGCGGCGCCGGCCACGCTACCGGGCGGAGCCCGGGCGCCTCAGGCGTTGGAGGCCACGGGCTGGGCGAAGGCCCCGGAGAGGTTGGCCGTGAGGAAGGCCCTGGCCTCGCCGGCCTCGAGCGGGATGGCGAAGAAGAACCCCTGCCCGGCGTCGCACCCCTCGCGCTGGAGGCGGGTGAGCTGGTCCACGGTCTCGATGCCCTCGGCCACGGTCTCGAGCCCCAGGGCGTTGCCCAGCTCCACCAGCGCGTGCACCAGGGCGACGCTCGGCCCGCCCCCGGCGGTGCCGGCGATGAAGGCGCGGTCGATCTTGATGATGTCGATGGGGAATTGCTGCAGGTAGGCGAGAGACGAGTACCCCGTCCCGAAGTCGTCGATGGCGAGGCGCACGCCCAGCTGCTTGAGGGCGTTGAGGCGCCGGCTGGCGTCGCCGGAGTCGCGCATGAGGGTGGTCTCGGTCATCTCGAGGATGAGGGAATGGGCGTCGAGGCCGGCGTCGTGCAGGGCGCGGCGGACGCCATCCACGAACCCCTCGGTCTCGAACTGCAGCGGGGACACGTTCACCGAGACCGCCGTGTCGAGCCCGAGGTCCTGCCACTGGCGCACCTGGCGGCACGCCTCGTCCAGCACGAACGCGCCCACCTCGACGATGAGGCCGGAGTCCTCCAGCGCGGGGATGAAGGCGTCGGGCGGCACGACCCGGCCAGAGGGCCGCCGCCAGCGCAGGAGGGCCTCCACGCTCCGGACCGTGCCGTCGGACAGCTGGACCACGGGCTGGAAGACGAGGAAGAACTCGCGCCGGTCGAGGGCGAGGCGGAGGTCGCGCTCGAGCTCGACGCGCGTCCGGAAGGTGCCGCGCATCTGCGGCTCGAAGCGCATGGCCCGGTTGCCGCCTCGGGCCTTGGCCTCGTACAGCGCCACGTCGGCGTCCATGAGCAGCTCCTCGGCCGAGGCGTACTCGCCCGCCACGATGCCGATCGAGGCCGACATCGACACCCGGGGCCGGGCCACGTCGTGCACGTCGAAGGGGCGGTTCAGGGCGTCGAGCAGGCGCTCGGCCGTGGCCTCGGCCACGTCCGCGGGGGATTCGACGAGCACGACGAACTCGTCCCCGCCCAAGCGCCCCACCGAGTCGGACTGCCGCAGGGTCTGGCGCAGGCGCACCGCCACCTCGCGCAGCACCTCGTCGCCGACGCTGTGGCCCAGCGAGTCGTTGACGTCCTTGAAGCGGTCCAGGTCCACGAAGAGCACCGCCCCGGGCGCGCTCCCGTCACGCCGGCGGCGCTGCATCTGCTCGATGCGGTCCAGGATGAGGGTGCGGTTGGGGAGGCCCGTGAGGGCGTCGCGGGTGGCCAGGCGCTCCAGCGCGTCGCGGGTGGAGCGGAGCTGGGTGATGTTGTGCGCCGAGACCACCAGGCCCTGCACCGTGGGGTCGCCCAGGAGGTTGACGATGCTCAGCTCGCAGGGGACCGGGATGCCCCCGTCGTGGCGCCGCAACGCCACCTCGACGATGGTGGGACCCGTCCCGTTGTCCTCGCTGTCGAGCGACGCCTTGAGGGCGGCCCGCAGGGCGGGGCGGTCGGAGTACAGGGCCAGCTCCTCGAGGAGCGTCCCCTCAACCAGCCCCTGGTCGTGGCCGAGCATCCGGGTGATGGCGGCCGACACCGACTCGACCCGGCCGGAGTCGTCGAGGAGCATGAGGATGGTGGACGAGTTGTGGACCAGGGAGCGGAAGCGCTCGGTGTCGTCGGTGAGCATCTCCCACCGGCGCCTGTCGGTGAGGTCGCGCACGCACCAGATGAGCCCGTCGACAGGCGAGCTGCCCAACCGGTTGGCGCCGATGAGCTCCACCAGCTTCCAGCCGCCGCCCACCCGGACGCGCAGCTCGATGGGGGTGCCCACCTCCTTGCCTTGGACGCTCTCCAGCGAGGTGACGGCGAGCTCGCGGTCCTCGGGGTGCAGCAGCTCGAGGGCGCTCACCCCCACGATGTCGGCGGTGCTCACCTCGAACAGGCGCTCGGCCGCCGGGTTGCCCCACACCAGGTGCCCGGACGCGTCGGCCACCACGACGGCGTCGGGCAAGTCCAGGGCCAGGCTGTCCAGCCACGTGGGTTCCATCGATCCCTCCTCGAGTGGCACCTAGGGGATCGGCTGCCCGGGGGCGCAGCTGAACCGTGCGACCTGGGCGTTTTCCCGGCGATGGGCGCGGGGGCGGGGCGTCGGGCCGGCCCCGGTGGGGGCGGGACGGCGCTGATCGGGTGTATGCCCAGGTCACCTGGCCCGTGGCCGGGGCGCCGGGAACGGCTCCGGGCCGCGCGCGGCGGCGGGTCCCACCCGGCCAGCGGGTTCGGGTGTGTCTAGGCTGCGCCCGTCGAGCGGGTTCACGCCGGCGACAGGCTTGCCGCCACCGAGACAGGACAGGGGGTCGGATGACGGGCAGGCTCCCGGTGTCGTTGCGGGCACTGCTGGTGTTCGTGATCGTCACCGCCTTGTCCATCGGCGGGTTCTTCCTGGTGCGCAACAGCGTCGACCGCCAGAACGTGGCCCTGTTGCAGGGCGACGCGGCCCAGGTCGAGCTGCTCCTGCAGGCGTCGGCCCAGAGCCTCCAGACGCAGCTGCGCACGATCGCCGTCCTCACCGTCAACGCGGGGAGCACCCCCCAGGCCTTCGCCGCGCAAACCAAGACCGTGACGGCCGTGCCCGGGGCGTCGGTGGCGCTGGTCGACACCACGGGGCCGGCCCCCCGGATCACCCTGGCGACCGGACCCGACCTCCACACCGGCGCCGTGCCGGCGGCGCTGGCGGGGTTCGTGGCCGGCGGCGGGACCGGGATGTCGTCGGCCGTCGTGCGCGCCGGGTCGCGTACCCTGCTCGCCCTCGAGTCGGCCTCGACGGTGTATCCCCGTGTCCTGGCCGTCGAGACCTCGTTGCTGCACCCGGGGACCGTCACGCCCAACCGCTCCAAGGCGTACTCCCACATCTACGTCGACCTCTACGCCTCGACCCGCCCCGATCCCTCGCAGCTGATCATCACCACCTACGGGTCACGGCCCCTGCCGTCACCCGTGGCCAGCGCGCTGCTGCGCTTCGGGTCCCTGCACTGGCTCGTCCAGGCCTCGCAGAAGGAGCCCCTGGCGGGGGCCTACGCCCAGAACACGCCGTGGATCGCCCTGGGCGTGGGCCTGATCGTGGCCGTGGTGCTGGCGCTCATCGTCGAGATCCTCGCCCGCCGCCACCGCCACGCCGAGCGGCTGGTGGCCGAGCGCACCGAGGCCCTCCTCGAGGCCCAGAAGGACCTGCTGCGCAACGAGCGCCTCGCCGCCCTGGGGGAGTTCGCCGCCGTGGTGGGCCACGAGCTGCGCAACCCCCTGGCGGCGGCCATCAACGAGCTGTACCTCTACACCATGGGCAAGGAGGACAGCATCGACGCCGACAGCCGGGTGCACCTGGAGCGCGCCGAGGGCCAGATCTACCGGGCCGCCAAGCTGTCGGAGGACCTCACCGCCTACACCCGCGACCGCGAGCCGAGGCTCGGCGACGTCGACTTCTCCGACCTCGTGCGCGGCGTGCTCGACGCCACACCGCCTCCCGAGGGGGTGGAGGTGGACCTCGAGGAGTCCACCCACTTCGTGGCGGACGCCTCGCTCATGGCCCAGGTGGTCACCAACCTGGTCACCAACGCCTACCAGGCGATGCCCGGAGGCGGCCGGGTGGGCCTCAAGGCCGAATCCAACGACGACACCACGCGCATCACCGTGGAGGACACCGGCACCGGCGTGGACCCCGCGCTCGAGCACCGCATCTTCGACCCCTTCGTGAGCTCGAAGGACGACGGCACGGGCCTGGGGCTGGCCATCGTCCAGCGCCTCGTCACGCTGCACGACGGGGCGGTGTCCATCCACAACACCGACGCCGGCGGCGCCCGCGTGGTGATCGACCTTCCCCGCCGGACGCCCGCCTGACGCCGGCCGGCGGCGTCAAGTGCCGCGCGGCTCCATCCCCGCGGCGCGGTACACGGCGTCGACCACCCGCATGTTGGCCAGCGCGTCCTCGGGTGTGGTCTCGATGCCCGTGCCGCGCAACACGGCGTCGCAGAAGGCATCGAGCTGGAAGGCATACGTGGGGCGCCGCACGGGACGCTCACGGCGGCGCCGGCCGCCGGCCCGCACCGTGAGCCAGCTGACGAAGTGCGGGGCGATGGGGTTGAACACGCGCATCTCGCCGTCCTCCCCGCGCACGCGGGCGGCCAGATGGAGGACCGACGACGACCACATGGAGCAGTGCACCGCGGCACGGTGCCCGCCCGGGAAGGCCAGGGTGGCGGTCATGGCGCGGTCCACGTCCGCGCTGTGGCGCCGGGCCGACGCCGAGCGCACCTCGGGCTCCTCGCCACCCAGCATGCGGGCCATGTTCACCACGTAGCAGCCCATGTCCATCATCGCCCCGCCCGCCAGCGCGTGCTGGTAGCGGATGTCGCGGCGGTTGGGGATGGGCGCGCACAGCCAGGCCTCGATGTCCCGGATGCGCCCGAGCTCGCCGCTGCGCACCACGGCCTGCATGCGCTGGGCCAGGGGGTGGTGGCGGTAGTGGAACGCCTCGGCGGTGACGAGCCCCGCCGACCGGGCGGCCTCCCGGGCGGCCTCCGCCACGCGGCCGGCCTCCTCGGCGTTGGCCGTGAAGGGCTTCTCGCACAGGACGTGCTTGCCGGCCGCCAGGGCGGCCAGCGTCCACCGGCCGTGCTCGCTGTTGGGCAGGGGCACGTACACGGCGTCGATGTCGGGGTCCGACACGACGGCGTCGTAGTCCTCGGCCACGCGGGGGATGCCGTGGCGGGCGGCGTAGGCGCGGGCGCGTCCGGGGTCGCGGGCCGCCACCACCTCGACGGTCGCCTCGGGGTTCGCCGCGGCCGGGCGGATGAGCGCCGCCGGCGCGATGCGCGCGGCGCCCAGGATCCCGAACCGGACAATTCCGGGGGACACGGTTCCAGGGGACACGGTTCCAGAGGACACTACGCGCCGTCGAGGCTTCACCGGCTGTTCACACCGGGGTCGCAGGGCCGAAACACCACGGTGGTCGACTGGATGCCGACCCCCCGGGGAGGTGTGCGGTGGCCCTCGTGACGATGCGCGTGTCCATGCCCGACCGTCGCGGGATGCTGGCCGCGGTGGCGGCGGCGGTGTCCGCCCAGGACGGGGACATCGTCACCATCGACGTCGTGCACCGGGCCGACGGCCTGGTGGTCGACGAGTTGTGCCTCGACACCGAGGCCGTGCCCCCGCCCGCGCTGCGCCGCGCCCTTGAGGCCGTGCCTGGCGTGGTCGTCGAGACGGTCCGGTCCGTCAGCGAGCCGGCCTCCGCCGTCGATGCCCTCGAGCTCGCCGCCGCCCTGGCCCACGGCGGCGGTGACGGCGTGCGCCGGCTGGTGGATGGCCTGCCCCGGGCCCTGCACGCCGAATGGGCGCTGGCCCTCGCCCAGGAGGACGGCACCGTGACGCTGATGGCGGCCAGCGCCGGCGCGCCCGCGCCCCCGAGCGAGCCCGTCCCCTGGCTGCCGCTCGAGTCGCCCCGGCGGCTGGCCTCGGCCCCGTGGATGCCGACGTCGTGGCGGCTGCGGGCCACGGTGGGAGGGCTCGAAGTGGCCGCCTGCCCCCTCGGGCGCCCCGACGCGGCGGTGGCGGTGGCGAGGAGAGGCGGGCGCTTCCGGCCACCAGAGCTCCGCCAGGTCGAGATCCTGAGCACGCTCGCCGTCGGCGGATGTCCCGGCGGCGCAGGCGGGCATGCTCAGTAGACCCAGACGGCGGTCCCGATGGGCAGGACGTTGTTGGCCCAGACCCAGTTGATGGCCTCGTTGCTGATGCGCGCGCAGCCGTGGGAGACGGGGACGGGTGGCACCGAGGTGTCGCCGTGGATGGCGAAACCGGCGTCGAAGAACTTGGGCCGCCACAACGACCCCAGGGAGTCGACCACCAAGCCGTTGACCTGGCGGTAGACGGCGAAGTGGCCCACCGGGGTGTCGGCCACGGCGGTGACGCCGTCCTGGGTGTAGCGGTAGCCGCCGCCGGTGGAGGTGTTGAAGATCAGGCCCGGATGGCCGTTGGTGACCACCATCAACAGGTCGTCCTCGAGGTCGATCTCGACCACGTACCCCGAGGTGCTGCGGGGCTGGGGCACGACGCCGGCGGAGATGGCCTCCTCGGTGGGAAGGTCGACGACCCCGGTGCGGGGGAGGCCGGCCGCCTTCTGCACCGCCCACACGGCCTGCTGGGTGCTGTCGCCGAAGCTGCCGTTGGGGGTCCCGACCCAGTAGCCCAGGCCGGCCAGGCGCTGCTGGAGGGCGAGCACGGCGGGGCCCGTCGACCCGGTCTTGAGCGAGGCCGAGGCCACCGCAGTGGAGGGCAGGAGCCAGTAGCCGCCGCCGTCGGGGGTGGGGGCCATGGCGGCCACCGGGTTCAGCAGCCCCTGGCCGCCCATCGAGCCGAGGTACGGCGCGTCGCCGAAGCTGAACACGCCGCCGTCGGCGGCCGTCATCCAGTAGCCGTGCCCGGTGGCCGACACGGCCATGGCGACGATGGGCGCGGCCAGGTGCAGCGCGCCGAGCGAGCCGTCGTAGGCGGCGTCGCCGAAGCTGAACACGCCGCCGTCGGCGGCCACGAGCCAGTAGCCCCCGCCGTCGCGGGTGCGGGCCATGCCCACCACTGGCTGGTTGAGCCGGTGGCCACCCATCGAGCCGGAGAAGCGGGCGTCACCGTAGGAGAAGATCCCGCCGTCGGAGGCCACCAGCCAGTAGCCGCCGCCGTCGGGGGTGGCCGCCATGCCCACCACCGGGGCGCTGAGGTGCCGGCCGCCCATGGACCCCAGGGCCCCGGCGTCGCCGAAGGGGAAGATCCCGCCGTCGGCGCCCACCATCCAGTAGCCCTTGCCGCTGGGCGTCGACGCCATGCCCACCACGGGCGCGTCGAGCCGCACACCGGCCAGCGACCCGTACGACCCGGCATCGCCGAAAGGCACGGGCTCGCCGGCGACGTCGGGGTAGGCGGCGGAGGCCGGGGTGGCCAGCGCCAGCTCGGTGGCCGGCAGGACGAGGGCGCAGCCCGCCAGCACGGCGAGGAGGGCCTTGCGGCCGGCGGTCGTTGAGCGGCTCATGGCACAAGGCAACCATCGACGGTTTCCGGGGAGCAATTCTGCCCGGCGTCGACACCGTTGCCGCCGGGGCCCGGCGTCGATACGTTTGGTACCGGCAACTTCTGGGCACCCGGGCAGGGCCCGCGGCGCGAGCGGAGTTGCCACGGGGACGAACGGGGGTTCCCGGCCCGGACCAGTCACCCTCGCCTGGGCCCCCTTCGTCCCCTTGCATACGGCTGCCGCCACCGCGATGCTCACCATCCCGACAAGGAGACGCGATGGCCCCCGCCGTTGTCGACGACCCCGACGGCCAGCGCCTGCTCATCGCGCGGCCCGACGGGGACGCCGAGCTCGACTACGACCGCGACGGCGAGCGCTTCGTGGTGGTCCACACCGAAGTGCCCGAGTCGGCGCGCGGCGAGGGCCTGGGCGGGGTGCTGGTGCGCGCCGCCGTCGAGCGGGCCGCCGCCGAGGGCCTGACCGTGGTGCCGCTGTGCCCCTATGCCCGTCGGTGGCTGCGTGAGCACGATGACGTGGCGTCCACGGTCCCCATCGACTGGACGTGGCCCGGCGCGTGAAGAACGACCAGCCTGGTCGGTGACGACCGGGAAGGAGACAGCCATGGCAGACGACGACATCCTCGTGCACATCAAGCGGCTCGTCGACGAGGAGCACGCCATCCGCAGCGCAGATGACACCGACCACGACGACCGGCTGCGCCGTCTCGAGGACACGCTCGACCAGTGCTGGGACCTGCTGCGCCAGCGCCGGGCCCGTCGCGAGTTCGGCCAGCCCGAGGACACCACCGTGGTCCGCGACGCCGACACGGTGGAGCGCTACCGCCAGTAGCTCGTCGCGCCGCCCCGCCCTCGTGACCGCGGTGGGCGCTCTGACGGCGACGCCCGTGCCGGCGCGTCGCGCACGCGACCCCGCGGCCGCAGGGACACGGGCGCATACCGGGCCCCCGTGGCCCGCGCCCGGCGCCGAGCGCCGACGGGCGTTCTCACTGAACGTGGGCAACCGGGCCTTCACCTGGGAAAACCGCCACCCCACGCGGTCAGACGTGCCCGGCGCGCCTCAACTCGGGCGTGGCCATTGCCGAGAAATTGATCCGGGATCGAACGGCCGGCCAGCGGCGACCGCCATCGGGCGCAGCCGGCGCAACGAGGTGTGTCCCCCTACACCGTGGAGTGACAACAGTGTCGGCACCGACGTGGGAAAGGAGAGGCCCGGGGAAGCCCGTGGCGACGCGTGGCGCGCCACAGGGCCACCACCCGGGTCGTTGCCTCGCCTGCCACCGGCACGCCCGGGACCAGCGTGCCCGGCGCGCCGCGGCGTCGCGTGGCGGGCCCGAGGCGGGGTTCTCCATCGCCGAGGTCGCCATCGCGGTGGTCATCTTGTTGACCGTCCTGGTGTCGGTCGCCACCCTGATGGGAACCATCTTCAAGGTCGGGGCCATCTCGCGCTTCAAGCAGGAGGCCACCGAGATCGCCTCGAGCACCCTCGACGCCCAGGTCGCCACGGGGGCGACCACGCTGCTCGGCGAGGTCGGCTTCACATCGCTGCCCTCGGTGACGAGCAGCGGGCAGACGTATCTCCTCGAGATGGAGGTCTCCCCCTACAACCCCGCCACGGCGGGATGCGTGTCCCCGGCCAGCGACCCCGGCGCCATGCTCAAGGTCTCGGTGTGGGCCACGTGGACGGACCAGACGTCGGGATCCACCTGGTGGAAGTCGGGCTCCTCCTCCTACACCCAGCAGCAGGTGGAGGAGACCAGCCTGGTGGCCGTCCCGTCGTCACTGATCAACCCCCTCCTGGGGTCGATCCTGGTCACGGTGGAGAACGCCTCGGGCGCAGGGGTCTCGGGGCTCACCGTCACCGCCACGCCCTCGTCGGGCACGGCCCTCACCGCCACGACGACCGACGGCGGCTGCGCGCTGTTCTCCAACATCACCGCCACGTCGAACGGATCGCCCACGTGGACCGTGTCGTTCTCGCCCATCTCGGGCTACATCACCGAGCAGGAGCTCTCGAGCCTCCCCAGCCAGTCGAACCTGTCGGTGACGGCGGGGGCCACCACGTCGCTCTCGTTCGTGCCGACGGTGAGCCCCTACGACGCCTACGACCAGGCAGCCACGGTCACGCCCGTGTACTCGGTGCCCGTGACGAACGGGCTCCATCCCGCGCTTCCCACCAACATCAGCAGCATGCCCCTGTCGTTCTACAACTCCTACCTGACGGTCAACCCCTACGTCTCGGCCTCGCCGGCGTCGGTCTTCCCCATGCCCACGAGCCCCAGCTACTACGTGGTGTCGGGATCGTGCGGCTCCGACAGCGCGCCCGACGGCGGGACGACCGACGGCCAGGCGGTCACCGTGGCAGCGGGAGGGACGGCCTCTCCGGGCATCAGCCTCGTGCCCCTCACGATCTACGTGAACTACAACAACAGCCTGGTCTCGGCGGCCGGCCTGACGGCCTCGGCCTCGAACGCGGCCGGCACGGGCGCCGACAGCAGCTGCCCGACCTCGGGGACGGGGGTGATGCCCACCCTCCAGCTGGGCAGCACCACCGCCACGTGGACCGCCTACCACCCGCACAAGCCGGCCCGCCACGTGGCCAGGCTGGTGTTTTCCTGCTCCTCGAACTGCAGCACCACGACCGTGGTGAGTTCGAGCCCGAACCCCAGCACCGTGGGGGCGTCGGTGACCTTCACGGCCACCGTCTCGTGCACGTCGACGTGCTCCTCGACCCCGGGTGCCACCTCGGTGCAGTTCAAGGACGGCAGCACCGTCCTGGGCAACGGCTCGCTCAGCACCAGCAACGGCGACCTGGTCGCCACCTACACGACGTCGGCCCTGGCGCTGGGATCGCACTCCATCACCGCCGTGTACAACTCGTCCAACACGAGCAAGTGGAAGAACTCGACGTCGTCCTCGTACGCGCAGGTGGTGAACGGATACGCCACGACGACCACGTTGACCGGCTCGCCCAACCCCACCTCCTACGGGACCTCGGTGCTGCTCACGGCCACGGTGGGCTGCTCGCAGTCGGGATGCGGCTCCCCCACCGGCACAGTCAAGTTCACGAACAACGGCAGCAACATCACGGGGTGCACCTCGGTCGCCGTGTCGTCCGGTACTGCGACCTGCACGCTGTCGGGACTGGCAGGTAACGCCACCTACAGCGTGGTGGCCACCTACACACCCACCAGCAACTACCAGTCCTCGACGTCGTCGACGCTGAGTGAGGTGGTGACGGCGGCCAGCACGACGACCGTCTTGACCTCGACGGCCAACCCGAGCCCCTTCGGCACCTCGATCACCCTCACGGCCACCGTGACCCCGGTCTCGGGCGCCCCCGCCGCCGGGAGCGTCACCTTCACCGACGGACCGACCACCCTGGGCACGGCCACGGTGAACGGCTCGGGGGTGGCCACCTACTCGACCTCGACGCTGACCGTGGGATCGCACGCGCTCAGCGCCTCGTTCACCCCCACCAACAGCAACAACTTCGGCACGTCCTCGGGACAGCTCACCCAGGTGGTGAACGCGCCGGCCGGCGCCGCCTTCACGCTGACCGGCCTGCCCTACGGGGTGTGGCTCCTGAGCGCCACCTACACGGTGGGGCCGACCACGTACCGCTCGTCCAACGAGTCGGTGCAGGTCGTCGTGAAGGTGACGCCCTCGGGCTTCTACGTCGGCAGCGGCGGGACCTTCGGCTCCCTCCAGTCGGCGGGGAGCCCCGTCACGGTGTACGTCAAGTGACCGGCCGCAAGGGCCCGCGCAGCGAGGCGGGCATGACCGTGATCGAGGTCATGCTCTCCTCCGTCCTGCTCGCCGTGGTGATCATCTCCGTGGGGGCGTCGATCACGGTGCTCCAGACGCACCAGGTCCAGGTGAACGACCGCACCCAGGCGCTGGACTACCTCCAGATCGCCCAGCAGGCGATCACCAAGGACCTCCACGCCGCCTCGGCCACGGGCTGGACGACGCCGACCATCCCGACGTCGATGCCGAGCCAGGCCGTCACCGCCACGTCGCTCACGTTCCCGGCGTCGCTGGGCGGAGGGACGCCCACCATCACGATCTCGCTCAACACGTCGACGCACTACCTGACCGTGTCGTGCTCGGGCGCCGGATGCCGCCCCGGCGTCTCGGGGAGCACGACGGTCACCCAGGCCCAGATCGCCAACGTCGACTCGTCGTCGCTGTTCACCCTGACCACCAAGGAGGTGTCGACGACGGCCAACTCGGTGACGACCAACACCTTCTACTACACGACGGTCAACTCGAGTCTGGTCCTCGACACCCCCAAGGTGGGGGCGCACAACGCCTACAAGACCACGCTGGCCGACCCCAACATCGTGGTGAACAACGCCGAGTACGCCTGCCAGACGGCGCTCGACCAGACCGGGGCGACGGGATCATGCTGACCCGCGTCACCCGACATCTGCGCCGGACGGCGCGCCGCCACGGTGAGGGCGGCCAGGCCCTCATCTTCGTGCTCATCGCCGTGGCGCTGCTCGGGACCATCCCCATTGCCATCGCCACCACCACCGTCGACCAGCTGCCGCAGACGACGCGCAACCTCAACTACGAGGCCGCCTACGAGGCGGCCCAGGCGGGGCTCAACGACTACCTGCAGCACCTCGACGCCAACGAGGGCTACGCCCTGTGCACCGCCTCGAGCCCGAGCTCGTCGTGCACGTCCAACTCGGCCCTGACGGGCTGGGTGCAGGCGTCGTCGTCGCCACTGGAGTACTACTCGTACACGCCGAGCGACACCAACGGGCAGGTGACCCTGCAGGTGAGTGGCAAGGCCGGCACCGGCAACACCGTCGTGGTGCGCACGTTCAGCTACAACATCGACCCCGCCTCGAGCCTCGACGACGTGTACTGGTCCAACTACGAGACGCTGGACCCCGCGCTGGGGGGGACGGGCTGCTCGGTCTACTACGGCCAGGGGTCCGGACCGCCCAACTCGTGCGTGGTCGTCTTCACCACGGGGGACGTGCTCAACGGGCCCGTCTTCTCCGACGACACGTTCCGCATGTGCGGCTCCCCGACGTTCGACGACTCGGTGGAGAGCGGCAACATCTACAACACCAACTCGGGGCCCTCCGCCGTGTACGTGGCGTCCTCGGGTTGTGGGAGCCTCTCGCCCAACTTCAACGGGGGCACCCCCACCAAGGTCGGCAACCAGACGCCGCGCACCTCGACCGACGACCTCGCCCCCGCCCGGAATTACGGGTGCTTCATCACCGGCGGGACCGCCCCCAACTCGCTGTCGACGGTGACCGTGACCTTGACGCTGAGCGTCGTGAGCGGGCACACCCAGGTGACCTGGAGCGGCTCCGGTGCCAAGGTCGACAACGCCACGTCCAACACGAGCAATTGCACGAGCCCCATCAACCTGAACAACCTGACGCAGGGCCTGATCTTCGTCAACGGCACCGTGAAGATCAGCGGGTCGATGACGGGAGCGCTCGACATCGTGACCTGCGGCACCTCCACCGACGACAGCACGAAGTCGACGGCGTGCACCAGCAGCGACCCATCGACGAACCCGTCCAACATCGACGTCACCGGGAACCTGACGTATCCGAGCGCCAACAAGACCATGGTGTCGGGGCAGCCTGTGAGCGACTCGAGCGACGTCCTGGGGCTCGTCGCCTCCAACTTCGTCGAGGTGACCACCACCAGCAACGTGGAGATCGACGCCGCCATCCTGGCCCTCGGGGACTCCTTCTACGTCAACAACTGGAACGGCGGAGCCTCCTACGGGACGTTGAGCGTGTTCGGCTCGATCGCCCAGGACTACCGCGGGCCCGTCGGCCTCACGAACGGCGCGGGCTACACCAAGAACTACAACTACGACAATTCGCTGCAGACGGTGTTCCCGCCGTTCTTCATCCCGCCCAACGGGGCGACGTGGACGCCGTCGAGCTACGAGGAGTGCGGGTCGGGGCTGTCGCACTCGGTGCTGAACACCCCGCAGTGCTGAGCCGAGCCGGGCCCGGCGCCCGCCGGGGCCGGGCGCCGTGGTGGTCGCCGGCCATCCGTTGGGGCCTCCGTGCACGACCGCCGCGGACGGCGTGGCGAGCAGCGGCCCGCGGGGTCCGGGCCGATGCCCGACCGTGACGTGGCGGCGGCCCTGGCCGAGCGCCCGAGGAGGCCGCGGGGTGCCCGGCCCTGGCCGGCGCGGGCGATGCGGGGGCGTCCGAGGCCCCCCCGACCGGACCGCGGCGCGCCGCCCCCGGACCGGCGCCGGCATCCGCCGCTTTGCTAGAACAAGGCGAGCACGACAGGGGTGGCGGCCCCAAGGGCCGCGGCGGGAGGCCTGCGATGATCGAGACGATGGGTCGGCGCGCGCTGGGGCGCATGGTGTCGGGGCGCGGTCGCCACAGCATGGCCCGCCCGAAGCGCACGGGCTCGGTCCGGCGCCGTCGTGCCGGGCGCCTGGGCGCGGTGGTCTTCCTGGCCGCGGCGGCGGCGCTCGCCGCGTTCCTGACCGAGGGATCCTCGCCGGCCACCACCGGGCCGGTCCTCCGCCTCATGCCGAGCCACCTGGTGGCGACGGCCGCCACCCGGGCGCGCGGCTCGTCGTCGGCGCCGGCCTCTCCCGCGCCCTGCTGGGCGTCGACCAACTGGTCGGGGTACGCCGTCAGCCAGAGCACGCCGTCGGGCCTGCCGTGCCTGCCCGGCACGGGCGCCACCTACGCGGCGGTATCGGGCACCTGGACCGTGCCCACCGTGACGGGCTCGCGCTTCACGTCCTCGTACTCGGCGGCGTGGGCGGGGATCGACGGCTTCACCAACTCGAGCCTCATCCAGGCGGGCACCGAGCAGGACTACTACGGCGGGAAGGCGCACTACGGGGCGTGGTGGGAGATCCTCCCCGCGCCCGAGACGGCGATCCCGTCGATCACCGTGCAGCCGGGCGACTCGGTGACGGTGTCGATCGCCAAGGTGTCGGCCACGCAGTGGTCGATCTCGGTCACCGACAACGGCAAGGCGGGCCACGCCGCGCAGCCCCCCTTCACCACCACGCAGTCCTACTCGGGGCCGGGGTCCTCGGCGGAGTGGATCCTGGAGGCCCCCTCGGTGAACGGGCGGACGGCCACCCTGGCCAGCTACGGCTCGGACACCTTCGACCAGGCCAGCGCCGACGGCGCCTCCCCCGGGCTGCAGGCGGGCTGGGCCGGGGAGATGGTGAGCGGCGGCTTCTTCCGCTCCCAGGCCATCTCGACGCCCTCGGGCCCCGACACGGGCGCCCCCCCGGGCGACGGCTTCGCCGTCGCCTACGGGAGCCAGGCGCCGTCCGCCCCGTCCTCGTAGCCCGGCCACCGGATCGACGCCCCGGGGGGCGTGCGAAGCGCCTGCAGGGCAAAACGCTTGCCCCGGCGGCGGGTTGGGTGTAGAGAACATCCGAACGCAGGGGGCGTTTCTGCTGGTCCGGGGGGCCGGGAGCGACCGCAACCGTGTCGGTGCGTCGCTCGGTCCGCCACCGGTGGGCAGACTCGAAAGCGGGGTGCGTCATGAGGGCGCGACGGGGAACGCTGGTCGTTGTCGTGGCTGTAGTCGTCGGCCTGGCAACCATGGTCGGGGCGGGGTCCGCCCAGGCGAAGACCAAGAAGGTCAAGCCGAACATCTCGTGCGCGTTGAGCGGCGTGGCCACGGTCAGCCCGGGCTTGAGCCCGACCCTCGCCATCCAGACGCTCAGCGTGACCACCAGCCTGGCGTCGTGCACCAACAGCACCGTGCAGGGCATCACCGGGAGCTCGGGGAGCGCGACCACCAGATCGACGGGCAAGAAGCCGTCGAACTGCCTGAGCGCGGCGGGCAAGCCGACCGTGTCGAAGGTGCCGAGCGCCGTCATCCACTGGAACAACTCCACGTCGTCGACCTGGAAGTACAAGACGACGCTCCGGCTGGGGCAGCCGGCCACCTTGAAGGGCAAGATCCTGTCTGGGACGTTCGCCAAGGGCAAGGTGACCGCCACGTTGCACTACACCTACGGCCCCGGTCAGAACTGCCTCACCACGCCCATCACGAGCGCGGTGATCACGGGCACGTTCAACATCACCTGACGCCGCCCGGCGGCGCGTGACGGCTCGGCCGGGTCGGTGGTGGCCCGGCCGAGCCCGCGTCAGCGGGGGACGGGGGCGCCGGCCACGACGGCGAGCGCGCCCACGGCCGCCGCGCCGACCACGGCGGGGACGATCCCCCGCCGCAGCCCCACCAGCCACAGGGCCCCGGCCGCCAGCACGCCCAGCTGCCACGGCTTCGCCAGGGCGAGGCCGAGGGGCACCGAGGCGCCGGCGATGGCGCCCACGGCGGCCGGGCCGGCGCCGCCCAGGAACGCCTGCGCCACCGGGCTGGTCCGGATGCGGGCGAAGTGCCGGGCGCCGGCGAGCACGAAGACGAACGAGGGGGCGAAGGCCACCGCCGCCGCCAGGACGCCGCCGCCCACACCCCGGGCCGCGTAGCCGACGACGGCCACCGTCTGCACCACGGGCCCCGGCGTCACCTGGCCGAGGGCCACCGCCCCCAGGAACTGCGGCCCGGTCAGCCAGTGGTAGGCGCTCACGGCGTCGTGCTGCATGAGCGGCACGATCACGAACCCGCCCCCGTAGGACAGGGCCCCCACCTTGAAGGCCACCCACAGGAGCGCGCCCACACCGCCCGCCACGGCCGGCGCGGCTCCGAGAAGCGGCGCCAGGGCCATGCCGCCCGCCCACCGGTCGCCGCGCGGCCCGGTCGCCGCCACCTCGGCCAGCCCGCCGGCTAGCAGCACCACCACCAGGTAGGGGCCGGCCACCGCGCCGGCGACCGCCCCCACCGCCAGGTACGCCGCCCACCGGAGCCGGGCCCCGCGCCGGCGCGCCGTGTGGGCCCAGCTGCCGGGGAGGAGCCCGAGCGCGGCGCGCACCGCCACCACCGGGACCACCGCGCCGGCGCCGGCGGCGGCGCCGTCGACCCAGCGGGGAGGATGGCGCGCCAGCAAGGGGACGGCCAGCGCCAGGATGAGGACGAGGCCGGGGACGATGAAGCACAGGCCCCCGACGAGGGCTCCCGGCGCGCCCCGCAGCCGCCAGGCGCACAGAATGGCGAGCTGGGTCGAGGCCGGTCCGGGCAGCAGGCTGGTGGCCGCCACGGCGTCCTGGAACTCGCGGGTGGACATCCACCCCCGCTCGTCCACGCACAGCCGGCGCAGCAAGGCGATGTGGGTGGGGGGGCCGCCGAACCCGGTGACGCCGATGCGCCCCCAGGCCCGGGCGATGTCCCGCAGCGACGGCGGGCGCCGCCGCCCCTCAGCCACGGCGGCCGCCTCCGGGCCACGGCGCGCCGCTGCCGACGCGCCACCGACCTCCGGCACGCCGATCTGGGACGCCGCCCCCCGGCCCGAAGGGGTCCGTCCTGTGAACCCCACACCGACGGTGTGCCCATCGACTGTCCACGGTCGCGCCCGCCACCTCCGATGACCCACCCTGTGCTCGAGTCGCCATCATGGCGGCTCCGCTGCGCGATGCGCACCTCGTGCAACCGGGGGCGGTTGCTCGACGTGTCCGTCACGGCCGGGGCACCGAGGACGTCGCCGCGCCGGCCCCCGGCGCGTCGGACCCGCTGCCCGTCGAAATGGCGCCGCCTTGTGGTAGACCACAATCGTGGCCATTCGGGTCTTCCTCCTCGACGACCACGAAGTGGTCCGCACCGGCTTGCGGGCGCTGCTCGAGTCCGAGGACGACATGGAGGTCGTGGGCGAGGCGTCCACGGTCGAGCAGGCGCTCGTGCGCATCCCCCTCGCCGCGCCCGACGTGGCCATCCTGGACGTGCGGCTGCCCGACGGCAGCGGCGTCGAGGTGTGCCGCCAGATCCGCTCCGACCGCCCGGAGACCGCCTGCTTGATGCTGACCTCATATGCGGACGACGAGGCCCTGATGGCGGCCATCCTCGCCGGCGCCGCCGGGTACGTGCTCAAGGAAGTCGGTGCCTCGGACATCGTGGGTGACATCCGCAAGGTGAGCGAGGGCAGGTCCCTGCTCGACCCGGGCGTGACCAAGCGCGTCCTCGAGCGAATCCGGACACAGGACGCCGAGGACAAGCGCCTGGCCTCGCTCACGGGGCAGGAGCGCCGGATCCTCGACCGCATCGCGCAGGGCGAGACGAACCGCCAGATCGCCGAGGAGATGTACCTGGCGGAGAAGACGGTGAAGAACTACGTCTCCAACCTGCTCACCAAGCTGGGGATGCAGCGGCGCACCGAGGCGGCCATCTACGCCACGCGGCTCACCGAGCGCGCTCGTCGCTCCGGTCCCGACCAGGGGACGTAGGGGGAGCCGGCCCGCCCGACGCGTGGGTCAGCGCTTCGACGTCGATCCCAGCGCGCGCCAACTCCTCCTCCAGGCGCCGTCGCTCGGAACCCGGCGTCCCGAACCGGTCGGGGTGGGTGTCGATGTCCCGCGCTTCGCAGAAGGCGATCAACGCCGCGTCGTACTCGATGTGCGCCGCCAGGGCTGTCGTGGGCGTGGACGGCCCGACGGTCGGTGACACCGCCGCCAGCCGCCGCCGGGCGTCGATCAGAGCGGCCAGGAGCTCTCCCGCCGAGGCGTCCCCGGGCTCCTCGGGCCTCGTGGAGAGAGTCGCCGCCAGCAAGTCGCTGTACATCGACATCATGGTCGATCCCACATGCCCGCCCCCGGCGCCGTCGGGTCCCTTGCGCAGAGCCACCGTGCTCATGTCGTGCGCTCCAAAGTCATCTGTTCACCCCATCATCGCCCGGCCCGTCCGAGGCGTGTAGGGCCATTCGTCACACGGTCGTCACCCGCCTCGGCCAGGCGCGCGCCCCTGGCCCTGCCGGCCCGTGCCCAGGGCACGAGGGAGCACGCCCGGGCGCCCCGCCCCTCCCCGGGAACCGGGGGTAGAATGGGGCCGGTGCCTTTTCGGAGCATCGACGACCCGGCCAAGCTTCGCCGGCTCCTGGAGTCCGTCTTGCTGCTGCAGGCCGACCTCAGCCTGCCCGTCCTCCTGCGCCACATCGTGGAAGAGGGGTGCTCGATGGTGGGGGCCCGGTTCGGGGCACTGGGCGTGCTGAACGAGGAGCGCACGGCGCTCTCGGAGTTCATCACCGTGGGCATCGACAGGGACACCTACGAGCAGATCGGGTCGTTGCCCACGGGTCGGGGCGTGCTGGGGCTCCTCATCACCGACCCCAAGCCCCTGCGTCTCGCCAACATCAGCCTGCACGCCGAGAGCGTGGGCTTCCCGCCGCACCACCCGCCCATGACGTCGTTCCTGGGCGTACCGGTCACGGCGCGCAACGAGGTCTACGGCAACCTCTACCTCACCGAGAAGATCGGATGGTCCGAGTTCACCAAGGACGACGAGGACCTCGTCAACGCCCTGGCCCAGGCGGCGGGCATCGCCATCGAGAACGCCCGGCTCCACGGGCGGGTGCGCGACGTCGCCGTCCTCGAGGACCGGGACCGGATCGCCCGGGACCTCCACGACGCCGTGATCCAGCGCCTGTTCGCCGTCGGCCTGTCGCTCCAGGGCATCTCCAAGGCGGTCACGACACCGCGCGAGTCGGAGCACCTGAGCTCGGCCATCGCCGAGCTCGACGCCACGATCCGCCAGATCCGGTCGTCGATCTTCGAGCTGTCGACCACCGAGGCCAGCGAAGGCGCGCGCAGCCGGATCCTGGCCCTCATCCACGATCTCGACGACGTCGTCGGCTTCGACGTCCGGGTGACCTTCGACGGCCCGATCGACGCCATGGTGTCCGACGAGGTCCTCGAGGCGCTCTCCGCCACCTTGCGCGAGGCGATCACGAACGTGGAGCGCCACGCCCACGCCACCAGGGCGACGGTCATGGTGCGCGCGGATGACCACGTGTGCACGTTGCGCGTGGAGGACGACGGGGTCGGCATCGGCGAGGACCGTCCGGCCGAAGGCGGCCTCGGCCTCAACAACCTCCGCCGGCGGGCCGAGAAGCTGGGCGGCTCCTTGACGACCGAGAACACCGGGCGGGGAGCGGTGCTCGAGTGGAAGGTGCCCGTCGCCCGCGCCGACTGACCGGCGGCCGCGTCGGTCGGGGCGCCCGGGACGGTCCGGGTTCCGTCAGCTACGCAAGGGCCCCAGGCGCTGGGGGCCCGCGCCCGACGCACCTCCTCGCACAGCGACGCGTCGATGGCCGCCATGAGGGCGTCGCCCGGCTCCCTGACGGCGCCCCGGCGCGGCCGGCGGTCCTCGATCGCCCCCGCCGGGAGCCCGAAGCCCCGGGGGAGGACGCGCAAGGCGCTCGGCGGCGTGGGCGGCCGCATCGGTCCGGTGTGTGCGCAGCCGTGTCCGGCCGCCGGTGGGGACCGCCGACCCGGCGCCGGGCCCCGGCGCGCCCGCCGTGGTGACCTTCGGCCCTATCCCGGGGCGGGCGGCCCGTCGCACCCTGGGCCCAGGGACGTGGATAGGAGGCAGCCATGCAGGCCAAGCCCGGCGACCATGTCGTCATCAAAGCGCACGCGATCGGCCAGCACGAC
>DATJBC010000154.1:0-3317 GCA_035515515.1 Acidimicrobiales bacterium
CCGACGACAACCTCATCGTCCGGGCCGGGGTCCAGGCCCTGCTGGCGCTGGAGCCCGACGTGGAGATCGTGGGCACCGCGGCCGACTACGACGAGCTGGTCGCCGGGGCCGAGGAGGCCGCCCCCCAGGTGGTCGTCACCGACATCCGCATGCCCCCCAACTTCCAGAAGGAGGGCATCGAGGCCGCCCAGCAGATCCGCAAGCGCCACCCCGGGACCGGCGTGGTGATCCTGTCGCAGTTCGACGACCCCGAGTACGCCATCTCCCTCCTCGAAGAGGGGGCGGCGGGGTGCGCCTATCTCCTGAAGGACCACGTCGCCGAGGGCGACCAGCTCGCCCGGGCGGTGCGGGCCGTGGCCACCGGGGGCTCGGTGCTCGACCCCAGCATCGTCGAGTCGATGGTGCACCCCGTCACCGACTCCGGCGAGCTCACCGCGGCCGAGGAGGAGCTGCTGCGCCTGGTGGCCGAGGGGCGGCCCATCAAGGCCATCGCCGTGGCCCAGCACGTCACCCCGAGCGCGGCGTCGGACGCGGTGGAGAAGCTGTTCCTGCGCATCGCCCAGCAGGCGAGCGGCGGCGGCCAGAACTCGCTGCGCCGCCTGCGCATGCTGCACGAGGCCATCGTCAACCGCGAGGAGCAGGGCGACCAGCTGAGCCGGCTCCTGCCCGGCGGCGTGGCGGACCTCCTCGTGCGCCAGGGGCGCCGGGTGGGCGAGACCGACGAGCTGGTGGTGAGCGTGCTCATGTCCGACATCCGCGGCTACTCCACCATCGCCGAGCGCGCCGACCCCAGCGCCCTGGCGGGCCAGCTCAACGTGCACCGCGCCGAGATGAACCGCGCCATCCTCGACGTGGGCGGCACCGTCATGCAGTTCGTGGGCGACGCCGTCATGGCCGTGTTCGGGGCGCCTGTGCCGGTGCCCGACCACGCGGCGCGCGCCGTGGAGGCGGCCCTGCGCATGCACGCCGCCCAGGAACAGGTGAACAGCTCGTGGCGCGCGGCCGGGCTGCCCGCCTTCGAGCTCGGCATCGGCGTGACCACCGGCCCCGCGGCGGCCGCCCTGCTCGGGTCCGAGGAGCGCCTCGAGTACACGCTGGTGGGCGACACCGTCAACCTGGCCCAGCGCCTCCAGCAGTGGGCCGAGCCCGGGGAGACGGTGCTGAGTGAGGCCACCTACCACGATCTCGCCGAGCCCCCGCCCGCCACGGCGGTGCCGCCCGCCCTGGTGAAGGGGCGTGAGGCACCCGTCTCGGCGTGGAAGGTGTCGGCCGGGACGCCGGCGCGGGGGGCCACCGCGGGGTTCGAAGCAGCAGCATCGACACACGAGACGGCGGCCGCGGCTGCCGGCACGGCCGGCGCGCCGGGCGTGCACCGAGACGGGGAGACATAGCCATGCAGGTCGTGGAAGCCAGGGGGGTCCGCAAGACCTACGAGGCCGAGGGCGCGCCGGTGCGGGCGCTGCGGGGCGTCGAGTTCACCATGGACGACTCCGAGTTCGTGGCGATCATGGGCCCGTCGGGGTGCGGCAAGTCGACGCTTCTCAACCTGGTGGCGGGGCTCGACACGCCCACCGAGGGCGAGATCGTGGTGGCGGGCGAGTCGCTGGCCGACAAGGACGAGAACGGCCTGGCCCGCATGCGGCGCGCCCACATCGGCATCGTCTTCCAGTTCTTCAACCTCCTCGAGGGGATGAGCGTCCTGGAGAACGTGACGCTGCCCGCTGTCATCGCCGGCTCGCGCCGCAAGCAGGCCGAGAGCCGCGCCCGCGACCTGCTCGACATGCTGGGCCTGGCCGACAAGCACGGGGCGGCCCCCGGCGTGCTCTCCGGCGGCCAGCGCCAGCGCCTGGCCATCGCCCGGGCGCTCGCCAACGAGCCCACGCTGTTGCTGGCCGACGAGCCCACGGGGGCGCTCGACTCCGACGGGGGCCTCGAGGTCCTCGAGCTGTTCCGCCGGCTGCACGCCGGGGGGCAGGCCATCTTGCTCGTGACCCACGACGACACCGTGGCCGAAGCGGCCACGCGGATCGTGCGCATGCGCGACGGCCGGATCGAAGACGACGGCCGCGGCGACCACGCCCCGGCCACCGCCGGGGCGGCGCCCACGAGCACGGGATGAGCGTCCAGATCGCCGCCCGCCCCGAGCGGGTCGCATCCGAGGCGCTCCCCCGCCACCGCCCGAGCACGACGCTCGTCGCCACGCTGCTCACGCTGTGCGCCCTGGGGGCGGCGGCGTACGCGCCGGTGCTGGGACGCCACGCCAACCTGGCCACCGAGGTGATGCGGGCCGTGCTCGTGGGGGCCTTCGGGCTGGCGGGCACGTTCGCGCTGGTACGCCGGCCCTTCGAGCGCCAGGGGCTGCTGGTGATGGCGGGCACGACCCTGGGGGCCATCGCCGCGCTGTTCGCCTCGGTCGTGGCGGCGCACGCCCACGGCTCGGCGGTCTCCCCCACCGTGCTGTCGGTGGCACGCCTGGTGGAGCCGCTGGCGGTGGCGCTGCTGCCGGTGGCGTCGATGCACCTGCTCCTGGGGCTCCCCGACGGCAGCTGCCGGCTCAGCCGGGCCGCCATCGCCGGCGGCTACGTGGTGGGGGCGGCGGTGGGGATCGCCATGTGGACGCGGCGCCCCGGCCTGCCCCTGTGGCCCGTGGCCGTGGAGGCGGTAGTGACGACGACGATCGGGGCCGTGGGGTCCCAGCGCCGCTACGCGCGCTCGCGCGGCGTCGAGCGCCAGCGCATGCAGTGGTTCGGGTGGGCCCTGGCGGTGGGGGCCGAGACCCTGGTGGTGGCGCTCGCCCTGCGCCTGTTGTGGGGCTGGCCCACGCGCCCCTGGCTGGTGGTGATGGTGGCCAGCCTCCCCCTGGCGGTGGCCCTCGCCATGGGCAGCTCGCGCCGCCTGGCGGGCCGCATCGACCGCATCCTGGCCCACACGGTGTCGCTGGCCGGGCTCACCGGCATCGTCGTGGCCGTGTACCTGGTGATCGTGGTGGGCCTGGGCCACACCCCCACCCACGACCAGCGCTCGCTATTGGCGCTGTCCATGGCCGCCGCCGCCGTGGCCGCCCTCCTCTACGGCCCGGCGCGCCAGCGCCTCACCCAGTACGCCAACCACATCGTCTACGGCGAGCGCGAGGCGCCCGACGCCGTGCTGCGCACCTTCGGCAGCCGCCTGTCACGCGCCATCCCCATGGACGAGCTGCTCCTGCAGGTGGCCGAGTCGCTGCGCAAGACCCTCGGGCTGCAGGCCGCCGAGGTGTGGACGGGCTCGGGCGGGCACCTCGAGCGCACGGTGTCGGTGCCCGACACCCCCGTGGAGCG
>DATJBC010000155.1:0-18125 GCA_035515515.1 Acidimicrobiales bacterium
CTCGTCGTGAGCAAGTGGGTCCCGGTTCCCGCCAACGACGGGGGCAAACAGCGCACGCTGGCAGTGGCCACCCGCCTGGCCCGCCACGCGGACGTGGTGCTGTGTGCCTATGACGACGGCTCGGCCGCCCCAGGCCCGCTCGAGCGTCTGGGCGTTGAGGTGCGCAGCGTCCCGTGGCGTCCGACTCCCGCGCGCGTGGCGGCGGGCATGGCCCGTACCCGGAGTGCGACCGCGGGACGCTTCTACCACCAGGCGCTGCGCGCCGCGGTACTGGCGGCCAGCTCCGACGGGCCACTCGACGTGCTGCAGGTGGAGTACCTCCAGATGGCCCCGATCGTCGCCGGTGTGGACGCCGCGGCCCGGATCATCGACCTCCACAACGTGGAGTCCGCCCTGGTGCGCAGCTACGGCCGCACGGCCCGGCTGTCGCCCGCCACCGTGGTGGCGCGCGCCGAGGCCCGGGCCCTCGCCGCGGTGGAGCGCGCCGTGCTGCCCGGCTTCGACACCGTGGTGGTCGTGAGCGAGCGCGAGCGCGGCCGGCTCCCGGCGGGGCTCCCCGACGTCATCGTCTGCCCCAACGGGCGCGACGCCGACCCCGCCGGCCCCCCGCCGCCGGCGTCCGCACCGGTGGCCGTGTTCGTGGCCACCATGGGATGGGCGCCCAACGTCGACGCCGCGCTGTGGCTGGGGCGCGACGTCTGGCCGGGCGTCCTCGCCCGCTGCCCCGAGGCGCGCCTCCTCCTGGTGGGACGCGAGCCCACCGCCGCGGTGCGGGCCCTGGCGTCGCCGTCGGTGGAGGTGTCGGGCACCGTGGACGACGTCCGTCCCTACCTGGCGCGTGCCCGCGTGGCCGTCGCCCCCCTGCGCAGCGGGGGAGGCACGCGCCTCAAGATCCTCGAGGCCCTGGACGCGGCCCGTCCCGTGGTGGCCACCTCCGTCGCCGTGGACGGCCTCGAGGACCTGGTGGGCCGGGGCGTGGTGGTGGCCGACGACGCCTCCTCCATGGTCGAGGCGCTCGTCACCCTGCTGGGCGACGGCCAGGAGGCGTCGGCCCTGGGGGCCCAAGGACACGACGCCGTGGCGGCCGAGCACAGCTGGGACGCGGCGCTCACCCCGCTGTTGGCCCTGGTGGCGTCGTGACCGGACCGCCGCCCCCCGGCCCCTCCGGGGCGGGCTCCCCGGCCCCGGCCCTGGTGGCCGCCGTGGCCGGGATTGGGGCAAAGGGCCAGGTAGAATTGAGGGTCGAGAACCGTCGCCTCGCAGCCGGCAGGGCCCTGTGGGCGGGCCCTGCGCGCCGTGCGGTGACTCCCGGGGGTGGGAGCTTGAGGGCTGTGCGCACGTTCGATCCCGAGCACCGACACGAGGTGGTGTGACGCCATGGAGCTTCGCCAAGTCCTGCGGGACATCCGGCAGAACATCGGGGTGGCGCTGGCCGCCCTCGTGGTGTGTGTCGTGGTGGGCGGCGCGGCGGCCTTCCTCCCCAAGGCCCACTACCAGGCGTCGGTGACCGTCCTCGTGCAGCCCGCCGTCAACTCCGACGCGTCGAACGCCGTCCCCGCCATCCAGCTGATCCTGCCCCAGCTCCCCGCGCTGGCGAGCGACCCCAACCTCGTGGCCGCGGCCCGCGACACCCTGTCGCGCGCGGACCGCGCCTCGGGGGCCGACGTGTCGGCCACCGCCGATCCCTCGACGGACATCCTCACCATCACGGCCACCAGCGTGAGCGCCAAGGCGGCCGCCGACTACGCCAACGCGGTGGAGAAGGCGGTCAGCGCGCTGCCCTCGATCCAGAGGAACTCCAGCGTCTACAGCCTGATCGTGCCGTCGCAGGCGCAGGTCCCGGGCAGCCCCACCAACCCGCGCATGCCGATCCTCATCGGCGCGGCGGCCTTCGGCGTCATCCTGGCCGTGTTCGCCGCGCTGTGGGCGGCCGGCATCCGGCGCCGGCTCAGCCGCGTGACCGAGGTGAAGGAGCGCATCGGCGCCAACGTCCTGGCCGAGATCCCGCGCTCGTCCAGCCCGGGGCTGCGCCCCACCGAGCTCTTCGTCAAGCACGCCGAGCCCATGGCCATGGAGGCCTTCCAGGAACTGCGCAGCAACCTGCTCATCAGCCTCCCGGCCGGGGCCACGGCCGCCATCGGCGTGACCTCGTGCGACCCGGGCGAGGGCAAGACGTCGGTGGCCACCAACATCGCCTGGGCCCTGGCGTCGGCCGACCGCCACGTCACCGCCATCGACTGCGACCTGCGCAAGCCCGCCCTGCACACCCAGATGGGGGTGCCCTTCGGCCCCGGCGTGACCAGCCGTCGCACCGCCGACGCCCTGGCGCACGCCTCGCACACGTCCAACCCGCACCTCGACGTGATCCCCGCCGGCATCATCGACCGCCACCCCTCGGACGTGGTCTCGGCCCACATGCCGCTGTTGCTGGCCGAGCTCAAGGAGCGCAACGAGACCGTGGTGGTCGACTGCCCGCCCATCATCGGCGTGGCCGAGACCGTGCTGTTGGCGGCCATGCTCGACATGGTGATCGTGGTGGTCGACGCGCGCCGCTTCAACCCCGAGCGGCTCCAGCAGTGCCTGCTGCGCCTCGACAGCACCAACACCAACGTGGCCATCGTGTTGAACCGCGTGCGGTTCAACCGCAAGCGTCGCGACGGCACCTACGGCTACGGCCACTTCAAGCGGACCGACCACGGCGTGTCGCCCGGTGCCGAGCCCCGGTCGTCCAACGGCTCGGCGGCCCGCCGTCCCACGCCGGTGCCCGACCGCTACCGGTCCGAGCGCCCCGAGCGGGCCGAGCGCCCCGAGCGGGCCGAGGCGCCCCCCCGGCCCACGCAGCTGCGCCCCACCAAGGCGGCGGGCGGCTCGGGCGACCCCGACGGCGGCCGCTCCGGCTACTGGCAGCGCTGAGGCCGCCACGGCGCCCCGGTGACGGCCGGGGCGCCGCCCTCCCCGGCCGGCGGGAGCGGACACGCCGCTATCGTCGGTTGGGCCGCCTCTGGCGCCCGGTGGCGTGATCGCCTCCAGGGCGCCGGACCGGCAGGGCGGGGAGACATGGACGCCGAGCGCCACAGCGGGGAGGGCGAGCCGACGGCTGCGCGACCGGGGCGCGTGACCGCCCGGTCGGTGGCCCCGTGGTGGCGGGCGCTCGCCCGTGAGGCCGACGCCGCCGTGACGACCGAGGGCCTCGGGGACCTCTACGACCGGGCCCTGGCCACCGTCAAGGAGGCCCTCGGGGCCGACTCGGTGGCCGTGCTGCTGGCCAACGACAGCGGGGACGCCCTGGTGGCGCGGGCGTCGACCGGGCTCGGCGAGGAGGGCGTGGTCGGCCTCGAGATCCCCGCCGGCCAGGGGATGGCGGGCCGGGTGCTCGCCACCCGGGCGCCCTTGATCATCGACGACCTCGAGCAGATCACGCTGGTGTCGCCCACACTGCGGGCCCGGGGACTGCGGTCGGTGGTGGCCGTGCCCATCTGGTGGGGGGACAAGGTCCTGGGCGTGCTGCACGCGGGCAGCTTCCGGCTGGCCAGCTTCAGCGCCGAGGACGCCGAGATGCTCGAGTTCCTGGCCGACCGCCTGGGGTTGGCGTTAGGCCGCGTACGGCTCCTCGACGAGCACCGGCGGCTGGCCGACATCGCCGCCTTCCTCGCCCGCACGGCGCGGATCATGGCCGAGGCCCGTGACCTCGACGAGGCCCTCGAGCGCCTGGCCGCCGCCGCGCTCCCCGCCCTGGGCGACATCTGCCTGGTCGACATCGCCGAGGACCAGTCGCTGCGACGCGTGGTGGCCCGCCACCGCGACCCGGCCCTGCAGGGGTTGGTCGACCGGCTCCGCACCGACTTCCCGCCCGAGCCCTCCGGGGCCCACCCCGCCCCGCGCGTCATGCACAGCGGGCAGAGCGCGTGGGCGTCGTCCATGTCCGACGCCTTCCTGCGGGAGACCACCCGGGACGCCGATCACTACGCCCTCGTCAAGGCCCTGGGCTTCCGGTCCTACCTGGCGGTGCCCATCGCCAGCGGCGACACCGTGGTGGGCACGCTGACCACCGTGTCGTGCGGGCGGCCCTTCCGGGCCGAGGACGTGGCCTTCGCCGAGTGCCTGGCCCAGCAGGTCGGCGCCGTGGCGCGCAACGCGCAGGACCGCGACCTCTCCGAGCAGACGTCGCGGGTCCTGCAGGCCAGTTTGTTGCCCCGCCGCCTGCCGCCCGTGCCGGGCATGGCCGTGCACTGGCGCTACGACGCCGCCGCCGCCGGCCTCGACGTGGGCGGCGACTTCTACGACCTCATGGTGCTGCCCGACGGCGGCGTGTGGTTCACCATCGGCGACGTGGAGGGCCACGACCGGGTGGCGGCGGCCGTCATGGGCCAGCTGCGCAGCGCGGCGCGGGTGCTCGCCCTCCAGGGCCGCGACCCGGTCGACCTGGTGGCCGACCTGCAGGCGGGATGGGAGGCGATGGGCTTCGACCGCATCGCCACCGCCCTCTTCGGCCGTATCGACCCCGCCCGTCGCCACGTCACGGTGGCCTCGGCGGGGCACTACCCGCCCGTGGTGGCCGCTCGCGGCGGCGCCCGCTTCGCTCCCGTGCGCCCCGGGCCGCCCCTGGGGGCGGCCGACACGGCGGTCGTCCCGTGGACGAGCCCGCTGGCGCCGGGCGAGGTGCTCGTGCTCTACACCGACGGGGCCCTCGACGACCGCGACGTGGGGATCGAGCAGTCCATGGCGGCGTTGGCCCGCACGGTGGGGGACGGGCCCCTCGACCCCGAGGCGGTGTGCGACCGGGTCGTGGCGGCCCGGGCCCGCGCCGACGACGACGTGGCCCTGCTCGCCCTGGTCGTCGTGGAAGGCGCCTGACCCCGCGGGGGCGCCCGGGCAGCGGGTCGGGGACCTCGTGCAGGGCCCCCACGCCCCGTAGTGTGAAGGTGCCATGGACGTGAGCCCCCAGCGGCCTGATCGTCCCGGCACGGGTGGCCCCCTCGCCTGCCCCGCCTGCGGCGGATCGGCGAGACCCGCCGGCCTGACGCTGTCGTCGGGCGACGGTGTCGTGGCCGAGCTGGGGCGGTGCCGCTCGTGCAAGACCCAGTACTGGTGGCGCGTGGCGCCGGGCACCGACCGCTCCAGCGACTACTGGGAGGACTACAAGTTCGAGCTCTACGAAGACGCCGCCGTGCTGCGCAGCTACCACGAGCGCTACGCGCGCATGCTGTCGCTGCTGGCCGGGCTCGGCATCACCCCCGCCACCCTGCTCGACGTGGGCGGGGGGATCGGCAACTTCGCCGCATGGGCCACCGAGCAGGGCATCTCCGCCCTCATGAGCGACGTCGACCCCACGGCCGTCGACGCCGCGCGCCGGCGCGGGGTCCGCGCCTACACGCCCGACGAGCTCGGCACCGCGGTCCCCGGCGAGGGCGTCGACCTCGTCACGCTGTGGGACGTCATCGAGCACACGGCCGACCCCGCCGCGCTGATCGGCCAGTCGCTGCCGGCGTTGCGGGCGGGGGGCGTCGTCTTCATCGAGACGCCCGACGCCGCCTTCCCCGCCCGGAGGATGCTGCTGCTCTTGCGGTCGCTCACCGGAGGCCGCGTCGACCGCACCGGCGGCATGTACTACTGGGAGCACAAGGTGTACTTCAGCGCCCGGGGGCTGCGCACCTTGCTGGGGCGCCTGGGCCTGCGGGTCCTCACCGTGGAGCGCTGGACCTCGCCGCGCGCCAAGATCGTGAAGTTGTTCGGCCGTGGTGGGCCGCAGGGCGCCTTCGCCCTCAACCGGGCCATGGCGCGCGCCTACCCCGTGGCGCAGGCCGGACTGGAACGTCTGCGGCTGGGCAACAAGCTCATCGTCGTGGCGCGGCGCCAGCCCTAGCCCGCCGGGGCCTCCGAGGACCGGCCCCACCCGGGGCCTCCCGCCCTGACCAGGGACGACGCCGCCGGGAAGGGGGCCGCCGGGGCGCCGATAGGGCCCGGGCGACGGCTAATTTCGTTCCCGCGGTGGACGGGTCCGGGCAGGCGACGAGATCGGGGGGGCGCGTGACCATGCGGCGTCCGGCCGTGCCCCGCGGCGGGGCCGCCGCCGGGGTCCGCCCCGCCCCCGGGCGGGCGGGCCTCCTCGGCGGGGACCGCGCTCGGGGCCCGGCGGGGGCGTCCGGTACCGTGGGGTGCCCATGAGCAAGATGCTCCTCCTCGGGGGCGCGGCGGTGGCCGCGTGCATGCTCCTCTACGTCTTCGCCCGGTGGGAGCGCAGCAACCGCGAGCACTGGGTGGTGTTCCTCGTCCTCGGGGTGGTGCTGGCCGACGCCGTCCTCTTCCAGAACGAGAGCACCGAGGCCCAGGGCCTGTTCCACCCCGGCACGGGCAGCCTGCAGTTCCGCCTGCCCGAGCTGTTGATCACCGTGGCCATCCTGGCGCGCCTGCTCACGCGGGGATCGCCGCGCCGCGTGGGCCTGCCGGCGATGCTGTGGCTGGCGACGGCGGCGTGGTGGGCGGTGGAGGCCGTCGAGGGGCTGGTGCGCCACGACAGCACGGTCAAGCTCCCCTACGAGGCCAAGGCCATCATCTACGTCATGGGCGCCTACGCCCTGGCCGCCGGGGTGCCCCTGCGCCGGTACCTGGAGGGCCGGGGCTTCGAGCGCATGCTGCGCTGGACGGCCGTGGGGGCCTCGATCCTCTTGCTGCTCACCTTCGCCGGCAAGTCGTACTCGTTCAAGCTGCCGCTTCTGCCCCTCGACTCCTTCGGGGTGATCGGCACCGACGCCGCCACGCTGTTCGTCGTGGTCGGGGTGGTGGGCTTCATGCTGGAGCTGGCCAAGGACCACCGCAACCGGCTCAACCTGCTGTGCGTGGTGCCCCTGGCGGTGTCACCGTTCTTCGCCGACCAGCGCGCCGTGCTGATCATGCTGGGGGCGGCGGCCGCCGTCGTCGTCGGGGTGGGGATGGGCTCCACGGCCCGCCAGCGCCTGCGGGTGCGGGCCTTCGACGTCACCATGGCGCTGTTCGCCGGGACGGGGCTCGTGCTGGCGGTCCTGCTCGTGCCGGCCATCACCCACGGCCAGTCGGTCACGGCCCCGCTGTCGTCGACCTACCAGCGCACGGTGGGCGCCCTCAACACCCAGGACAAGGTGGAGTCGGCCCAGGACCGCATCAACAAGTGGTCGATCTCGGTCAAGGACGCCGAGCAGCACACGCTCCTCGGCCAGGGCCTCGGCTACACCTTCACGTACTTCGACGTCGGTCCCAACCAGTTCGTCACCACCGACATCAGCGAGAACATCGGGCTGGACCTGTGGCTGCACACCGGGCTCATCGGCCTGGTGCTGTTCCTCCTCGCCCTGGTGGTCTCGCTCGTGAACGGCTTCACCGCCTGGCGGCTGCACCCCGACCGCATGGTGGCGGTCCTCGCCCTGGCGCTGGTGGCGGTGGTCGTCGGCTTCATCGCCAAGGGCCAGGTGGAGTCCATCTTCGAGAACTACCGGCTGGCCACGGTCCTCGGGCTGTCGTTGGGCCTGCTGCGCGCCGCGGTGACCTCGGGGGGTGGGAACCTGGGCGACCTGCGCACCCAGCAGGAGCTCCTCCACCACGGGGCCCTCTGAGCACCGGCGCCGGCCGCCGGCGCCGCCCGCTCACCCCGCGGCGCGGGCGATGAAGGGCCGGGGGCGCCAGAAGGCGGGGATGTCGCGGGGCCGGCTCGGCTTGGCGAGCAGGTACCCCTGGTAGAGGTCGCAGCCCAGCTGGCGCGCCACGTGGCGTTGCTGGCGGTTCTCCACGCCCTCGGCCACCACCCGGATGCCCAGCCCGTGCCCCAGCTCGGTGATGGCGGCCACGATGCGCTCGTCCTCGGCGTCGCTGCCCAGCCCGCTCACGAAGCTGCGGTCCACCTTGATGTGGCTGACGGGCAGGCGCTTCAGGTGGCTGAGCGAGGAGTAGCCCGTGCCGAAGTCGTCGATGGCCAGGCGCACCCCGAACTCGCGCAGCTCGTCGAGGATGTCGTTGAGGTTGCCGTCGTCGGCCACCAGGCCCGACTCGGTGATCTCCAGCATGAGGGCGCCGGCGGGCAGTCCGCTGGCGTCCAGGGCGTGCTTCAGGGCGGGCAGCAGCTGCTGGCCCTCGAGCTGGCGGGGCGACACGTTGACGGCCAGGAACGAGTCGTGCGCCTCGGGGTACATGGCCCGCCAGCGCGCCATCTGGGCGCAGCCGGCCTCGAGCACCCAGCCGCCCAGGCCCACGATGAGCTCGGACTCCTCGGCCAGGCCCACGAACCGCCCGGGCAACAGCAGGCCGCGGCGGGGGTGCTCCCAGCGCACCAGGGCCTCGAGGCCGAGCACCCGGCCGTTGGCCAGCGACGCCAGCGGCTGGTACTCCAGGCGCAGCTCGCCGTTCTCCACGGCGGCCCGCAGGTCGTGCTCGAGCTCGAGGCGGCTGCCCACCTCCTCGCGCAGCCCGGCGTCGAAGATGGCCACCCGGCCCCGGCCCCGCGTCTTGGCCTGCAGCATGGCCATGTCGGCGTCCTGGAGCACCGCCGAGGCCTCGGTGCCCACGTCCGCCAGGCGCACCAGGCCGATGCTGGGCGTCACCGACAGGGTGCGCCCGGTGCTCAGGTGCACCGGGCGCGACAGGATGGTGCGCAGCTCCTCGGCCCGCTGCAGGGCGGCGTCGGTGTCGCGCACGTGCGGCTCCAGGGCGGCGAACTCGTCGCCGTGCAGGCGGCTCAGGCTGATGACGTCGGGCATGGCCGCCCGCAGGCGCTCGGCCATGGCCAGGAGCACCTCGTCGCCCACGGCGTGGCCCAGCGAGTCGTTGACCAGCTTGAAGCGGTCGAGGTCGAAGAAGAACATGACGAGCGACTGCAGGCTGTCGTCGGTGGCGGTCTCGATGGCGCTCTGCACGGCGGCCAGGAACCCGCTGCGGTTGGCCAGGCCGGTGAGCGGGTCGTTGCGCGCCTCCCAGGCCAGGCGGTCGTGCAGCACCTTGCGGTCGGTGATGTCGGACACCGAGCACACCACCGCGGCGTTGTCGTCCTCCTCCACGTCGCCCACGATGGGGCGCGAGCTCACCGACAGCCACTGGTCGTCGCCCTCGTTGTCGCGCACCCCGATGACGACGTCGGTGTTGGCCTCGCCGCGTCCCAGCGCCACGGCCAGGGGCAGGGCGTCGACGGGGAACGGCGAGCCGTCCTCGCGCTGGGCGGGCCGCCCCCCGGTGAAGATCTCGTCGCCCCGGCCGCCCTGCAGGCGCGTCCCCAGGATGCGGGTGGCCGAGTCGTTGGTGGCCGCCACCCGGCCGTCGCGGGCGATGACCACCACGCCCTCCTCGAGGGCGGCCACGGCCGCCGCGTACCGGCGCTCGAGGGCGGCGCGCGCCGCGGCCTCCTCCTCGGCCAGCTTGCGCTCCGAGACGTCGCGCATGATGGCCTGGAAGGCGGGCTTGCCGCTCCACGAGGTGCGGGCGCTGGCGATCTCGACGGGCAGCTCACCGCCGTCGACGCGCAGCAGGCGCGCCTCGAACCCCTTCACGACGTCGCCCGGCTCCTTCAACTGGGCCAGGCGGGCGATGGTGGCGGTGAGGTCCTCGGGGGAGATGAACGACGTGATGGGCTTGCCCAGGGCGTCGCCCGCCGTGCTCAGCCCCACCATGCGCACCGCCGCGGGGTTGGTGTAGACGACCAGGCCGTCCTGGTGGACGATGATGCCGTCGGGGGAGTGCTCGACCAGCAGCTGCAGGCGCTCCCCGACGTCGGCGGTGACCCAGGTGGTCTCGCCCGGCTCGGTGACGTCGGCCACGATCCCGACGAAGCGCGACACGTCCACGTCGGGGACCGACACCGCCCGCACGAGCACGCGGCGCACCTCCCCGTCGGGGGCCTCGAACTCCTGGATGAGCTCGTAGTTCTCCCAGGCGATGTCGGCGCGCACCGTCTCGACGATGGGGGCGAGCACGGCGTCGCCCAGCTCCTCGGCGCTCACGGCGCGACCGGTGGGGCCGGGGGGGACCCGGTAGGAGCCCCCGGCGGGCTGGGCCCGCAGCAGGCGGGCGAAGGGGGCGTGCCACACCACGCCCACCCCGGGGACCTCGAGCTCCCAGATGACCGCGTTGGTCAGGTCCGACACCGACGCCAGGTAGCGCGAGCCCGGGGCCATCTCGTCGAGGGTCCCCGAGCGGGCGGGCGGGGGCGCGGAGCGCACCGGCCCGAGGCGAGCTGCATCGGCCATGGGGTGCATATCGGCCTGCCAGCAGGCGATCTTGACCGTGCTCACACCGAGCGGCCAACAGCCCAAATCCGCCACACAGCGTGCACAAAATTGTGGGAACGGCACGTGTGGGGACCGCCGGCGGGGGACAAAGAACCCCCGGGGCGGCGCACGGCGGTCCCAGGTGAGGCCCGCCGACCGTAGCGGTGGGCGCAGGGGGCAGCCGGGATGCCGGCGCCGCCCCGTCCCGAGGACGGCGGCCGCCCGGGCCGGCGCCGACGGGGCCCTTGTCCGCGGGAGGCCGGGGGGCGCACCATGGTGTCAGTCCGAGGTGACAAGCGGGGCACGGGGCGGGCGCACGATGGCGCCGCGGTCACGTGCCGTGGGCGCCGGAGACCGCATTCGCCCAGGTGGCACCGCCTGTCAAAAAAACCACATCTGCCTCTTTACGAACAATGAACCCCAGACCTACTGTGTGGCCCTTCCTCAACGGAGAGGAAACCCACGAGGAAGGAGCCAGGGGGGCACCCATGGCAATCGGACAGCCAGTGACGACTGACACCCGTCGGCCGCAGCGCCCGGTCACGGTGTGCGGGGTGGGCTCGGTGACCGGGTACGGGTGGGGGCACAAGCTCCTCTTGGAGGGCCTGCTCTCGGGCATCCCCGCCGTGCGGCCCACGCCGGGGTTCGCGCCCCACTTCCCCGACGACGTGGCCTGGGTGGCCCGCATCGAGGACGAGGGCGACCCCTCCGACGGGCCCACCCGCTACGCCCAGGCCGTGCGGGCCTCGGCGCGCGAGGCGGTCCACAACGCCGAGGACCGCGGCTGGCGCCCCGGCCCGGTGGTGGGGATCGTGCACGGCTACGTGCTGTCCGACGTGGACGCCTGGCGGGCCTTCCACCACCGCAACGGCCTCGACGCCACCAAGCGGGAGTGGATGGGCCTCATGCCCTCCACCGTGCTGTCGGGGGTCGCCCAGGAGTTCGGGTTCCACGGGCCCGTCATGGCCGTGACCGCCATGTGCGCCTCGGGGATGGCCGCGCTGCTCACCGCCAAGATGTGGATCAACGGCGGCCTGTGCGACGACGTGCTCGTCATCGCCAGCGACGTGTCGCTCACCCCCGAGAACTGCGCGGCCTTCAACAAGGTGGGCGTGCTCTACGCCGACGCCCCCTCGCTGGAGATCTGCCGTCCCTTCCAGGAGGGCAGCCGGGGCTTCACCGCCGGCGAGGCCTCGGTGGCCTTCATGGTGTCGGGCCGTCCCCCGGGCGGCTACGCCACCATGCTGGGCGGCGCCATGACGCACGACGGCTACCACGCCATCCACATCGCGCCCGACCACGAGCAGGTCTTCCGGGCCTTTCGCGCCGCGTTGGCCGACGCCGGGACGAACCCCGCCGAGGTCGCCTACGTGAACGCCCACGGCCCGGGCACCGTGCAGTGCGACACCGCCGAGGCCGCCGTGCTCGACGAGCTGTTCCCCTCGGCCCAGGGCATCTTCTCGGTCAAGCCCCTGGCCGGCCACTGCCAGGGCGCCGCCGGCGCGGTCGAGCTCACCGCCACCCTCTACGGGTTCGAGCGGGGGGTGATCCCCGCCCCGCCCCGGGTGGCCAAGGGCCATCCCCGGCTGCTCGACGGGCCCACGGCGGCGGTCGAGGGGCCGGTGGCCAAGTCGTCGCTCGGCATGGGGGGCCACAACGCCGTGGTCCTCTTCGAGGGCGTGCCGGCCTGAGCCTGCGGGTCCCGGGCGCCTTAGGCTCGCCCGTCATGAGCGGTCCCGCTGTCGCCCGCCCCGAGGGGCCCGTCGTCGCCGTCGTCCCCGACTGGCCCCCTGCCGCCGAGGCGGTGGTCGCCGGGGGCGGCCGGGTGGGCCCCGTGGAGGAGGCCGAGGCCCTGGTGTGGGTGGACTGGTCCGAGCCCGGCCACCTGGCCGACGTGTTGCGGGCCAACCCGGGGATCCGCTGGGTGCACCTGCCGGGCGCCGGCATCGAGCGCTTCCTCGAGGCCGGGGTGGTCGACGCCGGGCGCACGTGGACGTGCAGCAAGGGGGCGCACTCCACCCTCATCGCCGAGCACGCCCTGGCCCTGGCCCTGGCCGGCATGCACTCGCTGGCGGTGTCGGCCCGGGCGTCGTCGTGGCAGCCCGTCTCGGTGAGCGCGCTGCGCGCCCAGCCGGTGACCGTCCTGGGCGGCGGGGGCATCGCCCGCGCCCTCATCGACCTGCTGCACCCCTTCCGGGCGCGCGTCACCGTGGTGCGCCGCAACCCCGTCATCGTCCCCGGGGCCCATCGCACCGTGGAGCAGGGCTCGCTGCACGAGGCGCTGGCCGAGGCCCGCTTGGTGGTGCTGGCCCTGGCGCTCACCCCCCACACCCGCCACATCGTCGACGCCAAGGCCCTGGCCCACATGCACGAGCGGGCGTGGCTGGTGAACGTGGCGCGCGGCGGGCACGTGGACACCGACGCCCTCGTGGACGCCCTCGAGGGCGGCGTCATCGCCGGCGCGGCCCTCGACGTGACCGATCCCGAGCCCCTGCCCGAGGGGCACCCCCTGTGGGCCATGCCCAACTGCATCATCACGCCTCACAGCGCGGGCGCCTCGGGGGCGGTGATGCGCCTCTTGGCGGCGCGCATCGAGGACAACGTGGGCCGCTTCGCCGCCGGCCAGCCGCTCCTGGGCGTGGTCGACCTCGACGCCGGTTACTGAGGCCGGGGCGCTCCGTCCCGGCGAGGGCGGTGGGCGCCGGGACGGGCGCGCCTCACCCGAAGCCGGCGGTGGCCCCGGCGTTGCTGGCCGGGCCCTTGGCGGGGGCGGGGTTCTCCGACGGCCCCGACAGCGGCGCCACCAGCGCGCCGGTGGGGTAGGGGCAGGTGCTGTGGGCCGGGACGCACACCGTGACGCTCGTGGGGAAGTCGAACCCGCCGTTGATGACCACCGGTGCGCCCGGCTGGCCGCCGTTGAAGGTGATCTTCATGACGCGGCCCTGGTTGCCACCGGGCCCGCAGCCGGTCAGGAGGCCCTTGCACACCACGTGGATGTCGATGAAGTAGAGCGTGCCGTCGGGCGCGAACGCCATCCCGAAGGGGTTGTACTGGCTGGGGCTCTTGCCCAGGTCGTCGATGGTGGTGCCCGGGACCGTCCCCATGGCGGTGTCGGGCGCGCCCGTGCTGGTGAAGAAGCGGATCGACGGGTTGCCGATGTAGCTCGACACCGCGAAGCAGCCACAGGCGGGGTCCTTGGCCACCCCCGCCGGGAAGGGGACGTTCTTCACGAACGACGTGAGGTGCACCTTGGCGCGGGGGTAGAGGCCGCCGGGGCAGTCGGCCGCCGACGCGGGCAGCGAGGCGTGGGGGAAGCGCAGCACCGAGGAGGTCCCCACGTTGGGCACGAGCACGTCGCCGTTGTCGGCCAGGGCCATCATCCCCGGCTGGGCCAGGCCCCCCGACCCGTCGGTGTGGTGCGGGCCCGTTCCTCCCGAGGTCGGGCCGTAGACGATGCAGTAGGTCGTGTAGTTGGGCGCGAACCACTCCACCAGCCGGCCGCTGCTGGGGGGCGGGTAGTCGCCCTGGGCGTCGGCGATGTCGCTGCCGAAGACGTTGCCGGCGCGGTCCACGGCGCAGCCGGTGTAGGTCTGGTTGTCGTTGAAGGTCCCGTCCTTGGTGGGGGGCGAGTCGCTGCCGATCGTCTCCCCGGCGAGCTTGTAGGGCCCGGGCACGTACAGGGTCTGGCCGCTGAAGGACCCGTTGGGCTCGTCGAGCTCCACCCCGTCGGGGGGCTGCTTGTAGGGCTTGGCGCTGCCGTTGTTGTGCTGGCCCGGCAGCGTGGGGTCGTAGCCGACCACGAAGCGCCCGTCGGGCAGCACGCACATCTGCCCGTTGGGGTCCCACGCCGGCACCAGCTGGCCCTGGGTGCCCGCCGGCATGGAGAGGAGGTCCTCCTCCTCGTTCTGGTCCCAGTAGACGACGTAGCCCGAGGCGGGCGCCGTCCCGCCCGCCACCAGGGGCACGCTGCTCCCCGTGGGCGTCGTGGTGGCGGTGGTGGTCGTGCTGGCCGCCTTGGTGGACGAGCACCCCGCCAGCACCGTGGCGCAGGCCAGCACGGCGAGCGCCGTGGCCCGCGCCGCCCGGCCCGGGGCCCGCGGCCCGGTGCCCCCGTCGTGATCGGCCTGCGTCGTCGCCTGCACCGTGCCACGCATCATTCACCCCCGGCGCGTCGCCCCCTCCCCACGACGAGGCTGACGGCGCCGTCATGTTACGCACAGGGCCTGTCGCCGCGCTCGCCATCGGCCGGGCGACGTCGACGGGGCGGGCGGGGCCGGTAGCTTGCGCCCATGCGCACAGGCGACGTGGTCGACGACTTCGAGCTCCCCGACGAGACCGGCACCGTCCGGCGCCTGAGCGAGCTGCTCGCCGGGGGCCCCGTGGTGCTGTTCTTCTACCCGGCGGCCCTCACGCTGGGCTGCACCCGCGAGAGCTGCCACTTCCGGGACCTGAAGGCCGAGTTCGACGAGGTGGGCGCCCAGCGCGTGGGCATCAGCGCCGACCCGGTGGACAAGCAGCGCCAGTTCTCCGACAAGCACAGCTTCGGCTTCCCGCTGTTGTCGGACCCCGACCGCGTGGTGGCCGACCGCTTCGGCGTGAAGCGCGCCGTGACCATCCTGCCCAACAAGCGCGCCACCTTCGTCATCGACACCGACCGGCGCGTGCTGGCGGTCATCAGCAGCGAGGTCAACATGAACGCCCACGCCGACAAGGCGCTCGCCGTCCTGCGCGCCCGCCGGGCGTGACACCGGCCGGCTGACGACGGGGCCCGCCACCCCGGGCCCTCGCCGACGGCCCTCAGCCGATGTGGTCGGCGGGGATGGTGCCCAGCTTGCCGTGGCGGAAGTCCTCGAGCGCCTGGGCGATCTCGGCCCGGGTGTTCATGACGAAGGGGCCGTAGGTCACCACGGGCTCCTTGATGGGCCGGCCGCCCAGGACGAGCGCCTCCAGGGCGGGCGAGCGCGTGTCCTGGCGGTCGCGGGCCGTCGCCACGATGGTGTCCCCGGGCCCGAACACCACGAGCTGCCCGGCGCGCACGGGCCGGCCGTCGGTGCCCACCGACCCCTCTCCGGCCAGCACGTACAGCAGGGCGTTGTAGTCGGGGGCCCACGGCAGCACGGCGCGGGCGCCGGGGCTCACCGTGACGTGCGCCATGGCCATGGGGGTGTGCGTGACGCCGGGGCCGGCGTGGCCCGCCATCTCGCCGGCGATCACGCGCACGAGCGCCCCGCCGTCGGGCGACGACAGCAGCGCCACCTCGCCGCCCCGGATGTCCTGGTACCGCGGCGCCACCCACTTGTCGCGCGACGGCAGGTTGACCCACAGCTGGACGCCGTGGAAGAGGCCGCCGCTCCTCACCAGCGCCTCGGGGGGCCGCTCGATGTGCAGGATCCCCGCGCCGGCGGTCATCCACTGGGTGTCCCCGTTGGTGATGAGGCCGCCCCCGCCGGTGGAGTCCTGGTGCTGGAACGTGCCGTCGATCATGTAGGTGACGGTCTCGAAGCCGCGGTGGGGGTGCCAGGCGGTGCCCCGGGGCTCGCCCGGCCCGTAGTCGACCTCGCCCATCTGGTCCATGTGCACGAAGGGGTCGAGCAGCGCCAGGTCGACGCCGGCGAAGGCGCGCCGCACGGGGAAGCCCTCCCCCTCGTACCCCGCGGGGGCGTCGGTCACCGACACCGCGGGGCGCTCCACGGCGTCGGCGGCGGGGGCGCCCAGGCGCGCCAGGCTGGACATGTCGTCGACGGTCACTGCGGGCATGGGGCCCTCCTCGTGCCGGGCGGCCCCCCGTCGGGCCGCACCGTCTCGGGCAGCACTATTTGTGTACGCAACATTCCCCGGGCCCGCGCCTCAGGCGGGGGCCGCCGGCAGGGGCACGGTGCTGCCCGGGCCGTGGGGGGTGCGGCCCTCCCCGGTGATCACCCACACCGAGCCCAGCCCCTCCACGTGCCAGCGGCCCTGCGCTTGGACCAGGGCGGTCCGCTCGTCGATGCCGACGAGGACCGTTCCCGGGGGCTGCCAGGCCCGGAACCAGTCCACCGCGCCCGGCCGCCACCGCTCCATCTGGTCGAAGTGGGGGATGACGGCCACCCCCGGGACCACCCCCAGGCCGCTGCCGGCCGCCGCCCGCCCGGGGGAGGCGGGGGCCGCGGGGTCGTCCCGGGCGGCGAAGAGCTCCGCCGGGGCGCCCGCGCTGAGGGCCATGGCACCCGCCGAGCACCCGCCCAGGGCGGTGCCCTCCCGCCAGGCGCGCTCCACGGCGGCCCACAGGGCGGTGTCGCGCAGCGTGGCCGACAGGTGGGCGGGGTTGCCGCCCGACAGGTACACGAGGCCCGCCCCGGCCACCGCCGCGCCGAGCGCAGGGTCGTCGGCATCTTGTCGGGTGCGGACGTCGAGGGGGACGACCTCCACGTCCATGGCCTCGTAGTGGCGCCGCCCGAGGTCCAGCCAGTACGCCACCCGCTCGTCGCCCTCGAGGGCCGAGGCCGTGGGGATGACCACGGCGCGTCGGGGGCGCCCGGCGAGCAGGGCGGCGTCCACGGGCACCATCACGTCGAGGAACTCGCCGCTGCCCACCAGTGCCACCGGTCCGGGCTCGCCCGTCACCTCACCCCTCTCGTCGGGGACCACCGGCGTGACGGCGCCACGGTCGGGCCCGGCGCGCGCCACGGCAGGGTCGTCGCAGCATCACGGTACTCAGCCTGCGGGCCCGCCCGCGACGGCGGGCGGCGCGCCGTGGCCGCCCAGGTTCGTCAGCCGGCGTGCCGTCGGCCGCGGCGCCCGCCGTCGGGCGTCACCGCGTGGGTCACGGGGCGAAGTCGGCCTTGAAGGCGGCCAGCGCGTTGGAGAAGCGGCCGTCGAGGATGTTGTTCTGCTGGTCGGACGCGTCGTAGGCGAACATGTCGGTGAACGCCACGTTGTTGGCCGTGATCCAGCTGGCGAAGGCGTTGATGAAGTACGGGTCGTCGCCGAGACCGTGCCCGTCTGAGCGGTAGTCCACCGACCACTCGGGGAAGGCGATGGCCTTGCCGTGCGCGGCGGCGAAGCTCGCCAGCCAGTTGAGGCCCCACGCCTGGGTCAGCTGCGCCGCCCAGGCGTTCTGCGGCGTCTGGGGGGAGCACCAGCAGTTGTCGTACATGTCGGTGCCGACGTAGTCCACGTAGGCATCGCCCGGATAGGCCTGGTCCGGTGTGTAGCTGGTGGGCCCCGAGCCGTTGGGGTTCCACAGGAACTGGAAGGCCTGCCCGGGGACGGACCGCATGGCGGTGACGATGTTGCGCCAGAAGGCCGCGAAGTTGGCCGCGTCGGTGGGGTTGGCGACGCTCCAGTTGTACCAATTGCCGTTGAACTCCCACCCGAGGCGGAGGATGGCGTTGCTGAACCCGGCCGACACCAGGTTCTGCGCCAGGGTCACGAAGTACGAGTTGTAGGCGCCCGACGCCCCACCCGACAGGCTGCCGCCCGCGCCGTCGGGGATGATGGGCACGCCCAGCACGACCCGCAGCCCGGTGCCGCGCCACTGCGTCAGCCCTCCCGTCGCCGTCATGGCGCTCCAGCCGGCCGAGCCGTTCAGGTAGTCGGCGGCCATCGTGGGGCGCGTGCCGGTGGTGGCCGCGAAGCTCGTGACGGCGCTCATGTCGTCGCCCTGCACGAACACCCCGAAGGGCACGGTGTGCGACGTGTGGGGCCTGGGGGCCGCGCTCGGCGCCGGCTTGGGCGGTGCCTTGGCCGTCGTCACCCGCGCCGGCGTCTTGCGCCGGGGCGCCGGTGCCGCCAGCAACCGGTGGGCGGGCGGCCCGGTGGTCGCTGTCGTGGGCGGAGGCAGCGACACCGCGGGCCCGCTGGGCGCCACCGTGGTGGGCGGCGCCACCGTGGTGGGCGGCGCCACCGTGGTGGGCGGCGCCA
>DATJBC010000156.1:0-2513 GCA_035515515.1 Acidimicrobiales bacterium
CGTGGTGCGCGTCGACGCACTGCCCCTGGCACCCCGCCGGCGACCCCACCGCCGCCTTGCTGGCCCTCATCGACCGGAGCCGGGCCCACCCGCTGCCCGCCTCCCGCGGTCGCAGCGCCGGGCCCGGCGAGTTCTACAACGCGGTGCTCGACTCGCTGTACTCGACGTCGTCGTGGCCGTCATTGGGCCGGTCGCTGGCCGCGGCGGCGGCCGGCGACGGCGCCGACCTGGTGACCCTGTCCGACAGCTATCTCACCGGGCAGTCGAGCAACGGCGCCGACGCCGAGATCGCCGTCGACTGCCTCGACCACCCCATGGCACCAGACCTCGCCGGGGTGGCGGCCTTGGCCGCCTCCGCCGCCGCCAGCGCCCCGGTCATCGGCCCGCTGCTGGCGTGGGGCGAGGCGGGGTGCGCGGTGTGGTCCGTGCCCGCCACGCGCATCCCGGCGCCCACCACGGCGACGGGGTCGCCGCCCATCCTGGTGGTGGGGGCCACGGGCGACCCTGCCACGCCCTACGTGTGGGCGCAGCGCCTGGCGGCCGAGCTCCAGCACGGGGTGCTGCTCACGTGGCAGGGCCAGAGCCACGTGGCCTACTACTACAGCGCCTGCGTGCGCAGCGCCGATCAGGCCTACTTCGTCTCGGGCGCGCTGCCGGCCCCGGGCACGGTCTGCCGGGACTGACGCCGGCGAGATGCGCGGCTCGCCGCGCCCGGCACGCGATCATGATGCGTGCCGTCAGGACGACCGCAGGCCGCGCCGGCGTCGCCACTGCCGGCGCCGGTGACAACGGCCGCCCAACCCCACGCCGCCCGGCGCGTGCCGCCGCGCGGCGGCGTGCCCGAGCGGCCCGACGGGCCCCGCGCCCCGCGCCGCGCCGCGCGGGGCCGCCACCGCGCCCCACACCGGCCGTGGGGCCCCCTGGCTGGCCCGGTGGGGCTCGTGGGCGTGGCCGTGGGGTGTCTCATCCCCTGGCGCGACGCCCTGCGCAGCGGGGTGTTCGACGACACCTTCTGGCACCGAGCCGCCGGCGTGTGGATGCTCGACCACCACCACGTCATCACCCACGACGTCTTCTCCTACACCGTGCTCGGCCACAGCTGGATCAGCCCCGAGTGGGGCTACGACGTCGTCCTGGCCGAGTCGGTGCGCGCCATCGGGCCCGGCGCCTTCTGGCTGTTGTCGGCGGGGCTGGCCACGTTGACGGTGCTGGCGGTGGCCTTGCGCAGCCGGGTGGTGGGGGCGGGGTGGACGTGGACCGGCCTGTTGTGCGTCGAGACGGGGGCGGCTGTCACCCTCCTGCTCGACGACCGCCCCCAGATGGTGAGCTACCTCTTCCTGGCGCTGTTGCTCCTGGGACTGTCGCTCGCCCGGCGCCGGCCGTGGTGGCTGGTGGGGGTGCCGGTGTTGTTCGTGGCGTGGGCCAACCTGCACGGGAGCTTCCTCCTCGGGCTGGGGGTGCTCGTGCTCGAGCTGCTGGCCGCCCTGGTGCGCCGGGGCCGGGGGAGGCTCTCCGTCGACGCCCTGGGCCGGGGCCCCGCGGCGGCCACCCTCGTGGGCTCGGGCCTGGCCACCCTGGTCAACCCGTTCGGCGCCCACGTCTACGCCAGCGCCTTCGGCGTCACCTTCAACACCACGGTGCGCCGCCTCATCGGCGAGTGGCAGTCACCCAACTTCCACGACCCCGCCACCCTGGCCGTCGTCGTGCTGCCCGTGGCCGCCACGGTGGCCTACCTGGTGTTCACCGGGCGCGACGTTCCCTTCGTGGAGCTGGCGCTGGCCGGGCTCATGCTCGTGTCCGCCCTGGACGCGGCGCGCTTCATCCCCTATTTCGCCATCGCCTGGTGCGCGCTGGCGGCGCGCTGCCCGTTCGAGTCCGAGGAGCGCCTGCGCCCCACGGTGCTCGTATGGCCCATGGTGGCGGTCCTCGCCGCGGCCTTCCTGCAGGGGCCCTGGTACCGGGCGGGGACCCCGGCGCCGAGCGTCCCGGTGCGCGCCGTGGCCTACCTGCAGGGCCACCCGGGCCGGGTGTTCTCCACCTACCTGTGGAACGACTACCTCGACTGGGTGGGCCGGCCCACCTTCGTCGACGGGCGCACCGAGCTCTACACCGGCAACGGGGTGCTGTCGCAGTACCTGGCGGTGGACGAGCTCACCGCCGACCCCGACACGGTGCTCGTGCCCCACCACGTGGCCTATGTCCTGTGGCCCACCGGGACCCCGCTGTCGGTCTACCTCGGCCACGACCCGCACTGGCAGGTGGTGTGGCACTCGAGCACGGCCACGGTCTTCCACTACCGGGACCCGGGCGCGCAAACGGCCCAGCCCGGGGTGCCGGGCTGAGCCGTTTGACCGTCCCGTCGGCCGAGGCGTCAGGGCGTGCTGTTGATGGAGCTGCCCACGTTGTTGAGCGTGTTGGCCACCGAACCACCGAGGAAGTGCAGAGCCACCAGGGCGATGACGGCGATGAGGGCGAGGAGCAGCGCGTACTCGACGAGGCTGGCGCCAATTTCC
>DATJBC010000157.1:0-5148 GCA_035515515.1 Acidimicrobiales bacterium
GCCACGCCCCCGGCCAACCTCCGGGGCCCGGTCACCCCCCCGGAGGTGCGGCCGGCCGGCCGGGGCGGGCCCCCGGGCCGCCGGGCGCGGGCGCGGCGGCGAAGGCGCCGTGCCCGAGGCGGCGGATCCGGCCCGACGCCACGCCCGAGCGCAGCGCCGCCCGCAGGCGGCCCGGGCCCCAGTGGCGGGCGGCCACGAGGCGCGCCAGCTGCGCCTGGGTCTGCGGCCCGCGCTCGGCCAGCTGGTGGACGAGAGCGTCCACCTCGCGCGCAACGAAGGGATCACCGGAAGGACGCGTGGAGGCCTGGGGAAGCGGCGCCCACCCGACTCGGCCGCTACGAGGCCGCACCGTCGGGGCCGGCGCAGGAGACGGCCGGGCCCGGGCCACGGGTTGCGGCCCCCCGCCCACCGCCGAGAGCGGCGCGGCCACCTCCTCCAGGGGCCGCCGCTCGGCGTCGACGCCCAGGAAGACCGCCACCACGCCGGCCGCCATCATGAGCGTGCCACCGATCACGTAGCCGATCGCCACGTCGAAGGGGCGCTTCGTAGCGATCAGGTTGCCGAAGAGGACCGGCCCGACGATGCCGCCCAGCCCGGTTCCCACCGCGTAGAAGAACGCGATGGCGAGGGCCCGGGTCTCCATAGGGAACACCTCGCTCACCGTCAGGTACGCCGAACTGGCTCCGGCCGAGGCGAAGAAGAAGATGACGACCCACGCGAGGGTCTGGGTGTCGGCGCTCAGCACCCCGGCATCGAACAGGCGGGCGGTGATCACCAGCATCACCCCCGAGGCGATATAGGTCGTGGCGATCATGAGACGACGTCCCACGACGTCGAAGAGGCGGCCGAGGACGACGGGCCCCAGGACGTTCCCCAGCGCAAAGGCGATCAGGTAGTAGCCGACCGAACCGGGCGACACGCGGTAGAAGGTGGTCAACACCAGCGCGTAGGTGAAGAACACGGCGTTGTAGAGGAACGCCTGGCCGACGAACAGCGACAGGCCCAGCACCGACCGCTGCGGATACTGGCCGAACACGATCCGGGCCACCTGGAGGAAGCCGAGCGAGCCCCGCGCCCGCACCTCGATCGGCTCGCCGGGGTCCTCGAGGTCCTCGCCCGTCGACGCCCGGACCTCGTCCTCGATCTGATCGACGATGCGATCGGCCTCCCTGACGTGCCCGTGGGTGAAGAGCCAACGCGGGCTCTCGGGGAGGTTGCGCCGCACGAGGAGGATGCCCAGACCGAGCACGGCCCCCATGAAGAAGCAGACGCGCCAGCCCACGTCGGTGGCGAGGACCTTGGGGTCGAGCAGCACCAGGGTGGCGGCGGCGCCCGCGGCGGTCCCCAACCAGTACGAGCCGTTGACGACGAGGTCGACGGTCCCCCGCACGCGGGCGGGGATCAACTCGTCGATCGCCGAATTGATGGCCGCGTACTCCCCTCCGATCCCCGCGCCGGTGAAGAACCGGAAGGCGAAGAACATCCAGGCGTTGTGCGACGTGGCGGTGAGCACCGTGGCGGCCAGGTACACGCCCAGGGTGACGAGGAAGAGCCGGCGCCGCCCCAGGCGGTCGGTCAAGTGGCCGAACACCAGTGCGCCCGCACAGGCGCCGGCGACGTAGACACCGGCGGCGTCGCCCACCTGGGCCGTCGAGATGGCGATCCCGCTGCCGGCCTTGGTGAGCGTGCTGCCCACGGCACCGACGATGGTCACCTCGAGGCCGTCGAGGATCCACACGGTGCCCAGACCGATGAGCACCATCCAGTGCCAGCGCGACCACGGGAGCCGGTCGAGGCGGCCCGGCACCCGGGTCGAGACCGCGGCGGCGCCGGCGTCGTCGCCGGGGGCCCCGCCTGCCCCGGACCTGGACGCCAGCGTCACCGGGTTCTCCCTAGCGCCCGGCGCGCTGTGACGGCCACCGGCGCGTCACCAGCGGTACCAGCGGCCGCGGCCGCCTGCTCCCTCGCCCCGGGCGAGGGCGAACCCCGCCAGCCAGGCGATGAAGACCACGGCGGCGATGATCCACAGGACATGGGCGGCGAACCCGAGGCCCCCCAAGATCAGTGCGATGAGCAGTACCAACAAGATGAGTCCCATTACGACACCCTGTCCTCTCGGTGCATGACGTGGCCGTAGCCGTCGTCGACGGTCGTCTCGTGGCGTCGCCTCTGCCCGGTGCTCGTCACCGCGAAGAAGACGAGGGAGACCGCGAAGCCCACGGCACCCACGATCATCAGGATGACACCCACCGTTCTGACGTCGAACCCGTGCTGCGCGGTGTTCGCCGTGACGGCAAAGTCCAAGATGGCGCCAACGGCAAAGACCAAGATGCTCGCAACGACTCCACCTGTCCCGATCATTGACATACCTCCTCGTGCGCGGACCGCGAGCCGTCGACGAGGATCCCCCCGCCGCCGACGCCACGGTCAGACATCGGGGCACAGCAGCGATACCCCCGCCGCCCGGCGCGTAAACAGGGACGCGGGTAACCGGCCGTCTCGTGCGTCTGCCGGCGCGCTCGGACGTGGCGGTTTCGAGCGGTGGCCCGCGGTGGGTAAGACCCTCCCATGTCTGCCACCACGACGATCCGCCAACTGCCGCTCCGGGTGACCACGGGCGGCTTCATCCTGAACGAGGGCCTGAGCAAGTTGCAGGCCGACGACGAAACGGCCAAGCACCTCCACGCGGCGGCCGCGCGCGCCTATCCCGTGTTCGAAGGCATGGACGAGCACGCCTTCACCAAGGCTCTAGCGCTGGCCGAGACCGCGCTGGGCGGGGCGCTCCTGCTGCCCCTGGTGCGCGGGCGGCTGGCAGGCCTGGGACTGGTGGCCTTCGCCGGTGCGCTGCTGGGCCTCTACGCCCGCAGCCCGGGGGCCCACGAGCCGCACAGCATGCGGCCCACGCGCGACGGCGTGGCCCTGGCCAAGGACGTGTGGATGCTCGGGATCGGGCTGTCGCTGATGGCGGACTCGAGGGTCCGGCGTCGTCGCCGTCGCAGCCGCCGCTCGGGCTGAGCCCGTGGCCATCGCCCCGGCGAGGCGGGGCCCACGCGCCGTGGCCCCCGGGGCGGCGCGCGGCCTCGAGCGCCCGCCGACCCACGGCGCCGTCGGCGGAGGCGGGGGGGCGCTCGCCCTCACGGCGGTCACGCTCGTCTTGTTCCTCACCTTCCTCGACAACACGATCGTCGCCGTCGTCCTGGCCAGCGTGCAGTCGGCGCTCCACGCCGGCGTGGGCGCCCTGCAGTGGGTCGTCAACGGGTACGCCCTGAGCTTCGCCAGCCTGATGCTCGCCTTCGGCACGCTGGGAGACGTCCTCGGGCGCAAGCGCGTCATGCTCGGGGGCGTGGGCCTGTTCTGCGCGGGGTCCGTCCTCTGCGCGCTGGCGCCCAGCGTGGGCACGCTGATCGCAGGGCGGATCCTCATGGGCGTGGGTGCCGCCGCCTCCGAGCCCGGCACGCTATCGATGGTCCGCCACCTCTACGAAGACCGGGCCGAGCGGGCGCGCGCCCTGGGGGTGTGGGTGGCGGTGTCGGGGCTCGCGTTGGCGCTCGGGCCGGTGGTCGGGGGCGCCCTCTCCGGCCTGTGGTCGTGGCGCGCCGTCTTCTGGTTCAACGTGGTGTTCGGCGCGGCCGCCTTCGTGCTGGCGTGGGTCTCGCTCCCCGAGAGCGCCGATCCCACGGGGCGGCGCCTGGACGCGGGCGGGGCCGTCCTGGCCGCCGGAGCCCTGGCGGCGTTGTCCTTCGCCGTGATCTCGGGCGAGACCGCCGGCTACCGCACACCGTGGATCGTGGCGCTCTTCGCGCTGGCCGCTCTGGGTGTGACGGCGTTCGTGGTGAGGGAGCGACGCTCGTCGAACCCGCTCGTCGACGTCGGCTTCTTCCGAAGGTCGCGCTTCACGGGCGCGAACGTGGTGGCCTTCGCCGTGTACTTCGGCGTGTTCGCCGTCTTCTTCTTCGTCGCCCTCTACCTCCAGGTCGTCGGCTCGCAGTCGCCGTACCAGACGGCGGTCGACTTCGTCCCCATGGCGGCGGGCATGGTGCTCGCCTCGGCCCTCACCGGTCGATGGGTGGCCGCCGGCGGCCCCCGCCTCCCCATGGCGCTCGGGTGCCTGGCGGCGGGCGTCGGCCTGATGCTGACCGACACCCTCCTCAACTCGCACTCGACCGTGCTCGGGATCGGCTGGCCGCTCGCCCTCACCGGCGTCGGCTTCGGGGTCGCCCTGGTGCCGGTCACCACCGCCGCGTTGTCGTCCATCCCCCCCGAGCGCTCCGGCATGGCGTCGTCGATGACCCACACCAGCCGCGAGCTGGGAGCGGTCATGGGCGTGGCCATCCTCGGATCGGTGGTGAACGGGCAGCTCACCACCAACCTCGTCCACCGGCTCGCCACCCTCGGCCTCCCCGCGCCGTTCCGCTCGCAGGTCGTCACCGCCGTGACCACCGGGACCGTGAGCGGGCAGGCGTCGGCCGCCGAGAGGAACCCGGCGATCGCCTCCATCGTCCACCGCGTCGTGACAGCCGCCTACGGCGCCTTCTCGCACGGGCTCGAGCTGTCGCTGGCCGTGGCGGCCGCCCTCATGGTGCTCGGGGCGGTCACGGCCGCCCTCACCATGGGGCGCGAGCGCCCGCCACCGCGGGTGCAGCCCCGCAGCTCCGCAGCTCCGCTCCCGTAGCGCCGGGGGCCGGCTGTTGGTAGCGTCGGCGGCGGACCCAGCAGGCGGGGGGTGGGGATGCGGCGGGGAACGTGGGTGGCCGTGCCGGTCGTGGCACTGGCGTCACTGGCAGCGGGGATGGCCGGTCCTCCGGTGACGGCGGCGTCCTCCCGCCCGGGCCAGGCCACCCGCATCGCCCTCCCCGAGCCCACCGCGACGCCCGCGCCCAAGGCCTCGTCCGCACGCGCCGTGCACGAGACGTGGGCGTCGCGCAACTGGTCGGGCTACGCCCTCACCGGTTCGGGCTTGACCAGCGTGTCGGGGACGTGGACCGTCCCCACCGTGCGCGCGCCGGCCAAGAAGGCGCAACGCAGGCGCAACTTCTTCTCGGGCACGTGGGTGGGCATCGACGGCTTCACCCCGTCGGCCCGTCCCGCCCTCATCCAGGCAGGCACCGAGGAGGACTACCTGAAGGGCACCGTCTTCTACCGGGCGTG
>DATJBC010000158.1:0-13332 GCA_035515515.1 Acidimicrobiales bacterium
CGCTGGCGGGCCTGCTCATCATGAACGGGGTGCTGCTCATCATCCTGGCCATCGGGCCCTTCTCGGGCTACCCGACGCTCACCGGGCGCTCGGTCAACCTGCACGTGCTCTACAACCTGATGTGGGGCGAGGTCACACCGCTCGTGGGCTGGATCGCCGTGGCGGCGATCGTTGGGCTCCTCAGCCTGAACATGTTCCTGCGCGACGAGCGGAGGCGGCGCAGCGGCCTGGTGGCCCCTCCCCGCAGCCTGACCATGATCAAAATCGTCATGATGGCCGCCATCGGCGTCGGCGTCGTGCTCATCTGCAACGTCAACCGGGCCGCCACCGGCGTGCTCGAGGGCGTCCCGTGGGTCATCTTCATCGTGCTCGGGCTGTTCGGCGCGTGGAGCTTCCTCCTCCAGAGGATGCGCTTCGGCCGCTACATCTACGCCATCGGCGGCAACCCCGAGGCCGCCCGGCGCGCCGGGGTCAACGTGGCCGTCATCCGCACGTGGGCGTTCACCCTGTGCGGGCTGACGGCGGCCATCGCCGGCGTGCTCTACGCGTCGCTCCTGGGCGGCATGTCGAACAACGTCAACGGCGGGCAGCTGGTCCTCTATGCCGTGGCGGCGGCGGTCGTCGGGGGAACGTCCCTGCTCGGCGGGCGTGGTCGGATGTCGCACGCCGTGCTCGGCGGCCTCGTCATCGGCGGCATCTACAACGGCATGTACCTCCTCGGCCTGGCCGCGCAGTGGCAGTTCATCGTGACCGGGCTCGTGCTGCTGGGCGCCGTGACGGTGGACGCCCTGTCGCGGCGGGGCACCACCTCGGGGCGCCCGTAGCGCTGGTCGTCGGCCCGCCGGGGGGACCGCCGCGGGCCGCCCGATCGGGGACGTTCGTCCCTGTCTGCGCCCTGGCGGGGCCGGCTGCATGACGGGCTGGTTGAATGAAGGGCGAGCCTGGCGTGGCCGGGCCTGGAGCTCCGGACGGGGGGCCCGGAGGCGGGAGGACCGTCGTGCAGACGCGGGATCACCGGATGGACCCGACCGCTGCCTGTGCTCGATGCGCATAGTCGCCGAAGGCGCGCTCGCCGGGCGGTTGGCGGCGACCGGGCAACCGAGCCCCCGGGTGGTGGTGTCGGGGAACTTCGGCACACCCTGGGAGCTCCTGCGCCTCGCCGACGCCACGCTGGAGCAGTACCGGCTGTTCGTCCTCAACCCGCAGGCGGGCTGGCCGTGCCGCCCGGGGGTGGTCACCGAGACCCCGTTCGTCGGGCCCGGTGTGCGCCACGACCCGCAGCTCGACTACCTCCCCATGCGCCTGTCGCTGGTGCCCCGGCTCTTCGACTCGCTGCGGCCGCCCGACGTCGTCCTGCTGCACACCTCGACCCCCTTCGAGGGAAAGGTCTCGCTCGGCATCGAGGTCAACATCCTGCCCGCCGCCATCGAGCGGGTCCGCCAGCGGGGGGGCCTGGTGGTCGCCCAGCTCAATCCCCACATGCCCTACACGCTGGGGGACGCCGAGCTCGATCTCGACCAGGTCGACCTGGCCGTGGAGGTCGAGGCCGCGCTTCCCTCCCCCGCACCCCGGGCCGTCGACGACGAGGCGGAGACCATCGGGCGGCGGGTGGCGCAGTACGCGTCGGACGGGGGCACCGTCCAGCTCGGCATCGGGGAGCTTCCCGACGCCGCGGCGCGCATGCTCACGTCGGCGCGGGGCCTGGGCGTGTGGTCGGAGATGGTGAGCGACGGCATCGTGTCGCTCGACCGCGCGGGTGCTCTCGACCCGGCGCGCCCCGTGTGCGCGTCGTTCATGTTCGGGTCACCCGAGGTCTACCAGTGGGCCGACCACAACCGCCGCCTGGTCATGCGGCGCACAGAGGTCGTGAACGACCCGGGCCGCATCGCCACCCAGCCCGCCATGTTGTCGATCAACACCGCCCTGCAGGTCGACCTGTTCGCACAGGCCAACGCGTGCTCCGTCCGGGGTCGGATCTACTCGGGCTTCGGCGGCCAACCGGACTTCGTCGTGGGCGCGCTGCACTCCACCGGCGGGCACGCGGTGATCGCTCTCCGGGCGTGGCACGCCGTCACCGACTCGTCGACCATCGTCCCGATCGTGCAGACCCCGGTGTCGACCTTCCAGCACTCCGTGGTGGTGACCGACGTCGGCTGCGCCGAGATCTTCGGCCGGAGCCAGCAGGCACAGGCGCGCTTGCTCATCGAGCAGGCGGCCGACCCCCGGGCCCGGGCGTCGCTGTGGGAGGCGGCCGCCGGCCTCGGCCTCCTGCGGGCCGCGCCGGCCCCCTCCTGAGGGCGGGCGGCGACCGCGGGTCGTGCGCCGGCAGGGACCTTCGACCCTGGGCGCCGGGCCCCGTGGCCACGTATCGTCGGTACTCGAGGTGAGCGATGGTGTCTCGGGACCACAGCACACGGGCGGGCCGGCGATGAGCCCGGCGTCGTGGCTCCGGCGTCTCGCCCTCCACCGGCACGGGGGCCGGGGGGCCCCGGGGTCCTCGGGTCAGGCCCCGCACCGCTCCCGGGCGGCGCGACGTGGGCAGAGCTCGGTGGCGGACGACTGTGCGGCGTTCCTCACGGGCTCGCTCGTGCGGTACCGCCTCGACCACGGTGAGGGCGTCGCGCCGTGGGAGTGGACGAACCTCCTCGCCCACGGGTCGGAGGCCGCGCTGCGCGACGAGCTCGCCGCCGAGCACCACCAGCGGCCCGACGCGCCCGAGCGCGACGACCTCGCCACGTGGCAGGCGGCCCGCTCCTACGTCGTCGTCGAGCTCCTCGACCTCGCCGGGACGTGCGGGCCGCTCGCCGAGCTCCAGCGCTCGCTGCTCGTGCCCCTGGAACTCGAGCTGGCGGGCCGGCCCGACACCGACGGGTGGCGCCCCAACCAGTGGCTGGCCGCGGTGGAGGCGGCCCTCGGCGCCCAGCGCCTCCGGGCCCGCCGGCGGGCGCCGCGCTCGCCCGATGCGTCCGAGACGCACCACGGGGGCGGCCGGTGACCCCGGCCCCGAGCGAGGGCTCCCGGCCCGGGCCGCCACCCCGCCACGGCCCGGCGCCCGCACCATCGACGCCGCGCCCGCCGACGGGCCCGTGACGACGGGGTCGGCGGCCATCGTCGACCGCCCCGGTCTCGACAGCCTGATCCGCGCCCTGGCGGAGCGGGGCTACGCGGTGACCGGCCCGGTCGTGCGTGACGGCGCCGTCGTCCACGCGCCGGTGGCGGGGACCGACGACCTGCCCGTCGGCTACCGGGACCGGCAGGGGCCGGGCTCGTACCGCGTCGAGCAGGCCGGCGACGACGCCCTGTTCGCGTGGGCGGTGGGCCCGGCCTCGTGGAAGGCCTCCTTCTTCCCTCCCCGGGAGACCCTGTGGCGGGCCGCCGCCCACGACGACGAGGTCACCGTGGAGGAGACCCCGCAGGCCGCGGCCCCGGTGGCGGTCTTCGGGGCCCGCCCCTGTGAGATCGCCGCCATGGCCGTGCTCGACCGCGTGCTGGGCGAGGGCGCCGTCCCCGACGCCTCGTACGCGCGGCGCCGGTCGGGGACCTTCGTCGTGGCCGCCGAGTGCGGACATCCCGCCGCCACCTGCTTCTGCACGTCGATGGGGACGGGGCCGGGGGCCGACGGCGGCTACGACCTGGCCCTGTGCGAGCTCCCCGCCGAGTCGGCGGGGACCGCCCCCGACGGCGGTGGGGGCCGCCGGTACGTCGTCTCCGTGGGATCGGCCCTCGGCGCGGCGGTGCTCGCCGAGGTCCCGCACCAGGCGGCCACGGCGCACGACCTCGAGCGACGCCACGCCGTGGTGGCCGGCGCCACGGCCTCGATGACGCGGGCCCTCGACACCGACGGGCTGCCCGAGCTCCTGGCCCGCAACATCGACCATCCCCGTTGGGAGGAGACCGCCCAGCGCTGCCTGTCGTGCGGGAACTGCACCCTGGTCTGCCCCACCTGCTTCTGCAGCGACGTCCACGACGTGAGCGACCTGGGGGGGACGGTCGAGCGCCAGCGGAGCTGGTCCTCGTGCTTCGACCGGGCCCACTCCTTCATCCACGGCGGCCCCGTGCGGCCCACCACGGCGTCGTGCTACCGGCAGTGGCTCACCCACAAGCTCTCCACCTGGTGGGACCAGTTCGGGTCCTCGGGGTGCGTGGGCTGCGGCCGGTGCATCACCTGGTGCCCGGTGGGCATCGACATCACCGAGGAGGCGGCCGCCATCCGGTCCTCCGACGGCGCCACCCCGGGGGGCGGCGGTGCCTGAGTCGATGGCGCAGCTGCTCGGCGGGCACGCCCTGTTCCGTGACCTGCCGGCCGACGCGGTGGCCACCGTCGTCGGCTGCGCCCAGAACGTCGCCTTCAGCGCGGGACAGCTCCTCCTGGCCGAGGGGGACGAGGCGACGACGCTGTACCTCGTGCGCCGGGGGCAGGTCGCCATCGAGGTGCACGCCCCCGGCCGCGGCGGGATCGTGGTGCAGACCCTCGGGCCCGGCAGCGTCGTGGGGTGGTCGTGGCTCGTGCCGCCCTACCGCTGGTTCTTCGACGCCCGCGCCATGACCGACGTGGGCGCGGTGGCCGTCGACGGGGCCTGCCTGCGGGCCAAGGCGGAGTCCCAGCCGGCCTTCGGCTACGCCCTGCTCACGCGGGTGTCGGGCATGCTCCTCGAGCGCCTCCAGGCGACCCGGACCCAGCTCCTGGACCTCTACGGCCTCGGTGACGATGCAGACGCGGGCTGACCCCCGGCCGCCCGGTGCCCCCCACCCGCTCACCCCGTCGTTGTGGCGCGTGGTCGGGCGCCAGCGGGAGACGGCCGACGTCACCACGATGCTCCTGGCGCCCGGGCGCGACGGCGGAGCCCCGTTCCGACACGGCCAGTTCAACATGCTCACGGCCTTCGGCGTGGGAGAGGTGGCCATCTCGATCTCGAGCGCCCCGGGCCCGGCCGGCGGCCCCCTCGAGCACACCGTGCGCGACGTGGGGATGGTGACCCACGCCCTGTGCGAGCTGCCGGTCGGGGCGCCCGTGGGCGTCCGCGGCCCCTTCGGGCAGGGATGGGGCCTGGACCAGGCGGGCGGCGAGGAGGCGGGCACCGACTACGTGGTGGTGGCGGGCGGCATCGGCCTGGCACCCTTGCGGGGGGCCGTGCGCGACCTCGTGGCGCGCCAACGACGCGGCGACGCGCGCCTGTTCGTCCTGGTGGGGGCCCGCTCGCCCGACCAGATCGTCTTCGGACAGGACATGGCGCGCTGGCGCGACGCGGGCGCCTACGTCGACGTCAGCGTCGACGTAGCCCCACCCGGCTGGCAGGGCACGGTGGGCGTGGTCACCGCCCTCATCCCCGCGGCCCCGTTCGATCCGGCCCGGGCGGTCGCCCTCGTCTGCGGGCCGGAGATCATGATGCGCTTCGTGGCGGGGGCCCTGGTGGACCGGGGCGTCGACCCGGGCCGGATCCGGATCTCGCTCGAGCGCAACATGCAGTGCGGGTGCGGCCTGTGCGGCCACTGCCAGCTCGGGCCGATCCTGGTGTGCCGCGACGGCCCGGTCGTGCGCTATGGCGCCGTCGTGGGCGAACTGCTCCGGGAGCGCCAGCGGTGACGACGGCGACGACGGCCCGGGGGGACCGGGCGCGGCGGCAGCGCCCGACGCTGGCCGTGTGGAAGTTCGCCTCCTGCGACGGCTGCCAGCTGACCCTGCTCGACTGCGAAGACGAGCTCCTCGGCCTGGCCGAGGCGGTGCACATCGCCCACTTCTCCGAGATGACCCGGGCGTCGGTCGACGGTCCCTACGACGTCTCGCTGGTGGAGGGATCCATCACCACGCCGGCCGACGCGCAGCGCATCCAGGCGGTGCGCGCCGCCTCGCGCACCGTCGTCACCATCGGGGCGTGCGCCACCGCCGGCGGGATCCAGGGACTGCGGAACTTCGCAGCCGGCGGCGCCTACGCGTCCACCGTCTACGCCCATCCCGAGTACATCTCGTCGCTGGACACCTCGACACCCATCGCCGCCCACGTGCCCGTGGACTACGAGCTCCACGGCTGCCCCATCGACCGGGGGCAGCTGCTGGAGGTCATCACGGCGTCGCTGGCGGGCCGCCGGCCCGTCGTGCCGGGCTTCAGCGTGTGCCAGGAGTGCAAGCAGCGAGGGACCGTCTGCCTCCTGGTCTCCGAGGGCGTCCCCTGCCTCGGCCCCGTCACCCGGGCGGGCTGCGGGGCCCTGTGCCCGGCCTACCGGCGGGGGTGCTTCGGCTGCTTCGGGCCCACCGACGCCGCCAACACACCGTCGCTCGCCGGCAGGCTGCGCACCGACGGCATGGCGCCGGTGGACGCCACCCGGCTCTTCCGCACCTTCAACGCCGGGGCGCCCGCCTTCCGCGACGAGTCGCTGTCCCAGGAGCGGGACACGGCGGCCGCCGCCGGGCGCCGGGGACGCCGCGCCCGATGACCCACGGGGCGCGGCGCAGCGTCGGTGTCGAGGGCCTGGCGCGCGTCGAGGGCGAGGGGTCGCTGCACATCGACGTGCGCGACGGCTCCGTGCACGAGGTGCGCCTGGAGATCTTCGAGCCCCCCCGGTACTTCGAGGCCCTCCTGGCGGGCAGGCGGTTCACCGAGGCACCCGACATCACCGCCCGGATCTGCGGCATCTGCCCGGTGGCCTACCAGATGAGCGCCTGCGCGGCGATGGAGGCCGCCTGTGGCGTGACCGTCGACGACCGCGTCACGGCGCTGCGACGCCTCCTGTACTGCGGGGAGTGGATCCAGAGCCACGCCCTGCACGTCTACCTCCTCCACGCCCCGGACTTCCTCGGCTGTGCCGACGCCGTCGAGCTCGCCGAGCGCGACCGCGCCTCGGTCGAGCGGGGGCTGCGGCTCAAGCGGGCCGGCAACCAGCTGATGGAGACTATCGGCGGGCGCTCGGTCCATCCCGTCAACGTCTGCGTGGGGGGCTTCTACCGCGCCCCGGACCCCGCGGCCGTCGCCGCGCTGGCCGAGCCGCTGCGGGCCGCCCTCGACGACGCCCTGGCCACCGTGGCCTGGGTGGCCGGCTTCGAGTTCCCCGACGTCGAGGGCGCCTACCGCTTCGTGGCGCTGCGCGACGGGGGGCGCTACCCCATCGAGTCCGGCCGCGTGGCCTCCTCCGACGGCCTCGACGTCGACCCCGCGGGGTTCGCCGAGCTCGTCGAGGAGGAGCACGTGGCCCGCTCGACGGCCCTGCACGCCCGCATCCGGGGCCGGGGGCCGTACCTCACGGGCCCGCTCGCCCGCTACGCCCTCAACGCCGGAGCCCTGCCCGTGGTGGCGCGCCAGGCCGCCGACGGCGCCGGGCTCGGCCCGGTGTGCGCCAACCCGTTCCGCAGCATCGTCGTGCGCGCCGTCGAGCTCGTCGTGGCGTGCTCGGAGGCGCTGCGCCTCGTCGCCGAGTACGAGCCCCCCGACCCGCCGGCGGCGGCGGTCCGGGCGCGCCCGGCGTCGGGCACGGGGGCCACCGAGGCGCCCCGGGGCCTGCTCTTCCACACCTACGCCCTCGACGCCACGGGTGCCATCGAGGCGGCCCGGATCGTGCCCCCCACCTCGCAGAACCAGCTCACGATCGAAGCCGACCTGCGCCGCGTGGCCGAGGCCAGCCTGTCGCTCGACGACGACGAGCTCACGTGGCGCTGCGAGCAGGCCGTGCGGAACCACGATCCGTGCATCTCCTGTGCCGCCCACTTCCTCGACGTGACGGTGCGGCGATGACCGCCCGCGGCGTCGACGCCGTCGTGATCGCCGGGATCGGGAGCGAGTACCGCCACGACGACGCCATCGGCGCCATCGTGGGCGAGCAGGCCGCCCGCCGCAGCGGCGCGCGCTGGGCGGGGCCGCTGGTGGACCCCCTGGACCTGCTGGGGCACTGGGACGACGCCGCCCTCGCCGTCGTGGTGGACGCCGTCCGCTCGGGGGCCGAACCCGGTACCGTCACGGTCATGGACCTGGCGCCCTCGGGCCGCGCCGACGGGACCCGGGCCCCCCGGCGCCCCGGTCCCGTGCCCCGGCGGCCCGGCACGGCGCGCGCCACGAGCAGCCACGGGGTCGACGTGCTGGGCGTGCACCGCCTGGCCCGCGCCGTGGGGCACGCCCCGGCGCGCGTCGTCGTGGTGGGCGTCGAGGGGGAGGACTTCTCCCTGGGCTCGGGGCTCAGCCCCCGGGTGGAGGCGGCCGTGCCCGAGGCTCTGCGCGCCGTGCTCGCCCTCGTCGAGGAGGCCGCCTCGTGTGCATGAGCCGGGTGCGACGGGTGCTCGCCTGCGACCCCGACGGTACGGCGGTGGTCGAGGGCGCGGGAGGCGGCCGCGAGCGCGTGTCGCTGCTCGCCCTCGACGGCCCGCCCCCCTGCCCCGGGGAGTGGCTGATCGTGCACAGCGGCTACGCCGTGGGCCGCCTGGACGAGGACACCGCCCGGGCCGTCCTCGCCGACCTCGCCGTGGTGCGGGGGGCCGCCCCGGAGGGCGACGCGTGAGCCCGGGGCGCACCGGCACGCCCCGGGCGCTGCCGGGCATGGCCGTGGCCGGCATGACGGCGGCGGTGAGCGGGCTGTCGGTGTTCGTGAACAGCCAGGGCGTGCACGCCATCGCGCCGCCCGCCGTCTACACCACGGCCAAGAACCTGGTGGCCACGCTCGTGCTCGGGGCGGTGGCGTCGCTGTCCCTGCGGCGACGCCGGCCGGGGGGAGCGCTCCTGGAGCGGTGGGTGGCCGCACCGCCGGCGCCGGCTCGCTCCGCGCGGGGGCCTCGCCACGGCGTCGCCTGGTGGGCGGGCCTGGCCTACGTGGGCATCGTGGGCGGCGGCGTCGCCTTCATCCTCTTCTTCGACGGGCTGGCCGAGACCGCCGCCACGCCGGCGGCCTTCCTGCACGACGGCCTGGTGGTCTGGGTGGCCATCGCCGCCGGGCCGATCCTGGGCGAGCGGCTGCGGGCCGGCAACGTCGTCGTCATCGTCCTGCTCATGGCCGGCCAGGTGGCCGTCCTCGGGGGCGTCGGGCATCTGGGCGCGTCACGGGGCGAGGTGCTCGTCCTGCTGGCCACGTGGCTGTGGGCCGTCGAGGTCGTGGTGTGCAAGCGCCTGCTGGCCGAGCTGGCGCCGGGGACCGTCTCGCTCGTCCGCATGGGCGTCGGGTCCGGGGTGCTCCTCGGCTACCTGGTGCTCACGGGGGAGGCCGGGGCCCTCGGCGGGCTATCTGTCTCCCAGCTGGGCTGGGCGGGGGCCACGGGGCTCCTCCTGGCCGCCTACGTGGGCACCTGGATGACGGCGCTGGGCCGGGCCCGCGCCGTGGACGTGACGTCGGTCCTCGTGGGTAGCACGGTGATCACCGGCCTGCTGAGCGCCCTGGCCGGGACCAGCCCCCTGCGCCCGGCCGTCGCCGGCTTCGCCCTCATCTCCGTGGGCGTCGCCCTCCAGGTGGCGCTCGGCGCCCGGCGCCCGGCGCCCGCGTGACGTCGGAGGTGGCGGCCGGGGGCGGGGAGGCGGCGGGGCCCGCGCTCTTCGCCCGCTACGCCTACCCCCCCAACGCCCTCGGCTACTGCGGACCCGACGACCCGGCCGCCCTGCTGGGCCTGGCCACCGACGCCCGCCCCCACCCGGCGGACCTGCGGCAGCTGGCGGCTCGCTTCGAGGGCGCCTGGCCGTACCTGGAGCTCATCGCGGCCTCCAACGGCATCGGGGACCCGCTCGACCGGCGCGTGGTGGAGGCCTACTGGGTGGGCAACGGGCTCCTGGCGCGGGTGCCTCCCGCCGCCCTGTGGCGCTCCATCGACGACCGCTTCCACCGGCGGGCGGGCCCGCTGTTCGAGCCCATGGCGGCCGCCGTCCCGCTGGGCGGGGTGCCGCACCACAGCTTCCACGTCTTCGCCGTCTACCCGTGGCTGGGGCTGCTGCGCGCCGGGCGGGAGGGGCCCGCCCTCACCGTGCTCGACCGCTGCCGCATCCGGTGGGGAACCGTCGAGTCCGTCGACGGGGACCACGTGGTCGTGCGCACCCGGCTGCTCACCTTCTGTGGCTCGCAGCTGCGCCTGGCGGAGCACGACGAGGTGGAAGTGGCCCGCTGGGCCGTCGACGGCACCACCTTCGTGGGAGCCCTCTCCCCCGGCGACGTGGTGTCGCTGCACTGGGACTGGGTGTGCGACCGCCTGTCACCACCCGCCCTGGCCCGGCTGCGGCGCTGGAGCGCCCACACCCTGGCGGTGGTGAACGCCACGCCCGCGCCCGGGCCGGCGGTGGCCGCCGACGCCTCGGGGGGCTCCACGCGCTGAGCGCCGCTCCGCGCCCGGGCCGGGCCCGCGCCGGGGCGCCTCAGGCCGAGGTGCGCCGCCCGGTGGGCCCGTCCCCCGGCGCCCACAGCTCCCCGGCCGCCCCGTCGGCGCCCGGGCCGGGCCCGCCGCTCGGGCCGTCGGCCACCGGCGCCAGGGGCACGCCGCCCTCCTCGGGCACCAGCGTGGGCGTCGTGCGGTTGAGCGTGCGGCCCTGGAAGAACGCCGGCCGGGCGAAGCGCCACACGAGCATGGCCACCACACCGACGGCGGTCGACGCCAGCGCGATGAGCAGGACGCCGCCCACGTCGGAGTGCGGGGCGAACGGCAGGCGCCAGTGGGTGTAGCTCTGGGCCTGGACGTTGTCGTAGTTCCAGTCCTGCCACGCGCTCCAGATCATGGCGAAGTAGAGCATCGCCCCCCCGAGCACGGGGAGGATCCCCTTCATCCACAGGTCCCGGGCGCTGCGGCGCAGGACCTTGCGGTAGTACCACGCGCAGGCGAAGCCGGTGAGCCCGTAGTAGAAGGCGATGAAGATGCCGATGGCGGTCACCGCGTCGGGGATCAGGTAGCCCCCGGCCAGGTGGTTGAAGGCGATGTAGAGGACGATCGAGGCCGCGCCCATGGTGACCGTCGACACCGTGGGTGTCAGGTACTTGCGGTGCACCCGGCCGAAGGCGTCGGGGATCGACTTGTAGACGGCCATGGAGAGCGTCGTGCGGGCGGTCGGCAGGATGGTGGTCTGGGTGGAGGCCGCCGCCGAGGTGATGACCATGAGGATGAGGAGCTTGATGGCCACCGTCCCGTACCACGCCGTGCCGAACACGAGCGTGCCCAGCCCCGAGAAGATGTTGCTGTAGTTGTCCGGGTTGGCGAGCCCGGCGCCCTTGGTGCCCACGCCGGCGTAGGACTGCGCCGCGAAGGTCACGATGAAGTAGATGACGAGCAGGAGGACCGTCGAGATGATGGCCGCCAGCCCCGGGTTGCGGGTCCGGTCCTTGGTCTCCTCGTTGATCGACACCGAGGTGTCCCAGCCCCAGTAGATGAACAGCATGAGGAGCAGCCCGCCGACCACCGCGGAGAACGACGCCCCGTGGAAGGGGTTGAACCACGCCCAGCCGGGCGAGATGTGGGTGGGCGGCGCGTGGCCCGTGGCGATCCGCACGAAGGCCACCACGGCGAAGAGCACCAGCGCCACGACCTCCACCGACAGCAGGGCGCGCTGGATGCGGGCGGAGAGCTCGATCCCCCGGTAGCACACGTAGGTCAGCAGGGCGATGAAGAGCACCCCCACGAGGAGCACCCACTCGCTGGTGGGGTTGTCGCCGATGCCGTGCGCCCCGAAGAGGAGGAAGCCGTACTGGCCGGTCACCTGGGCGAGGCTGGCCATGACCAGGATGTCGGACGCCACGATGGCCCAGCCCCCCAGCCAGCCGGCCCAGGGCCCGAACGCCCGGGTCGCCCAGGTGAAGGTGGTCCCGCAGTCGGGGTCGGCCTTGTTGAGCTCGCTGTAGCCGATGGAGACCAGCAGCATGGGGACGAAGGCCAGCACCACGATGGTGGGCGACAGCAGGCCGACGGCACCGGCGATGAGCCCCAGGGTGGCGGCCAGGCTGTAGGCGGGCGCGGTGGACGCCACGCCGATCACGATGTTGGAGATGAGCCCGAGGGCGTTGGGCTTGAGCCCCTTCTCCACCGGGGCGGTGGCGGGACCGTCGGATGCGGCTGGGGTCAGCGCTGCGGTTGTCATGTCACACCGGGCTCTCGTCGAGCATGGCATCGGCGACCTTCACGAACCCTGCGATGTTGGCGCCGACCACGTAGCTGTCGGGTTGGTCGTACTCCGCGGCGGTCGCGCACACCGCGTCGTGGATCTGCTTCATGATCGCCTGCAGCTTGCGGTCGACCTCCTCCGACGACCAGTGCACGAGCTGCATGTTCTGGGCCATCTCCAGGCCGGAGACCGCCACGCCCCCGGCATTGGCGGCCTTGCTCGGCGCGTACAGGACCCCGGCGCCGGCGATGCGCTGCGCGGCGGCGGGGACCGTCGGCATGTTGGCCCCCTCGGCCACCAGGCGCACGCCGCCGGCGATCAGGTTCTCGGCGTCCTTCTCGCCGATCTCGTTCTGCGTCGCGCAGGGGAAGGCACAGTCTGCGGGGACGCTCCACAGCAGGTTCTCACCGCTCCCGGGGACGGCCGCCACGAAGCGCACCCCGGGGAAGTGCTCGGCGTACTCGCGGATGCGCCCACGCCGCTCGTTCTTGAGCTCCTTGACCCATTCCAGCTTGGGCCGGTCGATGCCGGCGGGGTCGTGGACGAAGCCGTCGGAGTCCGAGAACGTGACGGGGACGGCGCCCAGGTCGATGAGCTTCTCGGCGGTGAACTGCGCCACGTTGCCGCTGCCCGAGATCAGGCAGCGCGTGCCCTCCAGGCGGTCTCCTCTCCTCGCCAGCATCTCGTGGGCGAAGTACACGAGCCCGTAGCCGGTGGCCTCCTGGCGGATGGCCGACCCGCCCCACTTGATGCCCTTCCCGGTGAGCGAGCCCACGAAGCGCTTGGTGATCCGCTTGTACTGACCGAACAGGTACCCGATCTCACGTTGCCCGACGCCGATGTCCCCCGCCGGGACGTCGGTGAACTCGCCGATGTAGGGATAGAGCTCGGTCATGAACGACTGGCAGAAGCGGCGGATCTCCGACTCGCTCCGGCCCTTGGGGTCGAAGTCGGACCCGCCCTTGGCGCCCCCCATGGGCAGCGTCGTCAGCGAGTCCTTGATGGTCTGCTCGAAGGCCAGGAACTTGAGCACCCCCTGGTTGACGCTGGGGTGGAACCGCAGGCCGCCCTTGTAGGGGCCGATGGAGCTGCTCATCTGCACCCGGTAGCCGCGGTTGATGTGGGTCTGCCCCCGGTCGTCCACCCAGTTGATGCCGAAGCTGATCACCCGGTCCGGCTCCACCAGCCGCTCGAGGATCTTCTCGTCGATGTAGCGGGGGTGGCGCGCCAGGACGGGCTCGATCGACCGCACCACCTCGCCCACGGCCTGGTGGAACTCGGGCTCGCCCGG
>DATJBC010000159.1:0-2445 GCA_035515515.1 Acidimicrobiales bacterium
ATGGTCACCGCGATCGCCATGGCGATCGGACTCGTCTTCGTCGGGTTCGTGCTCTTCAACGTGCACTGGGGAAACCCGCTCAGCGTGTTGCTCGTCATCGCGCTGCTGGGCATCAGCATCGCGGCCCTGGCGGTGATCATCGGCACCTGGTCGCGCTCACAGGAGCAGGCCATCGCCACCGCCGTCATCGTCGCCATCATCGCCGGCATGCTCGGCGGCTGCGTCTACCAGCTCAATACGGTGAGCACGGCGGTGAAGAACGTCGGGCACATCGTCCCTCAGGCGTGGGCCATGGACGCGTTCATCAAGTTGATCTCCGACCACGCGACCTTCACCGACACGCTGCCCCAGATCGGTGCGTTGGCCGTCTTCGCCGTGGTCCTGAGCGCTGTGGCCGTGCTCTATTACTCGCGCAAGGTGTACTCGAGTTCGTGAGCACGGACTCGTCCGTTCCGACCCAGCAGGGGAACCGAAGGGAGCGTCGGTGACCGGCACCGTCCCGACCAGGCGGAACGACTGCGGGCCGAGCCCGACCTCACGCCGACGGCCGTCGAGGAATTGCTGCGCTACACCACCCGGTCCCTGCCCGCGACGCCCGCACCCTCCTCGATGACGTCGGGATCGAGGGCCACCATGCCAAGGGAGCAAGGCGCTGGGGGTGATCATCTCGGCCAACCGGGACGAGTCGGTGTTCGACCACCCCGACGAACTCGACCTCGGCCGTGACCCGAACCGCCACCTGACTGTCGCCTTCGGGAAGCACTTCTGCCTGGGCAACCAGCTCGCCCGCCTGGAAGGCCAGATCGCCGGTGCAGTCGTTGCGCGGCTCCAAGAGCCTGCCGCTGACATTGCCGTAGCCCGATCGGGGCCGACCGTTCTCCTCCGATGACCGACGTGGCGAAGATGTCGAATGCCGACATCATGGAGCAGGCCGCCGAGTCGTCCCGCCAGATGGCCTCCCTGGCGGGACGCATCGTTCTGCTCCTCGGGGAGCTCGGAAGGCGCGAGGGCTGGCGTGCCGAGGGAGCCACGTCGCTCGAGGCCTGGATCGTGGAGCGCTGCGGGGTGTCGGTCCCCACGGCCCGCGCCTGGGCCCATGTGGCCGAGCGGCTCTTCGACCTCCCTCACCTGGCCGCCGGGCTTTCCGATGGCGAGCTGACCTTCGACAAGGTCCGCGCCGTGGTCGACACTGCGACACCCGAGTCGGATCGGGAGATGAAGCAGCGTGCCCGGACCTGTTCGGTGCGCGAGCTGGCCCAGCTCAGCCGATCGGCCAAGGGGGCCCCGGCGTCCGCCGCGCAGACCGAGTACGAGATGCGCTCGGTGCGCTTCAACGACAGCTTCCGCACCGTGACGGCGCAGCTCCCACCCGAGTCCTACGCCGAAGTGCGGGCCACCCTCGAGGCGCGAGCCCGCCGGATCCCCTCCGACGGCGAGACCCGCTGGGACCAGCGCCTCTGCGACGGCTTGTTGGCGATGGTCCGAGGAAGTAGAGCAGGCAGCACAGGTTCGTATGCGGTGGTCGCCCACGTCCCACTCGACGGCCTGCTCGACGAGTCGTCGGAACTGGCCGGCGAGCTTGAGCGGGGCGAGCTGATTAGCGGCGAGACCGTCCGCCGGATCGCCTGTGACTCGACCATCATCCTTGCCGTCGACGATGACGTCGGCCACACGATGTACGAGGGCCGGGCCCGCCGTGATCCGACCGAGACGCAACGCCGGGAGATCGTGCGGCGAGACCGACACTGCAGGTTCCCGGGCTGCACCAACGTGACGTTCACCAACGTGCACCACATCACGCCCTGGAAGCCCGACGGTCGAACCGATCTCGACAACCTCGCCCTACTCTGCGATCACCACCATCACCGTGTGCACAGCCGGGAATGGACCATGTCGGGAAATGCAAATGAGGAGCTGACGTTCGTCGGTCCGTCCCGCCGGGTCATGACGTCGCGACCATCGCCCCTGTGGGCGAGCCCGCTCTCGTCCCGGCGCGGGTGATCCCGTACTCACCCGGAGGTGCTTCGACTCAACCTGAGTGTCGCTCCCGTTCACGTGGTCGAGGATGTGCTCGGCTTGGTCGACCAGAGCCGGATCGAGCCCGACGTCTGCCCGTTGGGCCCCGAACGCGACCGATAGGCACGGCGAACCATGCGACGCCGTCCGTGCGGGCCGCGCAGACCCTCGGCTTCCAGCGGAGCCGAACCGATTCGCAGACCGACGCGAGCCGGCACTGGGCCACGGCCTCGTTGGCGGTGACACCGATGAGCGCCACCGCCGCCATCACGTAGGACACATGCTGGACATCGTGGGAATCGATGAGCGCTCGATGGACGTGTCCAGACAGCGCGAAACAGCGCCCGGTGTGCTTGGACGTGTCTATGGCCGATGTCGTCATGGTGATGGTCATGCGCTGCGTCCGTCATCCCCACAGCCTCCCTCTGG
>DATJBC010000160.1:0-17105 GCA_035515515.1 Acidimicrobiales bacterium
ATCCGGTCAGGGCTCCAGTGGGAGCTCGGGGTCGGGCGGGGGCCTGCCCTTGCCCCCCGTGACGGTGCCCACCGTCACCATCCCCCCCGTGACCGTGCCCACCGTGACCATCCCCAGCGTGCCGGCGCCGACGCTTCCCGCGCTGGGCACTCCGTCCTCGGGCTCCTCGTCGGGCGGCTCCGCGCCTCCCGGGGTGCTCGGGACGGTCACCGGGCTCCTGTGACCTGACCGGGAGGGGACGGGCGACCCGCCAGAGCCCCGCCCCCGCGCACCGTCGCCGGGGAGGTCGGCGGCGAGGTCTCGGTGAGGTCGGGACGCGACGGTCCGGCGTCCGCACCCGCCGCTGGTCGGCGCCCCGACCGTCCTCGCATTGGAGGCTCCCGTGTCCGTCGTCCCCGTCCCTCCCGCCGCGTCCCCCCCGGTCACCAGGCAGTCGGGATTCGAGCGGGCCGCCATGCGCTCGCTGTCGGAGGCCGATGTCGTCCGGATCGTGGCGTGGCCCGATGCGGTCATCGACCGGCTGGGATACGACCCCAGGTCGCTGTATGTCGAGACCTTCTGGCTGGCGATCCTCGGCCCCACCAGCACCTGGCTCCTACGGCGCCTGGTGGCCGGCCTGGAGGAGCATCCCTCGGGCTTCGACCTCGACGCCACCGAGACGGCGCTCGCCCTGGGCCTCGGCGACCGAGCGGGGCGCCACGCGCCGTTCCGGCGTGCCATGGCTCGGTGCGTCAAGTTCGAAGCGGCCCGCCACGAGGGTCTGGGCATGCTCGCCGTGCACCGCCGGCTCCCCCCGCTGCCCCAGCGGTACCTCGTCCGCCTCCCCGCGGCCCTCCAGGAGCGGCACCGGCACTGGCTCGTCCCCAGCCGCCGCTCACCGACCCTGGAGGAGGCCCGACGCCACGCCCGCCGCCTCGCCCTGGGGCTGGCCGCCTCGGGCGAGGAGCACCAGGTCTTCGAAGCGCAGCTCGTGCGCTGGGGCGTGCACCCGGCGCTCGCCCACGAGGCCACACAGTGGGTCTGGGCCCTGCACAACCGAACCGACCAGGCGACGTCGGCACACGCGGGACAGAGCCCGGGGGCTGGGCGCGGGTGACGACCGGCGTGTGTCGCGGGCCCCGTCGTGGCGCGTGGCGACGGCGCTCGTCGGGCGGAGCGGCGCACGGCATGCCAAGTGCCGCCCCTCCCCCTCTGTTGGCTGTGCTCCTCGGCACGGTTCCTCTTGATCTGCACGGTTGGATCTGCACGGTTTGATCTGCACGGTTTGATCTGCACGGTCGTATGCACCGTTCCGTTGCATTTCATGTCGACGGTCCCTTTTCATGCCGGCGTCGCACGTCGGAAACACGGCGTTCACCTCGCCTTCCTACTGTGGTGGGATGGCGACGTTCCTGTTGCGAGTGAGGCTTCCCGACCGGCCGGGGGCGCTCGGAGCGGTGGCCAGCCGCATCGGCGCCGTCCGGGGCGACGTCGTCGCCATGGAGATCGCCGAGAGGGCGCACGACAGCGCCGTGGACGAGTTCGTGGTCGAGCTCGCCGACGAGGACCACCTCAGGCTGTTGCTCAGCGAGATCGCAGAAGTGGACGGCGCTTGGGTCGACACGGTCCGCCCGGTTGCCGGCGGCCTGCAGAACCGGCACCTGCAGGCCTATGCCACCGCCACCGCGCTGGTGACGCAACGCACCCCCCACGACGTCCTGGGCGTCCTGGCCGAGCGCGCCCGCGCCGAGCTCGAGGCCACGTGGAGCGCGGTGCTGGACGCCGCCGACGTGGCGGTGGTGGCCGCGTCGGGGCGGCCTCCGGCCGCGCCGTGGCTGGCGTCCTACGTGACCCAGGCCCGGGCGGCGCGCCACGACGCCGGTCCGGGCTCCCCGGCGCGAGCGTCCGACGGTGTCACCGACGCAGCGACGGCGGCCGTGGCCACGTCCGCCGTCGCCGACGTCATGTGCATCGAGCTGGCCGCCTGGGACCTGGTGCTCGTGGCCGGGCGCCCGGGCTGGGCCTTCGGCGCCCACGAGCGCGCCCGGCTGGCCGCCCTGGGCGGCCTCGTCGACGCCCGCTGGACGGAGATGTCCGAGCGCGAGGCGCGCATCGCCCACCCGAGCCGGGCCGGCTGACCCCCGAGGGGCCGGGGACCGTCGTCAGGCGACGGGGGCCCAGCCCTCGAGCAGCTCGAGCAAGGTGCGGACCCCGTAGCCGGTCCCCCCCCGCACGAGCACGCCGCTGTCCTCCTCGGCTCGGGCCGGGCCGGCGATGTCGAGGTGCACCCAGGGGACGCCCTCCACGAACCGGGCCAGCAGCAGGGCGGCGGCGATCGCCCCCGCCTGGCCGGACTTGCCGACGTTCTTCATGTCGGCGACCTCGGAGTCGATGTGCGAGCGGTAGTCCTCGGGGAGCGGCAGCGGCCACGTGGGCTCGCCGGCGCGCTCCGACGCGGCGCGCACCTTCCCCACCAGCGCGTCGTCGGAGCCGAAGACACCGGCGATGCCGGTGCCGAGGGCGACCACGCACGCGCCGGTGAGCGTGGCCAGGTCGACGACGGCGTCGGGCTCGAGCTCGCTCGCCAGCGACAGCCCGTCAGCCAGGACGAGGCGCCCCTCGGCGTCGGTGTTGAGGACCTCGATGGTGCGGCCGTTGCGGATGGTGAGCACGTCACCGGGCTTGATGGCCCGGCTGCCGGGCATGTTCTCGGTGACGGGCGCGATGGCGGTGACCCGCACCCGCACCCCGAGGTCGCCGCAGGCCGACACGGTGGCCAGCACCGCCGCGGCCCCGCTCATGTCGGTCTTCATGGTGACCATGCCGTCCGCGCTCTTGAGCGACAGCCCGCCCGAGTCGAAGGTGATGCCCTTGCCCACGAGGACCACGTGCGGCACGCGGCCACCCACCTCCACGGGGTCGGCGGGCTCGTAGCAGGCCCGCAGCAACCGGGGTGGCTCGGCCGATCCGCGGGCCACGCCCAGGAGCCCCCCGAGACGCTCGTCGCTGATGCGCCGCTCGTCCCACACCTCGACGGTGACGCCCGGCCGGGACCCCACGTGCTCCTCGGCCGACGACGCCAGGCGCGAAGGCGTCATGGTGCTGGGCGGCTCGTTCACCAGGTCACGCGCCAGGCACACGGCGCCGGCCACGGTCACGCCCCGTCGCACGCCCTCGGCGAGCGCGGCGCCGGCGGTGCCCACCCCCGCCACCACCAGGCGCTCGACGCGGGTGGCCTCGGGGTCGCTCTTGTGGGCGACGAAGCGGTAGGCGCCCAGGACGGCCCCCTCGGCCACCGCCTGGGCGGCCCGCCCCAGCACCGCCGGCGGCGGCGCACCGGGCGCGCCGGCCTCCGACGCCGACGCCGCGGCGGCCAGGGGGGCGGGCAGCAAGAAGGCGGCCGTGCCCGACGTGCCCGAGGCGCGCCCGAAGGACGCGGCCGCCCGGCGCAGCGTGTCGGGCCCCGCGGCTTCGAGCCGGCCACAGCCCACGAGGACGACCACGGGGGCGCCCACCAGCGCCAAGGTCTCCCCCACCTTGCCGGCGAAGCCCCGCAGACGCGCCTGCGCGCCGTCCACGGCCCGAGCGGCGTCCACGCGGTGCGCGTCGTCCAGCGCGACCGTGTCGGGGGTGCCCGGGGCGGGCAGGGGGCCGTCGTCGGACTGCACCACGGGCACGCCCACGGCCGCCAGGGGCCCCGCGGCGCTCAGGCCGGTGCCGTCGGGGGACACGGCGACCGCCAGCACGTCGAGCAGGCGGCTGCGGGCGATGGCGGTGTCGGCGGCGCCGGGCACGGTCACGGCCCCCCCGGGCCGCGGCCCCACGACCGGCTCTCGAGGTGCTCGCCCTCCTGCCAGCGGGCCATGGCCCACAGCAGGTCCGAGAGGCGGTTGAGGTAGGGACGGACCTGCGACTGCGCCGGGACCGTCGGCGCGTGCACGAGGGCCCGCTCCGCCCGCCGCACCACGGTGCGGGCGACGTCGAGGGCGGCCGCCGCCCGGTTCTGCCCGGGGAGGACGAACTCGGTCGGCATGGCGAAGCGCTCGCTCAAGGCGTCGATGTGCGACTCCAGGGCGCCCACCATCTCCGGCGTGACGAGGGACGCGCCCGGTGTGAGCTTGTGGCGGTTGTCGGGCGCGGTGGCCACCTCGGCCATGAGCACGTACAGGTCGCGCTCGAGCCCGAGGAGCAGCCCGTCGAGCTCGGACCCCTCGTCCGCCTCCGCCCGGGCCAGTCCCAGCACGGCCTGGGCCTCGTCGACCGCGCCGTTGAGCTCGATGGGCGGCGCGTCCTTGGGCACCCGGCCGCCGAAGAGCAGGCCCGTGGTGCCGTCGTCGCCCTTGCGGGTGTAGATCTTGACCACGGCGCGGCATGCTACCGGGGCCCTCGCCGCACCCTCCCACCCAGGACCGGCCACCTAGGGTGGGCCGCCGTGGCCATCGCCCCCTACGTCCGCCGGTTGCGCGAGCTGGTCGGCCACGAGCTGCTCGTGCTGCCCTCGGCCGGCGTGATCCCCCGTGACGACGAGGGGCGCGTCCTCCTCGTGCGCGTCAGCGACACCGGCCAGTGGGCGGTGATCGGCGGTGCCGTCGAGCCCGACGAGTCGCCGGCCGACGCCGCCGTGCGCGAGGCCCGCGAGGAGGCCGGGGTGACCATGGCGCTCGGGCCCCTGCTGGGCGTCCTGGGCGGGCCCCAGTTCCGGCTGACGTACCCCAACGGGGACCAGACCTCCTACGTGTCGATCATCTACGAGGCCCACGTCGCAGACGGGGTCCCCACCCCCGACGGCGACGAGACCACCGAGGTCGGCTGGTGGAGCCCGGCCGAGCTCCCCTACGACGAGATGAGCGCCTTCACCCGCGCCATCCTCGACGCCCTCGGCGTGGGCCCGCCCTAGGCGCGCCCCGCCCCGCGGCGCCCGGCGCGCCCGCCCGGCCAGGTCAGAGAGCCCGTGAGCGCCCCGTAGACTGGGGCGATGGTGTCCGAGTCCGGGGGACGGCACCAACCCGCCGTCGCCGAGGTCCCTCCCGTGCTGGCGCACGGGGCCCTGCCCATGGACGAGCGCGGGGCCGCCTACCTGGAGGCCACCCGGACCCGGGTGGTGATCTTCGACGGGGCCATGGGTACGAGCCTCCAGCTGGCCGACCTGAGCGCCGACGACTTCGGCGGTCCCGCCCTGGAGGGCTGCAACGAGGCGCTCGTGCTGAGCCGGCCCGACGTGGTGGCGGGCGTGCACCGGGCCTTCCTCGCGGTGGGCGTGGACGTGGTCGAGACCGACGCCTTCGGGGCCTTCGGGGTGGTGCTGGCCGAGTACGGGCTGCAGGACCGGGTGGAGGAGATCAACCTCCTGGCCGCCCAGCTGGCCAGGGCCGCCGCCGACGAGGCGGCCGCCGCCGACGGGCGGCCCCGGTGGGTGGCGGGCAACCTCGGCCCCGGCACCCGCTTCCCGACCCTGGGGCAGATCCCCTACGCCGAGGTGCGCGACGCCTACCAGGAGCAGGCCGCGGCCCTCCTGGCGGGGGGCGTGGACCTCCTGCTGGTGGAGACCGTGTACGACCTGCTCCAGGCCAAGGCGGCCATCAACGCCTGCAAGCGGGCCATGGTGTCGGTGGGCCGGCGCGTGCCCCTGCAGGTCCAGGTGACCATCGAGCTCACCGGGCGCATGCTGCCGGGCACCGAGATCGGCGCCGCGCTGTGCGCGCTCGACCCCATGCGCCCCGACGTGATCGGGCTCAACTGCGCCACGGGGCCGGCGGAGATGGGCGAGGCCATCCGCTACCTCTCGCACCACGCCCGCACGCCGGTCTCCGCGCAGCCCAACGCCGGGCTGCCGTCGGTGGTCGACGGCAAGATGCACTACGACCTCACCCCCGAGCAGCTTGCGGACCACCTCGAGCGCTTCGTCACCGAGCTGGGGGTGAGCGTGGTGGGCGGGTGCTGCGGCACCACGCCCGAGCACCTGCGCGCCGTGGTGGAGCGCTGCCGTGACCTCACGCCCGCGCCGCGCGCCATCGAGCACGAGCCCGGCGCGTCGTCCATCTACAGCAACGTCGGATTCCACCAGGAGACGTCGTTCCTGGTGGTGGGCGAGCGCACCAACGCCAACGGCTCCAAGAAGTTCCGCGAGGCCATGCTGGCGGGCGACTGGGACACCACCGTCGCCATGGCGCGCGACCAGGTGAAGGAGGGCGCCCACGTCCTCGACGTCTGCGTGGACTACACCGGCGCCGACGGCGTCGCCGACATGACCCAGGTGGCCAGCCGCCTGGCCACCCAGGCCAGCGTGCCGCTCATGGTCGACTCCACCGAGGGCCCCGTGGTCGAGGCCGCCCTGCAGTGGATCGGGGGGCGGCCCGTGCTCAACTCCGTGAACCTGGAGGAGGGCGACGACCCCGGGACGCGCCTGGACACCTTCCTCACCCTGGCCCGCGAGTACGGGGCGGCCGTGGTGTGCACGTGCATCGACACCGAGGGCCAGGCCCGCACCGCCGACTGGAAGGTCCGCGCGGCACGCGCCATCCACGACATCGCCGTGGGCCGCTACGGGCTCGAGCCCTCCGACCTCATCTTCGACCCGCTCGTGCTGCCCCTGTCGACGGGCATGGAGGAGAGCAGGCGCGACGGCATCGAGACGCTCGAGGGCACCAAGCGCATCAAGGCCGAGCTCCCCGGCGTGTTCACCATCGTGGGGCTGTCGAACGTGTCGTTCGGCCTCAGCCCCGCGGCGCGCCACGTGCTCAACTCCATGTTCCTCCACGAGCTGGTGGAGAACGGCCTCGACGCCGCCATCGTGCACGCCGCGCGGATCATCCCCTTGTCCAAGATCGACGAGCGGGCCCGCGAGGTGTGCCTGGACCTGATCTACGACCGCCGGCGCCAGGGATACGACCCGCTCCAGGAGCTGCTGGCGATGTTCGAGGGCGTGTCGGCCACGGCCGAGACCAAAGAGGACCGCTCGGGATGGCCGGTGGAGCAACGCCTGGAGCAGCGCATCGTGGACGGCGACCGCAACGGGCTCGACGACGACCTGGCCGAGGCCCTCGCCGCGGGGCACGGCGCCCTCACCATCGTGAACGACTTCCTCCTGGCCGGCATGAAGACGGTGGGGGAGCTCTTCGCCTCCGGCGAGATGCAGCTGCCCTTCGTGCTCCAGTCCGCCGAGACCATGAAGGCGGCGGTGTCGTATCTCGAGCCGCACATGGAGAAGGCCGACCAGGGGGGCAAGGGCACCGTGGTGCTCGCCACCGTCAAGGGCGACGTGCACGACATCGGCAAGAACCTGGTGGACATCATCCTCACCAACAACGGCTACGAGGTCGTCAACCTCGGCATCAAGGTGGGCATCGGCGAGATGCTCCAGGCCGCCGAGGAGCGCCACGCCGATGCCATCGGCATGAGCGGGCTGCTCGTGAAGTCGACCCTCATCATGCGCGAGAACCTCGAGGAGATGAACAGCCGCGCCCTGTCGGGCATGCCGGTCCTGCTGGGCGGGGCGGCCCTCACGCGCAACTACGTCGAACGGGACCTGCGCCAGGTCTACGAGGGCCGACTCTTCTACGGCAAGGACGCCTTCGAGGGCCTGCGCACCATGGACCGCCTGGTGGAGCTCAAGCGGACCGGCGAGGAGGACCCCGACTTCGGCCGGGCGCTGGGCGGGCGCCCGCTGCCGCCCCGCAAGAGCCAGCTGCCCGTGGACGAGGGGCCGCTCCCGGCGCGATCGCCCGGCGTGGCGACCGACAACGAGGTGTTCACCCCGCCCTTCTTGGGGTCGCGGGTGGCCAAGGGCATCCCCCTCGACGACATCGCCGCGTACCTCAACCAGACGGCCCTGTTCCGCAACCAGTGGGGGTACCGGCCCCGCAAGGAGGACCAGGGCGGCCCCGAGAGCGACGCGGAGTTCAAGGAGCGCATCAGCGCGGTGCTGCGCGAGGAGCTCGACAAGGCCAAGGCCAAGGACCTGCTGATCCCCCAGGTGGCCTACGGCTACTACGCGGCCAACGCCGAGGGCGACGACGTCGTGCTGTGGACAGACGAGACGCGCTCCACCGAGCTCGTGCGCTTCACCTTCCCCCGCCAGCGCAAGGAGCCGTGGCTGTGCATCGCGGACTTCTTCCGGTCGGTGGAGTCGGGCGAGCCCGACTACGCCGCCTTCATGGTGGCCACCATGGGCCCCAAGGTGTCGGAGGAGACGGCCGCGCTGTTCGCCCAGAACCACTACGAGGACTACATGCGCCTGCACGGGCTCGGGGTGGAGATGGCCGAGGCCCTGGCCGAGTACTGGCACCACCGGGTGCGTGAGGAGTGGGGCTTCGTGGGCGAGGACGGGCCCACGCTCACCGGCCTGTTCCGCCAGCAGTACCGGGGCGGGCGCTACTCGTGGGGCTATCCCGCCTGTCCCGACCTCGAGGACAACGCCAAGGTGGTCGAGCTCCTCGGGGGCGAGCGCATCGGGGTGACGGTGAGCGACGGGTTCCAGATGCACCCCGAGCAGACGACCGACGCCATCGTCTGCCACCACCCCCAGGCCAAGTACTTCGTGGCCTGAGCACCGGGGCCCGTCCCCCCCGGCGGCGCGGTCCCCGGGGCGCGGCCCGCGGGTCCCCGTCCGCCATGGCCGACGGCGCGCTCCTTTGCACCGCGGGGCGGTCGCCTCGGGAGGTGCAGCCACGCCTCGGGCGAAACCCTGGAAGACTTCCTGTCAGGGGAGTACGGGGGTGGTGCCATGCGTCACCGCAGGTTGAAGGTCGGCGTGGGTGTCCTGCTGGGGCTCATCTGGGCGTTGGCGTGCGTCGAATGGCTCGGCCTGGCGATCGGCCTCAACCAGGCCAACCTGTTCTGGGCCGGCTTCGTGCTCGCCCTGCCGCTCGGGGCGATCGCCCTGGCGCTCTGGCAACGCCTGGCCCGGCACGGGCGCACCCGACCGGCGAAGAGGCCGTCGCTCCCCTACTGACCACACCGCCGCCGGGGCGCCCGCAGGCCCCGCCTGCCGGCGGCCGCGCCCTCACAGGGCGAGCGTCGCCCCCCCGTCCACGACCACGGTGGCGCCGTTGACGAAGCCGGCGGGCGCCGAGCACAGGAAGGCGACCACCCGGCCGAAGTCGGCGGGGTCGCCCATCACCCCCGACCCCCCCAGCTGCTGCATGCGCTCGGTGGCGTGCGGCCCCGGGCACACCAGGTTGAGGGTCACGCCCGAGCCCTCGGCGGCCAGGTCGGCGGCGGCCGTCTTGGCCCACGCCCGCAGGGCGCTGCGGGCGGCGTTGGACAGGGCCAGGCCGCCGATGGCCTGCACCACCGAGTACGAGGCGATGCAGCACACCCGGCCCCACCCACCGGCGCGCATGGGAGCAAGGGCGCTGCGCGTGAGGCGCACCGACGCCAGCATGTTGGCCTCGACGGCCCCCCGGATGGCGTCGTCGTCGACGTCGAGCGCGCTGCCCGGCGGGGGGCCACCGGCGTTGGCCACGACGATGTCGACGCGCCCGTAGTGCTCCATGGCCAGGTCGACGAGCCGCTTGGGCGTGGCGGGGTCGACGACGTCGGCCACCTCGGCCACGACCTCGGCGCCGGCATCGGCCAGCTGCCCGGCCGCCGTCCGGAGCGAGTCCTCGCCCCGGGCGCACAGCACGAGGCGCGCCCCTTCGGCCGCCAGGGCCTGCGCGCTCGCCCGGCCCAGGCCGCGCGAGGCCGCCGTGACGACGGCCACCCGCCCCGCGATGCCGAGGTCCACGGCGGCCGGTCCCGCCTCAGCCCAGCACGACCAGGGAGTGGTCGACGGTGTTGAGCGGGACGGCGCCGTCCTCGCCCACGACCACGATGTCCTCGAGGCGCATCCCGAACCGGCCCGGCACGTAGATGCCGGGCTCGACCGAGAAGGCGTGGCCCACCTCGAGGGGCGTGTCGTTGCCGGCCACCAGATAGGGGTCCTCGTGCTCCTCGATGCCGATGCCGTGCCCCGTGCGGTGGATGAAGTACTCGCCCAGGCCCGCCGCGGCGATGACCCCCCGGGCCACGGCGTCGACGTGCGCGGCGGTCACGCCCGGGGCCACCGCCGCCACCGCCGCCTGCTGGGCGTCGTGCAGCACCGCGTAGCAGTCGCGCACCTCGGCGCCCGGGTCGCCGATGGACACCGTCCGGGTGATGTCGGAGCAGTAGGCCACCTCGTCGTGCAGGGCGTACGCACCGCCGAAGTCGCACACCACGGTGTCGCCCTCGCCGATGACGCGATCACCGGCCTCGTGGTGGGGGCTGGCCGCGTTGGGGCCGCTCCCCACGATGGCGAAGTTCACGCGCCGGTGGCCGGCGGCGAGGAGCCCGGCGCCGATGGCTTCGGACACCTGGACCTCGCGCCGTCCCGCCAGCGGGATCTCACCGGCCTGGAGGACCGCCGCCACCCGGTCCGCCGCCGTGGCGGCTGCCTGGAGGGCGGCGATCTCGGCGGCGTCCTTCACCGCCCGAAGGGGCGAGGTGACGCTCGAGGCCGTCACCCACGAGGCCCGGGGCAGCGCCGCCTGCAGGGCGAGCAGCGAGTGGGCCCACGCCCGGTCGGACACGGCGCAGGTGATGGCGCCCGTCGCTCCCGGCGCGTGCGCCGTGCCCAGCAGGGACGCCACCACGGCCACCGGGTCCTCGGTCTCGGCCCACGCCCGCAGGGTGAACGCGCCGCCCTCGGGGACCCGGGGCGCCTCCAGCGCCGGTACGACGAGCACGGCCTCGCCCTCGCGGGGCAGGACCAGCATGGTGAGGCGCTCGAGCGGCATGGCCCGGTAGCCGGTGAGCCAGGGCAGGTCGGCGCCGTGCGACAGCAAGAGCGCGTCGACCCCGGCATCGGTCATCGCCGCCCGCACGCGCACCATGCGCTCGGCGCGGGCCCCGTCGGCTCCTGCGGTCACCCGTCCACCCCCAGGCGCAGCGGGTCTCCCGGGGGGGCGGAGCCCGTGGCGGTGGCCGCCTGGCGGGCGTGGTAGCTCGAGCGCGTGAGCGGCGACGCCTCCACGTGGGCGAACCCCATGCCCTGGGCGGCGCTGCGCACGGCGTCGAACTCCTCGGGCGTCCACCAGCGCGCCACCGGCAGGTGGGCGGCGGTGGGCCGCAGGTACTGGCCCAGCGTCACGATGTCCACGCCCACCGCCCGCATGTCGGCGAGCGTCGCCACCACCTCGTCGAAGCGCTCGCCCATGCCCAGGATCATCCCCGATTTGGTGACCAGCCCCGCGTCCTTGGCGCGGGCCAGCACGGCGAGGCTGCGGGCGTAACCGGCCGAGGGCCGCACCGCCCGCTGGAGGCGGGCGACGGTCTCGACGTTGTGGTTGAGCACGTCGGGTCGGGCGTCGAACACGGCGGCCAGGGCGTCCGGGGCACCCTTGCAGTCGGGGACGAGCACTTCGACGGCGGTCCCCGGGCATCGCCGACGGACGGCGGCGATGGTCGCCACGAAGGCGCCCGCCCCTCCGTCAGGGAGGTCGTCACGGGCCACCGCGGTGACCACGGCGTGGGCCAGGCCGAGACGCTCGACGGCGGCCGCCACGCGCTCGGGCTCGTCGTCGTCGAGGGGAAGCGGGTGCCGGGTGTCGACCAGGCAGAACCCGCACGCCCGCGTGCAGCGCTCGCCGTTGATCATGAACGTGGCGGTGCCGTCCGCCCAGCACTCGTAGATGTTGGGGCAGCCCGCCTCCTCGCACACCGTCACCAGGCCCAGGTCGCGCACGGTCCGGCGCAGGTCGAGGAATGCCGGGCCCATGCGCGCCGGCACCCGCAACCACGGCGGCTTGCGGGCGTGGGCGTCCAGGCCCGCGCCCGGCTCCACACCCGCCTGGCGCAAGCGGATGCGCAACCGTTGGCCCGGCCCCCGGTGCCGGGCTCCTCGATCGCCGTGGCGGGGCGCGCCGCCCTCGGGGGAGGCGGGCGCCCCACGGGGCCCGGCGGTGTCGTCGGGGGGGCGATCCGAGGCCGGCGCGTCACCGGCCCGGACCAGAGGGGCGGTCCCGGGGGGGCGGGCCGGCCATGCGGCGTCCTGGCGTTCGTAGGTGCCGTCCGACGACCAGCGCGCCGCGGCGTGGTGCACGATGCGGTCCACCACGGCGCGCATGGGCATGGCGAGGCCCTCCGCCGCCAGCGAGGTGACGCCCTTGTCCTCGATGCCGCACGGCACGATGCGCTCGAACCACGTCATGTCGGGGTCGACGTTGAGGGCCAAGCCGTGCATCGACCGGCCTCGGGCGACGCGGACCCCGATGGCGCAGATCTTGCGGGGCGCCTCGGAGTCCACGTCCACCCACACCCCGGGGTAGGCGCCCAGGCGCCCGGCGGGCAGGCCGAGGTCGGCGAGCGCGTCGATGACCACCTGCTCGATGGCGTGCACGTGACAGGGGATCGAGCGCGGTGCGGTGGGGACGGTGACCACCGGGTAGGCCACGAGCTGCCCCGGGCCGTGATACGTCACGTCCCCGCCGCGGTCGGTCTCCACGAGGTCGGCCCCCACCACGGCCGGGTCGACGAGCACGTGGGCGCGGTCGGCATGGGCCCCCAAGGTGAACACGTGGGGGTGCTCGAGGACGAGCAGGTAGTCGTCACCGCTGCGGTCGTGGACGGCGCGCTGCAGGGCGAGCGCCTCGGCGTAGGGGACTCGCCCGAGCCACCGCACCCGGAACACGCCGACGACCCGCGCTCAGAGCTCGGCGGCCCAGTCGTGGCTGCCGAGCAGCTCCACGACGCGGGCCAGGAACGCCGCCGCGTAGGCGCCGTCGACGGCGCGGTGGTCCCACGACAGGCACAGCAGGCCGAGTGAGTGGATGGCGATCGCCTCGGTGCCGTCGTCCTGCACCACCACGGTGGGTCGCCGCTTCACACCGTCGGTCGACAGGATGGCGACCTGGGGCTGGTTGATGATCGGCGCCGTCAGGAACGTCCCGAAGGGGCCGGCGTTGGTGATCGAGAACGTCCCCCCCGAGATGTCGTCGGCGCTCAGCTTCTTGGTGCGGGCACGATCGGCGAGCTCGTGGATCCGGCGCGCCGTCCCCCGCAGGGTGAGCTCCTCGGCCCGCTTGACCACCGGCACGATGAGCCCGTTGTGGTCGAGGTCGACGGCCACCCCCAGGTTGCACTGGTGGTGGACGATGAGCGAGTCCTCGCCCACGGAGGAGTTGAGGTGGGGCCACTGGTGCAGCGCCTCCACCGTCGCCCGGGCCACGAACGGGAGGTAGGTGAGGGAGAAGCCTTCCTCTGCCTTGAAGCGCGCCCCGTGGGCCCTGCGCACGCGCTCCACCGCCTCGTAGTCCGCTTCCAGCACCACCAGGGTGTGGGGGCTGGTCGCCTTGGAGCGGACCATGTGCTCGGCCGTGCGGCGGCGGATGTTGGTGAAGGGGATGACCTCGTCGCTGCCGGCCAGGGACCAGCGGGCTGCGTCGGCCGGTGCCGTGGCGGGCACCTCGGCCGGTGCCGTGGCGGGCACCGCCGCCTGGGCGGGCGGGGCCGGTGTCGAAGGGGCAGGGGCGCCCCCGGCCCGTCGGGCGTCGATGAAGTCGAGGACGTCGGCGCGCGTGATGCGGCCGCCCAGACCCGTGCCCGTGATGCCCGCCGGGTCGATGCCGTTCTCGTCCAGGAGCCGGCGCACGACCGGCGACAGGATGCGGTCACCCCAGCCGCTGCGTCCGTCGTCGGTCGGCGCCGGGGCGGCTGTGGCCGCTGCCGCCGGGGCGACGGGCGCGGCCGGCGGCGCGGGGGCTGGCGCGGGGGTGGGCGCCACGGCGGGCGGTGCCGGTGCGGCGGGCGTGGCGGCCGGGGGTGGAACTGGCGCCGGTGTGGGCGCCACGGCGGCCGTCGGGGGAGGGCCTTGGACCGCAGGCGGCGGCGCGGGCTCGGCCACGGTGGCGGCGGGGGCGGACTCTGCGCCCGCCGCCACGGTGGGCGCCGCCTCGGCAGGGGCAGCGCCGTCGCTCACCACGGCGAGGACGGTGCCCACGTCGACGGTCTCGCCCTCCTGCACGCGGATCTCGGCCAGCGTCCCGGCGGCCGGGGACGGCACCTCGGAGTCGACCTTGTCCGTGGACACCTCGAACAGCGGCTCGTCACGGGCGACGGCGTCCCCCACCCCCTTGAGCCACTTGGTGATGGTCCCCTCGGTGACCGTCTCGCCCAGCTGGGGCATCACGACGTCAGCCAACGTGCAACCCCCTCCCGGTGAGGGCGAGCACGGTCTCGCCGAACGCCTCGGACAGCGTGGGGTGGGGCTGGACGAACTGCCCGATCTCGTCGGGCGTGGCCTCCCAGTTGACGGCCATGTACCCCTGCCCCAGTTGCTCGGTGACCCACGGCCCCACCATGTGGACGCCGAGGATGCGCCCCGCCCGCCCGTCGGGGCCCCGCTCGGCCACCACCTTGACCAAGCCGTCGGTCTCGCCCACGATGCGCGCCCGGCTGTTGCCGCCGTAGGGGTCCTTCTTCACCACGACCTCCATGCCCTGCGCCTTGGCCTGTTCCTCGGTCAGTCCCGCGAAGGCCACCTCCGGGTGGCAGTAGATGCACCACGGCACGCGCGTGTAGTCCACCGGCACCACGGGCTCCCCCAGGATCCCCTTCACGACCACGATGCCCTCGGCGAACCCGACGTGGGCGAGCTGCGGCGTGTTCACGACGTCGCCCACGGCCCACACGCCCTCGGCGCCCGTCCGCATGTGGTCGTCCACGACGACGAAGCCCCGCTCGTCGACCTGGACCCCCGTGCCGTCGGCCAGGGCGCCCTCGGTGAGCGGCCGGCGGCCGACCGACACCACCACGGCGTCGACCGTGACCGACTCGCCGTCGCCGAAGGACACCGCCGTCCCCGAGCCGTTCGGGCTGTGGCCCGTCACCGGCACCCCGGTGTGCACGTTGATCCCCCGCTTGCGGAACGACCGGGCCACCACGGCCACCACGTCGGCGTCGCACCCGGGCAACAGCGAGGGCAGGGCCTCGAGCACCGTGACCTGGCTGCCGAGGTCGGAGAACATCGAGGCGAACTCGCAGCCGATGGCCCCGCCGCCGATGACCGCCACCGACGACGGCAGCGACTCCAGGGCGAGCACCTCGTCGGAGGTGAGCACGAGGCGCCCGTCGACGTCGAACCCCGGGATGGTCCTGGGGGTCGATCCCGTGGCCAGCACCACGTGCCGCCCGGCGATCTCCTCGGTCCCCGACGCCCCCTGGACCCGCACCCGCCGTCCCGGCAGCAGGGTGCCGGTGCCCTCGTAGGTGACGATGCCCCGGCCCTTCATCAGCCCGGCGAGGCCCTTCCAGAGGTGCTCGACGACCTTCTGCTTGCGCCCCTGGCTGACCGCGAAGTCCACCGCCGGCTGGCCCGCCTGGACGCCGAACTCCTTGGCTCCCGCCACCGTGCGCATGACGGCCGCCGTCTCCAGGAACTCCTTGGCCGGCACGCACCCCCTGTGGAGGCAGGTGCCGCCGACCCGCCCCTGTTCCACCACCGCCACGGCCAGGCCGGCGGAGGCGCCGTACAGGGCGGTGGCGTACCCGCCGGGGCCACCACCGATCACGACGACATCGAACTCGCTGGCGCCGGCCGTCGTGACCACCTCCACTCGCTTGTCCACCACGTCAGAGGGCCATCGCCCAGCCTAACGGCGTCTCTCCCGGAGCTGGGTTGAGGTCGCAAGGCGCCGGTGGTGCCCCGAACCCCCCTGGGACGCGTCCCCAGCAGGGACTTCGCCGCGCGCCGGCGGGCGCCGGCGAGCGCAGCGCCGGATCAGAGCTCGGGTGGCAGCGGAAGCGGACGGCGGCCGGCGAAGCCGTCCTCGGGCAGGTGCCACCACGCCAGGTCGTCCTCCCCCAGCTGCCAGCACAAGAGGACCTCGCGGCCGCCGGGATGCAGGGCCGGGAAGTCGATGAGGCCCCGCTCGGCGTCACGCAACACGATCCCCCGCTCATCGAGTTCCTCGATCGCCTGCTGGACGTCGAAGGCCACGGGCGTCTCGTCGCCTTCGTCGGTGTCGTCGGCCGCCGCCCGGGTGCGCGGGCTCCCCGGCATGGTGGCGTGCCCGTTGCCGCGGGCGCTCACGGCGAGGTGCGCCGCCCGCCGGATCACCCCGAGGAGCACGCGCAGCCGGGGCAGGTAGGCGCGGGCGTCGTCGACGGTCCAGTGCGTCGCGGGTTCATCCACGGCCGGACGCCCGCTACGCGGCAGGCCCCGAGCCGCGTCCGCCGCCGGGCTGGTCGCCGGCCTCCCCGCCGAGCGCCTCGCGCCCCACGGCCGCCAGGCGGTTCACGGCGCTGGCCAGGCCGTGGCGCACCAGGTCGGGGAGCACCGAGGCGGCGCGCACGGGGCGGTAGGCGTCGGAGGCGGCGCACAGGGCCTCGTCCTCCGCGTCGCTCAGCTCGAGGTCGGCGGCGTGGGCGTTGACCTCGACCTGGGCCACCGAGCTCGCCCCCGGGATGACGACCACGTTGGGCCGCCGGATGAGCCAGGCCAGCGCGACCTGGCTGGGCGTCGCGTCGTGGGCGGCGGCGATGCCGCGCAACACCCCGACCAGCGGCGCTACGGCACGGAGGTTCTCGGGATGGAAGGCGGGTGACGCGGAGCGCACCATCCCGCGCGGGCGGTGCTCGGCGTCGTAGCGCCCCGACAGCAGGCCCTGGGCGAGGGGGCTGTAGGCGATGACCAGACGGTCGTTGGCCTGCGCCCACCCCAGCAACTCGCGCTCGGGACGGCGGTCGACCAGGTTGTAGCGGACCTGGTTGGACAGCACCGGCCGTCCGAGGGCCTTCTCGGCCGCCTGCCACTGCGCGCGGGAGAAGTTCGACACGCCGGCGTGACCGATCACGCCCTCGTCGAGCAACGGTGCGAAGGCGGGCATCGTCGCCGTGAGGGGCACGAGCGGGTTGTACTGGTGGATCTGGTACAGATCGAGGTGGTCGGTGCCGAGGCGCCGCGCGCTGGCCCGCGCCCGCTGGCCAACCACCGGCCCCACGGGCAGCAGCGGGAAGAGCTTGGTGGCCACGAAGGCCTCGTCGCGGCGGCCGCCGAGGGCCTCACCCAGGATGCGCTCGGAGCGCCCGAACCCGTAGAGCTCGGCGGTGTCGAACAGCGTGATGCCGAGGTCGAGGGCGCGCTCCACGATGGCGGCCGCCTCGCGTCC
>DATJBC010000161.1:0-4081 GCA_035515515.1 Acidimicrobiales bacterium
CCCCACAGGGTCATGCACCGCTCTTGATCCGGACGATGAGCTCGTTCACCTGGTCGAAGATCTGGCGCCGCTCACCCATGAGCGAGGAGATCTTGAGCACGGCGTGCATGACCGTGGTGTGGTCGCGACCTCCGAATTCGCGGGCGATGGCCGGGAAGGAGTAGTCCGTGAGCTCCCGGAACAGGTACATGCCGATCTGGCGGGCGATCACCAGGGGGCGGCGACGGCTGGGGCCGCAGAGGTCCTCGATGGAGAAGCCGAAGGTGGCGGCGGTGGCGTCGAGGATCTGGGCGGGGGTGATGGGGCGGGGCTGGCCCGCCTTGACCAGGTCCGACAGCACGTGCTCGGCCAGCTCCCGGGTCAGGGGCTGGTGGTTGAGGCTGCCGTAGGCGGTGACCCGGATGAGCGCCCCCTCGAGCTCCCGGATGTTGTCGGTGACGTTGGTGGCGATGAAGTCGAGGACCTCGTGGGGGACCGAGGCGGGCTCACGCTCGAGCTTCTTCTGCAAGATCGCCAGCCGGGTCTCGAGCTCGGGGGGCTGGACGTCGGCGATGAGCCCGGACAGGAAGCGGCTGCGGAGGCGGTCCTCCAGGGTGGCGATGGACTTGGGTGCCCGGTCCGAGGTCAACACGACCTGGCGCCCCGCCGCGTAGAGGTGGTTGAAGGTGTGGAAGAACTCCTCCTGCAGGGACTCCTTGCCCTCCATGAACTGGACGTCGTCGATGAGCAGGACGTCACACTCGCGGTAGCGGCGTTTGAAGGCGATGGTCGTGTTGCTGCGGATGGCGTCCACGAACTCGTTCATGAACGTCTCGGTGGAGACGTAGCGGACCCGGCGCCCCGCGAAGTTCTCCCGCACGTAGTTCCCGATGGCGTGCAGCAGGTGGGTCTTGCCCAGCCCGGCGTCACCGTGGACGAACAGCGGGTTGTAGGAGCGGGCGGGCATCTCGGCCACGGCCAGGGCGGCCGCGTGGGCGAAGCGGTTCGACGACCCGATGACGAAGGCGTCGAAGGTGTAGCGCCGGTCGAGGAGGCCCGAGTCCTGCTCCTCGTGGCGCCGGGCGGGGGGGGCCACCACGGGCGGGGCGCCGGTCCTGGCCCGCTCGTCGAGGTCGTCGGGGACGTCGTGCAGCAAGGAGGTGAGCGGGACGGAGTCGCCGCCGGGGGCGGGGACCACCTCGACCCGGACCTTCACCTCACGGGCCGTGGCCTCGGTGGCCGCCGCCGCGATGAGCTCGAGGTAGCGGCTCTCGACGCGTTCGCGGACCACGGTGTTCGGGGCGCTCAGGACGAGGAGGTCGCCGTCGAAGTCCTGGGGCACAAGGCCCTGGAACCAGGTTCTCCACGTGGCGTCGGACATCCGGTCCCGGAGGACGTCGCCGCAGCGCTTCCACAAGTCGTTCGTGTCGTTCACCAGGGCCTCCGCCGTCCTGCCGCCGCTTCTGTCCACAAGCAGATCCACATCTGTGGATTGTTCCGGGAAGTTGTCCGCCGGGTTCCTGGAACCGGCTGGCTTTCTGGTGGCCCCGGGGAAGGAGGACCCTCGCTGTTCCCGTTGCGCCGCTGTCGGAGCGGGCCCGGGAGGTGACGCATCGGTAGCGAGGAACGGTACACCGGCCGCTCGCGGCCTGCTAGTGGCGCGCCGCTCCTGGTGGTGGCGGGCGCCAGGCCCTGTGACCAGGGCGGACGGCCCCGCCGACGGCCCCGGGAAACCTCGCCGCCGCCGTGTCGGGAACGTCGAGCCTGCCTGGTGGGCATGGGGGGACGCGCCTAGCATGGACGACCAGCCACTCGGGGCCGACCGGGCCCACACCGGTGTGTTGGCCGGCCGACGCGGCAGCGGCCCCGAGCAACAGGAACGAGAGGGATTGAAGAGGACCTACCAGCCCAACACCAGGAAACGGGCCAAGAACCACGGGTTCCGCCACCGCATGTCGACGCGTGCGGGCCGGGCCATCATCCGCGCGCGCCGTCGCAGGGGTCGCAACCGCCTGTCCGCGTGAGCGGCCGGGCCAGCGATGATCTGGCGCATCCGCGACAGGGCGACCTTCGAGGCGTTGCGCCGGTCGGGGTCCCGTAGCCGGGACGGTGCCGTCACCGTCACGTACTGCGGCGTCCCGGGCCCCGGGCCCCCGAGGGTCGCCTACGCCGTGGGCAAGCAGCTGGGGGGCGCCGTGGTGCGGAACCGGCTGCGGCGCCGACTGCGGGCGGCCGCCGGCGAGATCGCCGACCTGGCGCCCGGCGCGTACCTGGTGCGGGTGGCCCCCGAGGCCACGGGCCTCTCCTATGACGATTTGAAGGCGCAGGTGACACGAGCGATGACAGCGGCTTCCGGGGACCGACGGCGGTGACGGCTCCGACGACCACCGCGGCCGGGCCTGCCCGCCGCCGGTCCCGACGGTCACTGACGGCCGCCGCCCTGGGGGCAATTATCCGCTTCTACCAGGTCGTTCGCGGTGGCCGCCCCTCCCCGTGCCGCTACTGGCCCACCTGCTCGAACTACGCCCTGGAGGCGCTCGAGCGCCACGGGGCGGGGCGGGGGACCTGGCTGGCGCTGCGCCGGGTGGCCCGCTGCCACCCGTGGGGCGGCCGGGGCGTGGACCCCGTGCCCGGATGAGGCCCGCCCGCGTGACCGGGGGGCGGCGGTGACGGGCGTGGTCGTGCTGGCGAGCACGCTGGGACAGATCTTCCGGCCCCTGTACGAGGCCCTGGCCTGGACGCTGGCGTTCTTCTACGCCGTCATCCCCAACTACGCCGTGGCCATCGCCCTGCTCACGGTGGCGGTGATGGTCGTCACCGCGCCCTTCACCGTCAAGAGCACCAAGTCGACGATCGCCATGCAGCGCCTGGCGCCCGAGCTCAAGAAGATCCAGCAGAAGTACAAGGGCGACCGCGTCACGCTCAACGAAGAGATGATGAAGCTCTACAAGGAGCACAACATCAACCCCGCCGGCGGGTGCGTGCCGATGTTGCTCCAGCTCCCGGTGTTCATCGTCCTCTACGGGGTCATCCGGGGGCTCACAAATACGGTCAAGAAAAATGGCCATATCGTGGCCAGCCCGAACTACATATCGAGCCACACCCGGCTCGTCCACGACCTCAAGGCCACGCCGGGCCACATGAAGGCCTTCGGGCTGGACCTGGCGCAGACGCTGTTCTCCCACCATGCGTCCTGGGTGGGGGCCATCCCCTATGCGGCCATCGTGCTGGTCGCCATCGCCCTGCAATACCTGCAGATGCGCCAGCTCAACAGCCGGAACCCGGCCATGGCACAGGCCAACCCACAGATGCAGATGATGCAGCGCTATATGCCCCTTGTTTTCGCCATCATTTACCTCCGGATCGCCGCGGGGGTCAACATCTACTTCGTGATCTCGAGCATCTGCCGCATCGGCATCCAGGAGGCCATCTTCCGCTCGGGCGTCCTCGACAAGGCGCCCGCCAAGCGGGAGGAGGTCCTTCCCAAGGGCGGGTCGGGAGGCCGGCGCAAGACGTTCATGGAACGCCTGGCGGACGCCCAGCAGCGGGCCATCGACCAGCAGCGGGCCCGTCAAGCAGGGCTGCAGGCCGGGCCGACCCCGGGCCCGGCCCCCGCCCGCCCCCCGGCGGACAGGCCCGGGGCCCAGAAGGCGCAGGAGGAGCGCCCGGCGGCGGACGGGACGGGCCGCGCCGGGGGGAAGGCGCCCCCGGGCAAGGCGCGCCCGCCGGGGCCGGCGGGGAGCGCCAAGCGCCCGGCCGGCGGGGGCAGCGGCGCCAACGGCGCGCGCACGTCGCCCAAGGCCAGCACGAACGGATCGGCCAACGGAGCCGCCAAGGTGCCGCCTCCGGGGCACCCGCGCTCGGCCAAGAAACGACCGCGAAAGGCACGCTGAGGCACATGGAATGGGTCGAGACGACCGGACGGACCATCGACGAGGCCAAGGACGCCGCCCTGGACCAGCTCGGGGTGGACGAGACGGACGCCGAGTTCGTGATCGTGAGCGAGCCCAAGGCCGGGCTCTTCGGGCGCATGCGAGGGGAGGCCCGGGTGCGCGCCCGGGTGCGTCCCACCAGCCCCCGGCCCACGCGGGGCCGCAGCCGG
>DATJBC010000162.1:0-2877 GCA_035515515.1 Acidimicrobiales bacterium
CTGAGCGTTGCGTGACGGCACGGCTGTCCGGCCGGCGCCTTCGATCCCCGAAGCGATCGCGCCGCGAGCGCCCACATGGCTACGTTGGTCCATTTGATGCGGGGCCACGGTCACCAGTCGCACGCCGCGGGGCGGCGGTGCTCGATGACCGTGAGCGTGGGCGTGGCCCTGGGTCTCGGCCTGGCGGGCTGCTCCGGCGGGGGGCAGACCGGCGGAGCCCTCGCCGATCCCCCTCAATCGGTGGTACCGGCCCCGGAGTACGCCAACGTGTGCGCCCCCGTCGGTGCCGACACCTCGAACACCTGCCTGCGCGTCACGCTGGAGGCAATCGACGCCGCACGGGCGGGCGAGGGCCTCGGACCCATGGTGCTGCCGTCGGACTTCCCGCGCCTGACCGTTCCCGAACAGCTCTTCGTCGCCATCGACCGCGAGCGTGTCGATCGCGGCCTCGTCCCGTTCACCGGCCTCGCGACCACCCTCGACGCCACGGCACAGCGGGGTGCCGAGACGGCGCAATTGCCGCGTCGGCCCGGCCGCCCCTATGCCGCTGCCGCCACGGAATGGATCGGTGCCGTCGACAACGGGCTCGACGCGGACTACCAGTGGATGTACGACGACGGCCCGGACAGCGGTGTCCCGGGATGCTCGGACAGCCAGCCGTCGGGATGCTGGGTCGACCGTCACATCGTCCTCGACCGGTTCGGGTCACACGACCTCGTGATGGGAGCCGGCTTCGACCCGACCGGAGACACGTCCTCGGGAGACCAGGGTGGATCCTCCCTGGCGGCCATCTTGACGGTCGACGGCTCGGGCACTGAGGGCGGCGGCAACACGCATCGCCCCTACGCCTACACCTGGCACGAGGCACTGGCCGCCACGTCGGCCGGGACCCTGCGGCCACTCCGCTCCGTGCCCTCGTCGGAGTCGGCGACGGGCATCCGCGACCCCAGCCACAACGTGGCGCCCGTACCCGACTACACCCGCGTGTGCTCACCCGGTGGGCTCGACGACTCCCCGGCCTGCATCGCCGCGGTGCTGGCCGCCGTCAACCACGCGCACGCGCTGGAGGGGGTCCGGCCGATGGTGCTCCCGTCCGGCTTCGCCCGCCTGAGCGTGCCCGATCAGCTCTTCGTGGCGGTCAACCTCGAGAGGGTGGACCGGGGATTGCCCCCCCTCGGCGGGCTCACGACCGCCCTCGACCGCAACGCGCAGGTGGGAGCGGACGACGCCAACGACCCGCCCGACCCCGGGCAGGCGTACGCGCTCGACGACGCGGAGTGGGCCGGCGGGTCCGCCAACGGCCTCGACGCGGTCTATGGGTGGATGTACGACGACGGGTTCGACAGCGGCAACCTGGACTGCCGGCATCGCGGCGCGACGGGCTGTTGGGGCCACCGCAAGGGCATTCTCGACGACTTGGGATCGGGGCCGAACCTGGCGATGGGTGCCGCGCTGGACCCGAGGGGCGACACCCACGACGGGGACGGGGGTGGGACCTCCATGGCGGTCACCCTGGCCGTGGCGAACGCACCGCTCCGGTCCTTCACCTACAGCTGGGCGCAGGTGCTGGCGGCGCTGCCCGCGGGCACGGCCTGAACGCCCTCCGGCATCCGACCCGTCAGGGGACCACCTGCTTGGCCAACATCTCGAGCTGCCGGGTCGTCGCCATCCTCGTGTTGTCGAGGAATTCGTAGACCTGGGAACCGACCTGCACGAGGAGGATGTCCGTTCCCGGGTGACCCCCCTTGAGCGCCTTGTCCCCGCCGACCGACACGGCGGCAAAGTGGGTGCCGGGGTATGTGTCCACTCCCAGCGTCTTCATGGCGGCCCCGTCCAGCGCCTCGTGGGTGATGAGGAACGTGGCACCGCTCGACGCCTGCGTATAGGTGCAGAGTCTCTGACCCGGAGACAGGCCGGGCGAGGACTTCGGTCCGGACCACGAGGCGGCGACGTCCGCGCTCAGCTTGGAAGCGGAGAGGCAGCTGGGCTTCGAGGAGTGGTGGCCGCCCGACGCCGCGGCCGGAGCGGCGGCAAGGAGAACGGTCCCGGCGATCGCCGCCGACCCGCACAACCAGCGCCTCGGCATACCCGGCGAACGGCTGGGCCGCATGGATGCTCCTTTCGGGGAGCGTCACCCCGGGGAGGCGCCGCACCTTGTGGCAGTGTGCGCCGCCGCGGGCCCCGTGGCAACCGCGGCCGCGCTCCATCGAGGGAGGACCGTGGGGTCGTCCAGCCTTGCCGACGGTCCCGCCCCACCGGCGCGGCCGCCCTTAGGGTGGACGCGCACCTACCGCCGGACGATGTGAGGAGGACGGTGTGTACACGACCCTGGTGATCTCGGCCATTCTCGGCGTCGCGACCACGGCCGCCGCGTTCGCCACCAACCGGCGCCTCTTCGCCCGGGACGGGGCCGCGGGCAGGGTCAGCCTGCTCGAGGGGATCTACTACGTGGTCGGGCTGTGCTCGCTCGGGCTCGGCTGGTACTTCGACGTCCGCTACACCAATCTGTACGGCCACCGAGCCTCGTACGTGAACTACACCAAGATGCTGTTCTCCAATTGGGCCGCCGACTCGGCCGCCCAGGACTACATCATCGTGAACGTCGTCCTCATGCCGCTGTGGACCATCAGCGAGGGGCGACGGCGCGGGCTGAAGCTGGCGTGGATCTTCTTCGTCATGAGCCTCTTCACCAGCCTCGCCTTCTCGGTGGCGATGTTCCTGGCGTTCATGGAGCGCCAGCTGCGCTACAACCGAGTGGCGTCGGCCTCTTCGAGGACGGCGTAGCCACAGTTGTAGCCGGGAATGAAGGTCACCCCGGGACCTCCGTGGCAGCCGGCGCCGCACAGGTAGAGGCCGGTCACGGGGATGGGATTGTCG
>DATJBC010000163.1:0-2345 GCA_035515515.1 Acidimicrobiales bacterium
GGCAGATGGAAAAGGTGTACGAGATCTTCATCAAGACGACCCCCGAGCGACTGTGGGAGGCGATCGTCGACCCCGAGATCCGGGCCAAGTACAACTTCGGTGCTGCGGTGAACTCGGACTGGAAGGTTGGCTCGCCCATCAGCGTCGACGTGGCCAAGCACGGCGTGCACCTGGGGGAGGGCGAGGTGCTCGAGATCGACCCGCCCCGCCGGCTGGTGCACACCATGGCCGCGTTGTGGGACGACGAGGTGCGGGCCGAGGGGTTTTCGCGGGTCACGTGGGAGATCGAGCCGGTGGGCGACTCGTGTCACCTCACGCTGACCCACGACCAGTTGCGAGAGGGCGCCAACGCCCAGCTCTTCGGCGGTTGGCCCATGGTGCTCTCGGGCCTCAAGACCTGGCTCGAGACCGGCGAGCTGCTCACCACCCCCGGGTCGCTCCTCTACGCCTGACGGCGTCGCCGCAAGGCCAACGACGACGACACGAAGGAGCCAACAGATGAGTGCCGTGCGGACGAGGATCGTGGACGTGGGAGGGGTCGCCGTCCCGGTCGGAGACCAGGCTCGAGCCGTTCGCTTCTACGTCGACACGTTGGGGTTCGAGGTTCGCCTCGACGTCCCGCTCGGAGAGGGCGCACGATGGGTGCAGGTCGCTGCCCCCGGGGGCAGGGTTCCCATCGCGTTGGTGGCCGCGGGCGATGCGGTCCCGCTGGGCGTGGACACGGGGATCACGCTGGCGACAGCGGATGCGGACGGCGACCATGCAATCCTGGTCTCGAGCGGCGTCGATGTCGACGAACTGTTGCGCTGGCCTGGCGTCCCGGCCATGTTCGCCTTCCGTGACCAAGACGGCAACCAGCTGAAGATCATGGAGAGCGCAAGGCCTGACCCCGAGCGATGAGAGCAGGGTGAGCCGGCACCGAGGGACTCAGGCCGGATCCCCGAGGGGGTCCGACGTCTCGAGCCGCTCCTGAGCCGACCGCGCCGGCTTGCCGGTGGCGTTCGCGGCCCGGGCGCGCAGGCCGTCGGTGGCCGACAGGCCGAGGGTCAGGACGCCAAAGCCGGTGCCGAGGAGGCAGACGCCGGCCCAGCCGTGTGCGGCGTAGAGCGCACCGGCCGCCAGGGACCCGGCGGCACCGCCGAGGAAGTAGCAGACCATGTAGGCGCTGTTGATCCGGCTCCGGGCGTCCGGACGCAGCGCATAGATCACCGCTTGGTTCGTGATCTGCATGCCCTGCGTGCCGATGTCGAGCACGACGATGCCCGCGACAAGGGCCCCCAGGGAGGTTCGCCCGACCCACAACAGGGCGAAGGAGCCGGCCAGCAGCACCCCGGCGCCGACCGTCGTCGCCCTCACCCGGGCGGAGTCGGCCAGCTTGCCCGCCAGGTTGGCGGCCAGGACGCCCCCGGCGCCGACGAGCCCGAAGAGCCCGATCACGGCATTGGGGTAGCGGTAGGGACTCCCGGAGAGCAGGAAGGCGAGCGTGGTCCACAGCACGCTGAAGGCGGCGAACGCGCAAGCTCCGTGCCAGGCCCGGCGGCGGAGAACCGGCTCCTCGAGGAGCAGGCGGAGGGACGAGCCGACCAGCGTGGCGTACGTCCGGTGGGGACGCGGGTGCTCGGCCGGGAGCGCCCGCCACAAGATGACGGCGAAGCACACCATCAGCGCGGCCGACAGCCAGTAGATGGCCTGCCACCCGGCCGCCTCGGCCACCAGTCCCGACACCGTGCGGGCGAGCAGGATGCCCAGCAGCAGGCCCGTCATGATGCGGGCCACCACCCGCCCCCGGCGCTCCGCGGGCGCCAGGTCGGCCGCGAAGGGGATCATGACCTGTCCGGCCACCGAGGCGCCGCCCACGGCGACCGAGGCGATGGCGAAGAACCAGAGGCTGGGAGCGAGCGCACAGGCCATCAGGGCGACGGCGGCGACGCAGAAGAGCCGGGCCACCAGGGCCCGGCGGGGGTGGAGATCGCCGAGCGGGACGACGAGCAACAGACCTGCTGCGTACCCGAGCTGGGTGGCGGTGATGATCGACGAGGTGGCGCCCGGGCCGCTGTGAAAATCGTGCGCCACCTCGTGCAGCACGGGCTGGGCGTAGTAGAGGTTCGCTACCACCGCGCCCGTGGCGACCGCGATGAGCGCGACGAGCGACCGTGAGAGTCCGGGCCGTGCGCAGTCTGCGGTGCGGTTGCTCGTCGGCCCTACCACCCGGTCAGGGTACCGGGACCTCACGGACGCGGGTCGGCCCCGACCGTGGCCGGAGGGAACCCGCTCCGCGTCGTGGAGCTCTCAGCGGGGGCGTTGAAAGCCCGAGAAGAGCCGCTCGGGCTGGTCTTCGCCCCTCA
>DATJBC010000164.1:0-18138 GCA_035515515.1 Acidimicrobiales bacterium
TCGGACTACCTCAACAACAACGACCCGGCGTGGATCAACAACGTCAATTACGAGAAGGTCTTCGGGGGCGACCCCATCGCCGTGCTGTTCACCATGAAGCCGGGGACGACGGTCGACGACCTGCTCACCACCTCGAACCAGAAGCAATTCAGCACGATCGCCACCCGCCTGGCACACGACCCGTGGGTCTTCAGCGCCGTCACGCCCCTGGACGCGCTGAAGCTCGGGCAGATCCTGCTGGCCAGCTCCACGGGCAGCCCGCTCGACAGCATCGCCGCCCACGACCTCGAGTACGCCGTCCAGCACGACCCGTCCGCTGCCGACCGGACCAAGCGGGTCAAGTACCTCACCACCGAGGGCACCGACCTCACGAAGATCCCCCCCGCCCAACAGGTGCTGTCCAACCCCAAGTGGTTGGACTTCGTCATCCACGAGCCCAACGGCCAGGTCCGCGAGTCGCTGCAGACCTTCGTCCCCAACGACCAGCACGCGCTGCTGGCCGTCTACCTCAAGGGCGACCTGAACATCAACCAGGAGACCACGGCGGCCACCTCCGTCTCCAACATCATCAACTCGGCCCATTTCGAGAACGTCACGACGATCACCACCGGCGTACCGGCGCTCCTGAAGACGATCAACGACTACCTCAAGCACGGGATCACGATCCTGGCGCTGCTGGCCGGCGCCATCATGGTCACGATCCTGCTGCTGTCGTTCACCGTCCGGTGGCGGCTGCTGGCCTTCGCCATCGTGGCCCTGGGCCTGGTGTGGGGGTTCGGCCTGGTCGGCTACTTCCACGTGCCCCTCACCCTGGCCACCATCGCCGCGCTCCCGGTGCTGTTGGGCGTGGGCATGGACTACGCGATCCAGATGCACTCCCGCATCGAGGAGGAGGTCGTCCTGGACCGCGCCAGCCACCCCATCCAGGCCGCCGCGCGGGGACTGGGGCCGGCGCTGCTCGTGGTGACGTTCGACGCCGTCTTCGCCTTCATGGCCCTGTGGTTCGCCAAGACGCCCGCCATCCGCGAGTTCGGGTCGCTGCTCGTCATCGGCATCATCGCCGTGTGCGTGTGCAGCATCATCGCCACCCTGGCGGTGCTCGGCATCCGTGAGTACAAGTCGCCCACGCGGGGCAAGGACTTCAGCCAGGGACGACTGAGCCGCATCGTCGTCCTCCTGGGCAGCGTGCCCAAGCGGTTCGCCCCGGTGCTGGCGCTCGTGAGCATCGTGGTCCTGCTGTCGGGCGTGGCCCTCGAGGGGCGGCTCCAGCTGCAGACCGACCCCATCCAGTGGGTGAACCCCCAGGCGCAGTCGATCAAGGACATCGACCAGTTGAAGGCGGCCACCGGCTCGGACAACGAGCTCGCCATGCGCATCTCCACGGCGCACCCCTGGAGCGACGCCACCGTCACCTACGTCGCCAAGTTCTCCCGGCAGCTCGAGTCCAAGTACCCGCACTTCCTCTTCCCGGCGGCGGGCCTGGTCAACACCATCGACCAGTTCGTCACCAACGAGCCCGGCATGGTCGATGTCCCGCCCACCGGCTCCGAGATCAAGGCCGTCTACGACCTCGCCCCCGAGGGGATCAAGAAGACGACCGTGGCCAACAACGGCGAGGCGCTCAACACCATCTTCCGGGGCCGCACCGACACCCTCACGGACCTCAGCCCCGTGGTGCGGGACCTCCAGGGCGGCATCAACCCGCCCGCCGGCATCAGCGTCGCCCCGGGGGGCATCGCCGTGGTGGGCGTGGGGCTCATCGAGAACCTCGAGAAGTCGCGCGTGCAGCTGACGTACCTGGCGCTGCTCTTCGTCGGGGCCTTCCTCACGCTCCGGCTGCGCAGCCTGATCAGGGCGCTGCTGTCGCTCGTCCCGGTGCTCGTGGCGGTGGGGGCGGTGTCGCTCATCGGCGTGGTCTTCCATCTCAAGCTGAGCCCGGTGACGGCGGTGGCGGGACCGCTCGTCGTGGCGGTGTGCACCGAGTTCACGTCGCTGATCCTGTTGCGGTTCGTCGAGGAGCGACAGCGTGGGCTCGCCCCCCGCGAGGCCATGGACGCCACCGCCCGGCGCACGGGCCGCGCCTTCATGGTGTCGGGCATGACGGCGGTGGCCGGCGTGGCCACCCTGGGACTGTCGTCCATGCCGTTGCTGAGCGAGTTCGGGGTGATCGTGGCCATCAACGTGTCGGTGGCCCTGGTGAGCGCCCTGGTGGTGCTGCCCCCCATCTTGGTGTGGGCCGACGAGCGCAACTGGGTGTCGCGGGGCCTGCTCAAGGCACCCCCCCAGCCCTACTTCACCGCCGAGGAGCAGGCCGTGGCGGCGGCCACGGCCGCCAACGGCCACGCCCCCGTGCCCGGGTACGAGCCCGCCCCGGCGCCGCAGCGGTGGGCACCGGCACCCCCGCCCCAGCCCAACGGAGGGCGGGCGCCCGCCCCCGTACCGGGGCACGCACCGCCCCCGCTCGACGGGGTGGGCGCGTCCCCGGCCCAGCCGTCGCCGCTGGCGTCGCTGTGGCACCCGCAGTTCGCCCCGCCCAGCCCCGACTGAGGGTGCGGGGGCGGCCGGCGCGGCGGACCGGCGGCGCGGGGCCTGGGCGCTAGAGGTAGAGGCCCGTGCCGCTGTCGATGCGCTCCGACGCCACGGCGTGGACGTCGCGCTCGCGCAGGATCACGTACTCGTCGCCCTGCACCTCGACCTCGAAGCGGTCCTCGGGGTTGAACAGCACCTTGTCCCCCACCTTGATGGAGCGCACGTGGGGGCCCACGGCGATCACCTCGGCCCACACCAGCCGACGCGACACCTGGGCGGTGGCGGGGATGAGGATGCCGGCGCGCGACCGCCGCTCGCCCTCGGTCACCGTCTGCTGGGCGAGCACCCGGTCGGCGAGCATGGTGATGGGCTGCTTGGGGCCGGCCTCGGCGCGGCGCGCCGCCGACGAGGGGCGCGGCGCCTTGGCGGGGATCACGGCCGCACCGTAGTCGAGGGCCGCACGACCACGCCGTGTGCGGCCATGTAGGCCTTGGCCTGCGCGATGGTGTGCTCCTGGCGGTGGAAGATCGACGCCGCCAGCACGGCGTCGGCCCCGCCCACGGTGGCGCCCTCCACCAGGTGGCGCAGCGTGCCCACGCCTCCCGAGGCCACCACGGGGACGCCCACGGCGTCGGCCACGCACCGGGTGAGCTCGAGGTCGAAGCCGTCACGCGTGCCGTCGCGGTCCATCGAGGTCAGCAGGATCTCCCCCGCCCCGAGCTCCTCGCAGCGGCGTGCCCACGCCACGGCCTCCCAGGGGCTCGGGCGCCGCCCCCCGTGGGTGTAGACGTCCCACCCGCCGCCCCCGGCCCGGCGGCGGGCGTCCACGGCCACCACCACGCACTGCGAGCCGAACTCGTCGGCCAGCGTGGCCACCAGGTCGGGGGCGAGCACGGCCGAGGTGTTGATCGCCACCTTGTCGGCGCCCGCCCGCAACAGGCGCCGGGCGTCCTCGGGGGTGCGCACGCCGCCCCCCACCGTGAAGGGGATGAACACCTGCGCGGCCGTGCGCGACACGACGTCGACCATGGTGTCGCGCTCGTCCGCCGACGCCGTGATGTCGAGGAAGACGAGCTCGTCGGCCCCCTCGGCGTCGTAGCGGGCGGCCAGGGCCACCGGGTCGCCGGCGTCGACGAGGTCGACGAAGCGCACGCCCTTCACCACGCGTCCGGCGTGCACGTCCAAACAGGGGATCACCCGGACGGCGCGCATGCCGCGATCGCCTCCTGCACCGTCATCGTGCCCTCGGCCAGGGCGGTGCCCACGATGGCGCCCGCCAGGTGCCGCCCGTCGCACGCCAGCGCGGCCAGCGCCCCGAGGTCGGCGGGCGAGCGCACCCCGCCCGAGGCCACCACCGGGTGGGCGCTGCGCTCCAGCACGCGGCGCACGCCGGCGGTGTCGGGCCCCTCGAGGGTGCCGTCGCGGTCGATGGCCGTGACCACCACGGCCCCGAGGGCCAGCGGCGCCAGGGCGGACAGCACCTCGCCCAGGGTGGTGCCGCTCGGCCGCTCCCAGCCCCGCACGGCCAGCTCCTCCCGCCCGCCGCGGTGGTCGAGGCCGACGGCCAGGCGGCCGGGATAGCGCGCCGCCAGGGCGGCGACCACCTCGGGCGTCTCGGTCACCGCCGTCCCCAGCACGACGCGGGCCACGCCCTCGTCGAGGAGCGCAGCGGCGTCGGCCTCGGTCCGCACCCCCCCGCCCACCTGCACGCGCGCCTCCACGCGCCGGGCGATGTCGAGGACGACGGCCCGGTTGACGGGTTCCCCGGTGCGGGCGGCGTCGAGGTCGACCACGTGGATCCACGCCGCGCCGCCCTCGACGTAGCGGCGCGCCAGGGCGAGGGGGTCGCCGTAGCGGCGGGTGCGGCCGAAGTCGCCCCGCACCAGTCGCACGGCGCCACCGTCACGCAGGTCGATGGCGGGGAGCAGCTCCACCGGGCCGCCTCACCCCGCTCCCGCGCCGGCGCGGCAGGCGGCCACGAAGTTGGCCAGGATGCCGAGCCCGAGCTCCCCGGACTTCTCGGGGTGGAACTGCGTCCCCCACAACGGCCCGCGCTCCACGGCGGCCACGACCTCCCCGCCGTAGTCGCACGTCGCCACCACCTCGTCGGAGGGATCGGGCGCGAAGGAGTGGACGAAGTACACCCACGCCCGGTCGGGCACCCCGGCGAGGAGCCCGCTCGTGACGCCGGGGCGCTGCACCAGCTGGTTCCACTGCATCTGGGGGCGCTTGACCCCGGCCGGCAGGGCGCGCACCGTGCCGGGCAGGACCCCCAGGCCCCGCGCCCCGGGCGACTCCTCCGACGACGCGTAGAGGAGCTGGAAGCCGATGCAGATGCCGAGGAAGGGCGTGCCCCGGTCGAGGGCGCTGCGCGCCACCGCCTCGAGGCCGCTGGCGCGCAGCGCCGCCGCACAGCGGCCGAAGGCGCCCACGCCGGGGAGCACCACGCCGGCGGCCCCGGCGGCGGCGGCGGCGTCCGACACGAGCCGCGCCCGGGCGCCCAGGTGGACCAGGGCCTTGTGGGCCGACGCCAGGTTGCCGATGCCGTAGTCGAGGACGGCGATCTCCCCGCCCACCGTCATGCTCCGTCGCCGCGGCCCAGCACGCCCTTGGTCGAGGGCACGCCGGCGCCCTCCACCCGCACGGCGTCGCGCAGGCAGCGGGCCACGCCCTTGAACGACGCCTCCAGCACGTGGTGCGTGTTCTTCCCGGTGACGAGGCGCACGTGCAGGGTGATCCCCGCGGCGGTGACCACCGCCCGCCAGAACTCCTCGGCGAGCTGCGGGTCGAAGGGCGGGGAGCCGAGCGGGGCGGTGTCCGCCGGGAAGTCGACGCCGTAGGCGAGGTACGGGCGGCCCGAGATGTCCAGGGCCACCTCCACGAGGGCCTCGTCGAGGGGCAGGGCGATCGACGCGAAGCGGCGGATGCCGGCCTTGTCGCCCAGGGCGGCGAGCAGCGCCTCGCCCACCTCGATGCCCACGTCCTCCACCGTGTGGTGGGCGTCGACGTGCAGGTCCCCGCGGGCCTGCACCGACAGGTCGAGGCCGCCGTGGCGTCCCAGCTGCGACAGCATGTGGTCGAAGAAGGGCAGGCCCGTGTCCACCGCCACCGACCCCGTGCCGTCGAGGGCCAGGTCCACCTCGACGGTGGTCTCGGCGGTGGCGCGCCGGCGGGTGGCCCGGCGCGCCCCGGTCCCCCGCGGCGCCTCGCCCTGGTCCTCGGTGCTCGTCATCAGGCCCGCCTCGTGGGTGTCCCGGGCGGCGACGGCTCGGCCGTGCCCGGTGTGAACGGTCCAGGTTACGCGCCGGCCGTCGGGCCCCGGCGCGGGGTCAGCGGCTCCCGGCGCCCGCCAGGCTGGCGCGCAGGGCGGCCACGAAGCGGTCGTTCTCCGCCGCGGTGCCCACCGTGACCCGCAGGCAGTCGTCGAGCCCCGGCCACGTGGAGCAGTCGCGCACCAGGACCGAGCGGTCGAGGAGGTCCTGCCACACCGCCGAGGCGGCGCGCCGGGTGGGCCGGAAGAGGATGAAGTTGGCGTCCGACGGCCAGGCCTCCACCTCCAGCTCGGCCAGGGCGGCCGCCAGGCGGCCGCGCTCCTCGGTGATGGTGGCCACGCGGGCCTCCATGGCGTCCACGTGCTCGAGGGCGAGCCGCCCCGCCACCTGGGTGAGGGCGTCGAGGTGGTACGGGAGCGCCACCGCCTCGCACGCCGCCACCACCGCCGGCGCGCCCAGCAGGTAGCCCAGGCGGCAGGCCGCCATCGACCACGTCTTGGAGAACGTGCGCACCACCACCAGGCGCTCGGGCCCGCGGCCGTGGCGCCAGAGGTCGAGGCCGCTGTGAGGGGCGAACTGCCCGTAGGCCTCGTCGATCACCACCAACCCCGGGGCACGCGCGAGCACGTGGGCGATCACCTCGGGGGGCTCGGCCCGGCCCGTGGGGTTGTTGGGGGAGCACAAGAAGGTGATGACGGGCTGCGCCTCGTCGAGCACGCGGTCGACGACGTCGAGGTCGAGCCGGTGGTCGGGGAGGCGCCAGCCGCTGGCCACGGCGGTGGCCGTGGTGGCCGCGATGTGGCGGTGCAGCTGGTAGGTGGGCTCGAACAGCGCCACGGTGCGGCCCGCGCCGCCGTAGGCGAGCAGCAGGCTCTGCAGCACCTCGTTGGACCCGTTGGCGCAGAAGACGCGGTCGATGTCGGTGCCGTGCAGCCCCGCCAGCGCGCGGCGCAGCTCGACGGCGTCGCGGTCGGGGTAGCGGTTGAAGTCGATCTCGCCGACGGCCGCCGCCAACGCGGCGCGCCACTCCGGCGGGGGCGCCAGGGGGGACTCGTTGGTGTTGAGGCGCACCTCCACCTCCACCTGGGGGGAGTGGTAGCCGGTCAGCGAGCCGAGATCGGGCCGTGTGGGGACGGTGTCGGGCAGCGTCCTCACCCCCTGCCCCGCACCCGCACGGACTGGGCGTGCGCGGGCAGGCCCTCGGCCTCGGCGATGGCCTGCACGTGGGGGGCCAGGCGCCCGAGCGCCTCGGCCCCGAGGGACACGGCGTGGATGTGGGTGCGGAAGTCGTCCACGCGCAGCGCCGAGGCGAAGCGCGCCGTGCGGGCCGTGGGCAGCACGTGGTTGGGACCCGCCAGGTAGTCGCCGACGCTGGCCGGCGCGTAGGGACCGAGGAACACCGCCCCCGCGCAGCGCACCAGGGGCAGGAGGGCCTCGGCCCCCGCCACCATGAGCTCGAGGTGCTCGGGGGCGATCTCGTTGGACACCGCCAGGGCGGCCTCGGGGCCGTCGACCAGGGCCGCGTACCCGCCCGAGCCCAGGGTCGCCTCCAGATCGGCGCGCCGGGGCGAGGCCGCCACCAGCCGGTCGACCTCGGCGTCCACGGCGTCGGCCAGCTCCGCCGACCACGTCACCAGCCAGGCGAGGCCGTCGGGCCCGTGCTCGGCCTGCACCACCAGGTCGATGGCCGCCCACGGCGCCGGCGCGGCGTCGTCGGCCACCACCACCACCTCCGACGGCCCGGCGAAGGCCTGGGGGACGCCCACGTGCCCCGCCACCTGCCGCTTGGCCTCGGCCACGTAGCGGTTGCCGGGGCCGGCGATGACGTCGACGGGGGGCACCGACTCGGTGCCGAAGGCCAAGGCGGCGATGGCCTGGGCGCCGCCCACCCGGTACACCTCGTCGATGCCGGCGATGGCCGCGGCCGCCAGGGTCTCGTGGGCCACCCGGCCGTCGGGCCCGGGGGGCACGCACAGCGCCAGCTCGGCCACCCCGGCCACCTGGGCGGGCACCGCGCACATGAGCACGGTCGAGGGGTAGCGAGCCCGACCCCCCGGGGCGTAGAGCCCGGCGCGCCGCACCGGCCGGACGAGGTGCTCCACGACCACGCCGTCGTTCTCGAAGGCGCCGGCCGGCGCCGGCTCGTGGCGGTGGTAGGCGAGGATGCGCTCGTAGGCCAGGGCCAGCGCCTCGCGCAGGGGGCGCTCGAGGGCGTCGGGCGCGGCGGCGACCTCCTCGGCCGGGACGCGCAGGGCGTCCACCGTCACGCCGTCGAAGCGCGCCGTGAGCGAGCGCAGGGCGTCGTCGCCGCGCCGCCTGACCTCGTCCACGACGGCCGCCACCTCGGCGCTCGGGAAGGCCGAGGCGGGGGGCGGGCGCGGCAGGGAGCGGGGGATGTCGCCGGCTGGCACGCCGCGCAGGTCGATGCGGTGCAGCGCCATGGGGGCCCCAGCGTACTCGGGGGTCGCGCGCCTCTAGGCCCTGGTCAGAGGGCTCTCCTGCCCTCCGTCGGGGGCCGCGGGCGACGGCGGGGGCGCCATACGCCATCATCGGGGCATGCCCGCGCCCATCGCCGAGCTGTCGTCGTTGGCCAGCGCGCTCGACGAGCTCCGCCGACGGGTGTCCGCCATCGCCGACCGCGCCGTGGCCGAGGACGACGACGACACCGCCGGCGAGCTCTACGCCGTGGAGCGGTCGCTCATCGGGGCCGCCCGGCGCCTGGGGCGCATCACCTCGGGCACCGGGCGCCGGGCCTGAGGCCGCCGGCGCCCCGGCCACCCCCGGACGCGGCGACGGCGCCCCGGAGGGCGCCGTCGCATGAGCGGGCCGGACGGCGGATCCCAGCCGCGCTCGGGTCGGAACCAGGTGGCGGGAACCGGTTCCGCTCCTCTTACAACACCACGCCGCGTCGGGCGCTTCCATTCACGGGGGCAAAATTTCAGCCCAACACCGTGCGCACGGGGACGGTGGCCGAGGGGCACAGGTCGACGAGGACACAGGCCTCGCAGCGCGGCGACCGGGCCCGGCACACGCGCCGGCCGTGCAGGATGAGGCGCAGGCTGAGCGCGCCGCGTTCCTTGGGGGGGACCAGGGCGTCCATGTCCGCCTCGACCTTGACGGGGTCGGTCTCGGTGGTGAGCCCCAGCCGGCGGGTGAGCCGGCCCACGTGGGTGTCGACGGGCAGGCCGGGGAGCCCCATGGCCACGCTGCGCACCACGTTGGCCGTCTTGCGCCCCACGCCGGGCAGGCTGGTGAGGTCCTCCATCGACGAGGGCACCTCCCCCCCGAAGCGCTCGACCACGCCCTGGGCCATGCCGGTGAGGCTCTTGGCCTTGGAGCGGAAGAAGCCCGTGGAGCGGATGCGCTCCTCGACGTCCTCGAGGCGCGCGGCGGCCAGGGCCTCGGGCGTGGGGTAGGCGGCGAACAGCCCGGGGGTGACCATGTTCACCCGCTCGTCGGTGCACTGGGCCGACAGGATGGTGGCCTCCAGGAGCTGGAAGGCGCCCTCGTGACGGAGCGCGCACAGCTCGGCCGCGGTGCCCGGGTACTCCGCCGCCAGCCGCCGCACCACCGCACGCGCCCGGCCGGCCAGCGTCCGGGGCCGTGCCACGGCCTCAGGCTAGCGACGGGCGCGTCGCGGGCCACGCCGGCGGCCGAAGCGCCCGGTAGCCTGCGCCCGTGCACCCCGTCGAGGTCAAGCGCCGCATGGGCGAGGCCGACGTGGCCGAGGTGTCACGGCTGCTCCAGCAGGCGTCGAGCGCCGACGGCCACAACCCCCTCGGCGAGCACAAGTGGCTCGACCTCGTCCACGGAGGGCGCCGTGGGTTCGCCGGCTTCGTGGCCCGCGAGGGCGAAGGCGGGCCCCTGGTGGGGTACGCGCAGCTCAGCCGGGGCCACGAGACCTGGGGTCTCGAGGTCGTGGTGCGGCCCGACCACCGCAAGCCCGACGACGAGGTGGGCGCGAGCCTCCTGGGCGCCGCGCTGCGCGAGGTCCGCCGCCAGGGCGGGGGGCACCTGCACCTGTGGGTGCCCAAGCCCACCCCCCACACCGACGAGATGGCCGCGTCGTGCGGCCTGCGGCGCGGGCGCGACCTCTACCAGATGCGCCGGGCCCTGCCCGTGGAGGGTGCCCGCGCCCCGGTGGCGGTCCGACCCTTCGAGCCGGGCGTGGACGAGCCGGCGTGGCTGGCGGTGAACAACCGCGCCTTCGCCTCGCACCCCGAGCAGGGTGGGTGGACGCTCGACACCATCGTCGAGCGCGAGGCCGAGCCCTGGTTCGACCCCGAGGGGTTCCTCCTCCACGAGCGCGACGGGAGGCTGGCCGCGTCGTGCTGGACCAAGGTGCACCGCGACAGCGACCCGCCCCTGGGCGAGATCTACGTGATCTCGGTCGACCCCGACTTCCAGGGCCTCGGCCTGGGGCGTGCGCTCGTCCTGGCCGGGCTCGACCACCTGTCGTCGCTGGGCGTCACCGTGGGCATGCTCTACGTCGACGCCGACAACGCGGCTGCCGTCGGCCTGTACCGGGCGCTCGGCTTCGAGGTCGACCACACCGACCGCGCCTACACCGCCGACATCGAGCGCGCCGGCTGACGCGGGGCGCAGGGGCGCGGGTCAGCCGGGGTTGGCCACGCCGACGGCGGTGCCGACGCCGTAGGCGATGGCGGCCATGCCCGCCACCATGAGGACCTGGCGCACGGCCGTCCACCACCAACCCCGGTGGGTGAACAGGGCCACGGACGCCCCCACCGCCAGGGCGGCCACCGCGCCGATGACGACGGAGGCCACCACCGCGGCCGTGCCCCGCGTCACCAGCCACGGGATGAGCGGCAGGAGCGCGCCCAGCGCGAAGGTCCCGAACGACGACAGCGCGGCTTGCAGCGGGTTGCCGAGGGAGGCCGGGCTGATGCCGAGCTCCTCGCGGGCGTGGGTCTCGAGGGCGAGCTCCGGCGTCCGCATCATCTCGCTGGCGAGCGTGCGCGCCACCGACGGCTCCACGCCGCGGTTCTCGTAGATGCGCACGAGCTCACGGCGCTCGCCCTCGGGACGATGGCGGATCTCGTGCTGCTCGAGGGCCAGCTCCCGCTCGAGCAGCTCGCGCTGGACGCGCATCGACACCCACTCGCCACCGCCCATGGAGAAGGCCCCGGCGATCAGGCCGCCCACGCCGGCCAGCCGCACCACGCCCGGGCCGGGGTTCGCCCCGGCGAACGCCAGGATCAGGCACACGTTGGAGACGAGCCCGTCGGTGACGCCGAACACCGCGGCGCGCGCTCCCCCGCCCTGGATGCTGCGATGGTGGTGGTCCCAGGCAGGGGCCTCTCCCGGCAGGCGCCGGCCGGGGTGGTGCGCCGTCGGCCGGCGGCCCCACAGCCTCGGGGAGCCACCTCCGAGGCCGGAGTCCCGAGCCGCCTTCACGACCGAGACACTACCGAGCGGCATGCGGTCAACGGACCACCCGCACCTGCCAGAATGGCTCGATGGCCGAGCCCCGACGCTGGTTCGACCCCTCCCAGCCCCAGACGCTGCAGTCGGCGGTCATGATCTGCTACGTCATCACCGCCCTGAGCCTGCTGTTCATCCTCTTCGGCTCGTTCCCCGAGCTGGCCGTGCTCGGGCTGGGCGTGGCGGGCTACGGCGTGGCCAACGAGCGGCGCTGGGGCTACTGGCTCGGGGTGGTGCTCGCCGCCCTCAACGCCTTGGTGTGGCTGGCGCTCCTCGCCGAGTCCTCGTTCCAGTTGGGGTTCCTCATCAACCTGGGCTTCATGGTGGCCCTGGCCGCCTTGTTCCTCCACCCCCAGAGCCGCGAGTACCAGCGCGTCTGGTTCAAGTGACCCCGGGGCGGGCGCCGCCGGCCCGCCCCGCACCCGGGGCCGTGTGACGCCGGGGCCGTCGGCGTCTTAGTGTCGGGCCATGACGACGACGGTTTCGAGCATCGACGAGCTGCAAGCGCTGTCCGGAAAGCACCTCGGCTGGTCCGACTGGCACGTGGTCGACCAGGAACAGGTCAACCTGTTCGCGGACGCCACCGGGGACCACCAGTGGATCCACGTCGATCCCGAGCGGGCGGCCAAGGGGCCCTTCGGGCAGACCATCGCCCACGGGTACCTCACCTTGTCGATCATCCCCTCGATCCTCCACGAGGTGATCCGCGTGGAGGGCTTTCGCTTCGGCGTGAACTACGGCTGCAACAAGGTGCGCTTCCCCGCCCCCCTGCCCGTGGGGGCCAAGGCCCGGCTGGGGGCGGCTCTGGAGTCGGTGGACCGCATCGGTGACGACGGCGCCCAGGTCGTGTTGGACATCACCGTCGAGACCGAGGGCTCCGACAAGCCCTCGTGCGTCGCCCAGGTGGTCTACCGCTACACCTGGTAGGCCGTCACGCGTCGTCCAGGCCGAGCTCGGCGCGCGCCTGGGCGGTCGTGTTGACGTGGGGGAAGGGGCGCTCGGGCACCTCGCGGCCCAGCGCCGCGCAGATGGGCCCCCAGCCGTCCTCGGGGCCCCACTCCACCAGGCGATCGGGGGGCGCCGTCGCCCGCACGTGGTCGTTGTAGGCGAGGTAGGCCGCCTTGGCGGCCCCCTCCTCGCGCCACCGCGGCGTGAAGCGCGTCATCATCCCCACCCCCATGCGCGTCCAGCCGTCGGCGGGCGCGTCGGGCGCGAAGTACGTCTCGAGGGCGATGAAGATCGTGCTCGACACGCTCTTCCACCAGGCGTCGGGGTCGCGCAGCGACAGCACGATGGGCGCCTGGGGGAAGGCCTCGCTCATCTCCTTCCAGAACGGGGCGGCGGGCCAGTCCACGGTGGCCGCGTAGCCCTCGAAGAACGCCCCCCAGTCGGGGAGGCGGCCTTCGTAGGCGTCTCCCCACACGTCGGGGTCGGCGGGCCGCTCCCGCACCTCGAGCATGTGGTAGCAGCGCCCCCCGAGCAGGTCCTCGAGCGCCAACTTCAACGACGTGGTGCCGGTGCGCCCCAGGCCGGCCCCGATGATCTGCAGACCCACGTGTCGGTTCCCCCTGTCGTGCCGGGCGTGACGCGCGCAGGCTACGGCACGCGGGTGCTCGGCGCGCCGGCGGGGCTACGAGCCGCCCGCGGGCGGGAACGCCGCCGGCAGCAGCCGCATGAGGCGCGGGAGCTGCGAGCTGAAGCGGCCTTCTCCCCAGGGCCGGTCGGGCTCGTTGGCGATGGCCTGGCTGAGCACCCCGGCGATCAGGATCGACACGAGATAGACGGCGTCCTCGGCGCGGGCGCCGGGGCCGAGCTGTCCGGCCTCGGCGGCGTCCGCCAGCGCCTCTCGCTGCAGGGCCACCATCTCCTCGGCGACGGCGAAGGCCTCGGGGGAGGGCTCGAAGCTCGGCACGGGCCGCATGAAGAGCAGCTCGGCGAGCGCCCGGTTGCCCAGCGCCCAGCGCCCGCTGGCCTCGAGGCCGCACGTCAGGGCGGGGAGGCCGGGCTCGGCACCGGCCATGGCGTCTCGCAGCACCGCCAGGTGCGCCCGCGACCCGCGCAGGAACAGCGCGTCGTAGACGGCGTGGAGCGACGGGAAGTACTTGTACAGGGACGGAGGGCGCACGCCGAGGCGGCGGGCCACCTCGGCGAGGCTCAGGCCGTTGACGCCCTCGGCGGTCATCACGTCGGTGGCGATGTCGAGGATCTCCTCGATGGTCTCCTGGCGCCGGCGGGCCCGGCGGTCCGGGGCCCGGGCCAGGGTCGTCACGGCGGGGGTGTCGGCTTCCATGCCGTGATCGTAACACAATCTGCTCTTGACAGGATGAGCTACGCCTATTAGCTTTCGCTTCGGCAGGCGGGAAGCGACGCGGGGAGGAGCGACATGGGCAAGGGACGCTGGTGGTTGACGACCGACAGCCGCCACGTGGTGGTGGCCTCGGCGCCGGAGGTGCTCTACGACATGGTGGCCGACCTCCCCCGCATGGGCGAGTGGAGCCCGGAGGTCGAGCGCCTGGAGTGGACGGGCGACGCCTCGGGCCCCGAGGTGGGGGCCCGCTTCGTGGGGCACAACCGGGGCGGGCCCCTGGGCCTCGTGCGCTGGTCCCGCCACGGGCGGGTGCTGGCCGCCGCCCGTGGGCGGGAGTTCGCCTTCGTCACCGAGGAGGGCGGCCGGGAGTCCACCGAGTGGCGCTACCGCTTCGAGGCGGTGGACGGGGGCACGCGCGTGACGGAGTCCTACGTCGTGCACTGGATCCCGGCCTGGGCGCGCGTCCTCGACGTCCCCACCAACCGCCACCGCGAGCTGCAGGACGCCATGCGCCACACCCTGGACCAACTGAAGACGGCGGCGGAAGCACCCGCCCGTGAAGGAGGACTTCGATGATCACCCACCACCGTGCGGCCCCCGGGATCGACGTGCTCACCAGCGCCACCCCCATCCCCGGGCTGGGCTCCATCGCCATCAACGCCTTCGTGTTCCACGGCGCCGAGCCCCTCCTCGTCGACACCGGCGCGATCGTCCAGCGCGACGAGTTCATGGCGGCGCTGCGCGCGGTGATCGACCCCGCGCAGATCCGCTGGGTCTGGCTCACCCACCCCGACCCCGACCACACCGGGGCGCTGCACCAGCTGCTGGCCGAGAACCCCCACCTCCGGGTGGTCACCACCTTCCTGGGCACCGGCATCATGGGCCTGTCCGCCCCCCTGCCGCTCGAGCGCGTGCACCTCCTCAATCCGGGCCAGCGCCTCGAACTGGCCGACCGCACCCTGAGGGCGCTGCGCCCGCCGGCCTTCGACAACCCCACCACGACGGGCTTCCTCGACGACAGGACGGGGGCGCTGTGCACCTCGGACTGCTTCGGCGCCCTCCTCGAGGCGGTGCCCGAACGGGCCGACGAGCTCTCCCCCGAGGCGCTCCGCCAGGGCCAGGTCCTGTGGGCCAGCATCGACGCACCGTGGGTCCAGCGACTCGACCAGGCGCGCTTCGCCCGGGAGCTCGACACCGTGCGCGCCCTGGAGCCCTCCCTCGTGCTGAGCAGCCACCTGCCGCCCGCGCCCGGGACCATGCTCGAACACTTCGTGGGGTCCCTCGAGGCCGTGTCCGGCGCCCCGCCGTTCGTCGGACCGGACCAGCCCGCCCTCGAGCAGATGCTCGCCCAGATGGCGGGGGCGCCCGCCTAGCGACACGGCACGCCGCTCGCCGTCGTGCGAGGCGGAATCGCCCGGGTGCTTCCTCGGGTGTCGCGGTCCACGTGACGGGGACGCTTCCTGGCGGCGGGCCGGTTCGCGGGTGCGCGTGACGATCTCGGCACCCAACGGCACCCAGCCGGTGTGGTCCTTCACCCGGAGGGTGCCGCCGGGGGCGTCCACGGTGTCGGTGGCGTTCTCGCCCGCCGTGCCCTCGAGCCTGGTGCTCCCCGTCGTCCAGACGGTGCGCGTGCCCAGCCCCCTCCCCCCGTGCCGCGTCGGCGCGGGCTGAGGCGCCGTCGCCTACAGCGGCAGATCCCCCAGGGCGGGGCGCGTCGTGCCGTGCTCGGCGTAGGCGGCGATCACCGCCTCGGCCACCCGCCACTTGTGGATCTCGTCGGCGCCGTCGGCGAAGCGGCTCCAGCGGGCCTGGAGGAGCATCTCCGACAGCGGCGAGTCCTTCGAGTACCCCAGCGCGCCGTGGACCTGGACGGCGCGGTCGACGACGCGCCACAGCGTGTTGGCCACGTGGTGCTTGGCCATCGACACCTCGGTGGTGAAGGGGAGCCCGCGCTCGATCCGGTAAGCGGCGTGCAGCACCATGAGCTTCGCCTGGTACAGCTCGATGGCCGACTCGCTGATGAGCCACTGGATGCCCTGCTTCTCCGACAGGAGCGAGCCGTGCGAGTAGCGGGTGCCCGCCCGGGCCACCATGAGGTCGAGGGCCGTCTCGATCTGCCCGATCCAGCGCATGCAGTGGGCGAGGCGCGCCGGCCCCAGGCGGTACTGCCCCAGCCGGTGCCCCTGGCCGCGCCCCCCGAGCCGGTTGGCGTCGGGGACGCGCAGGTCGGTGATGCGGATCTCGCAGTGGTTGTGGCTGCCCGCCATGGTCTCCACGTCCCGCACGATCTCCCAGCCCGCGGAGGGCATGTCGACGATGAAGGCGGTGGTGGCCGCCTGCGGCACCTCGGGCTCGTCCTCGGTCCGGGCGATGAGGATGGCGAAGCGCGCGCCCCGGGCGCCGCTGATGAACCACTTGTGGCCGTTCACGACCCATTCGTCGCCGTCGGGCACCGCCCGTGTCTGCATGAGGGTGGGGTCCGAGCCCGCCACCTCGGGCTCGGTCATGGCGAAGCACGAACGCATGGTGCCCTCGCACATGGGCCGCAGGTACCGCTCCTTCTGGTCGTCGGTCCCCCAGTGCAACAGCGTGTGCATGTTGCCCTCGTCGGGGGCGTAGCAGTTGATGACGTAGGACCCGAAGCGCGCCCTGGTGGCCTCGGCCGAGACGGCGGCCAGCGCCGTGGGCCCGAGCCCCACCCCGCCCCAGTCCTTCGGCATGTGCGGCATCCACAGGTCGAGCTCCCGGGCCCGGACCCGCAGCCGGTCGAGCTCGGCGCGCCAGTCACCGCGCTCCGAGGCGTCGGCGATCAGGCGCTCCTCGGCGGGCCGCACGTCCTCGTCCATGAAGGCGCGCATGCGGGTGCGGGCGTCCTCGACGTCGGCGTCGAAGGTGAAGTCGATGGCCATGGCGGGCAGTCTCGCACGCCGCCTGGAGCGCCACTACGCCCCGGTGCCCCCCTCCGCCCCGGCGACACGGGCGCGCCGGGCGTTGCCCTCCACGCGCCGCACGGCGGCGGCGACGGCGTCGGGGGCGTCGCGCGGGAGGAAGTGCCCGGCGTCGGGGACCCGCACGAGCTCGGCACCGGGGACGGCGCCGGCCACGCGGGCCGCGACCGAGGGTGCCACGACGACGTCCCACCGGCCCGAGACCACCACGGTAGGGGCCTGGACCGACGCCAGGGCAGCCTCCACGGCGTCGATCTCGTGCAACAGGGTGCGTTGCTCGGCGACGAAGCTGCGCCACACCCGCCGGCCGCGCGCCGAGGACACCACGTCGTAGCTGTCGTCGGGCAGGGTGGCCCGCAGCCAGCGCAGGGCCGGGTGCGACCGGTGGCCGGCCACGGTGCGCAGCGGCGGCAGGACCCGGCCCAGGGCGAAGAGGCCCACGGCGCTCAGCGCCTCCCCCAGGACGGGGAAGGCGAGCACGTGGTCGAGGGCGGTGACGTTGTCGGCCATCCCCACCGAGGCCGCCAGCACGAGCCCCGCCACGAGCTCGGGCCGGCGCGCCGCCAGGAGGATGGCGATGCCGCCGCCGTAGCTGTGCCCCACGACGGTGGCGGGGGCGGCGTGGCGCTCGACGAGCAGGTCGGCGAGCACCTCGGCGTTGGCCTCCATGGAGAGGGTCCCGTCGCCGCTGCCCCCGTAGCCGGGGCGGTCCACGATGAGGGTGCGGTGGTCGCCGAGCCGCCCGGCCACCTGGTCCCAGTCCCCGCCCAGCCCGGGCTGGCCGTGGACGAAGAGGACCGGGGCTCCCCGGCCGCGGTCAACGACGAACAGCGGGTGCACGGGGGCTCTCCGGGTCCGCGGGGGCACGGTCGGTGACGCCGTCGGTCACGGGGGCGGCGCCCGGCGCCAGGTCGGCGGCGGGGATGGTGACCACGAAGGTGGCCCCCCGGCCCGGGCTCGTCTCCAGCGTGGCGCGGCCTCCGTGCGCGGCCGCCAGCGCGGCCACGATGGAGAGCCCCAGCCCCGTCCCGTCGCCGGTGCGGGCCTCGCTGCCCCGGTAGAAGCGGTCGAAGACCCGGGCGGCCTGCTCGGCGTCGAGGCCGGGGCCCTCGTCGGACACCCGCAGCACGGCGTGGGCACCGACCGTGCGCACGCTCACGCGCACGGGCGTGGCGGCCGGGGTGTGCACCAGCGCGTTGCGCAGCAGGTTGTCGGCGATCTGGCGCAGGCGCGCGGCGTCGCCCTCGACCATCACCGGTCGGTCGCCCTCCAACGTCACGGTGTGCCCGCTGTCGTTCACGCCCGCGGCGTCCACGGCGTCGGCCACCACCTGCCGCAGGTCGGTGCGCGCCCGGTCGAGGGGCCGGCCCTGGTCGAGGCGGGCCAGCAGCAACAGGTCGTCCACCAGCAGCGTCATCCGGGCGGCCTCACCCTCGATGCGCTCGGCCGCCCGCTGGCGCGCCTCGTCGCTGTCGAAGGCGCCCTTGCGCAGCAGCTCGGCGTACCCCCGGATCGACGTGAGCGGGGTGCGCAGCTCGTGGGAGGCGTCGGCCACGAACCGGCGCAGCCGGGATTCCGAGCGTGTCCGCTCGGCCAGGGCGGCCTCCAGGCGGCCCAACATGCCGTTGATCGACGT
>DATJBC010000165.1:0-16771 GCA_035515515.1 Acidimicrobiales bacterium
GGCCCCACCCCCACGGCGTACGACGTCGTCCTCGTGCTCGACGGCGACCACGGTCCCGTGGTGCGGGCCACCTCGGTGGGCGCGGGGCCCGACGGGCTCGCGTGCGAGGCGCTCACCGGCGGGCCCGGGCCGGTGCCGTGGACGGCCATCCGCTCCCTCGACGCCCGTCCGGGCGACGGCTCGGGGCCGGGCGTGGTGGACCTGCACATCGGCCACCGCCGCCACCGCATCCTCACCTCCGCCGCCGACGCCGCCGCCCTCGCCGGCGCCACGGCCCGCTACCGCCTCGCCGCCCACCAGACCCCGCGCGCCCGGCCCCGGCACGCCGCCGCCCGGCGCGGCCCGGGACGGGCGGACACGGGGGCGCCGCGGCGGTCAGGGCGTGCCGGCCCCGGGGCACGCCGTCGAGCGCCCGCCGGGCGGCGGCCTCGCCACGCCGCTCCCCGGCGGATGCCCGTGCCCCCGGCGCTGGCCTGCCTGATGACGCTCTCGCTCGTCGTGGGGGGCGCCACCCTCAGCACGCTGGTGACGGGGGGCGCCGGTGCCGCCACCCCCGCGAGCACCGACGGCACCCAGGGCCGCAGCGTCACGATCATGCACCGCATGGCCCAGGACTTCGCGGGCGCCGCCACGGTGCGCGCCCTCCCGGCCGCCACCGCCCCCCCGGCGCCCGCTCCCCCGTCGCTCGTCGACAGCCCGACGCTGCGGGCGCACGAGATCTTCGGCTTCGCGCCGTACTGGGCGCTCCCCCAGGCGTCGTCCTTCGACGTGGCGGGGCTGACGACGCTCGCCTTCTTCAGCGTGGGCGTGAACCCCGACGGCACCGTGGCCGAGAGCGGCCCCGGATGGGTCGGCTACCAGAGCCAGGCTCTGGCCGACCTCGTGACCCGGGCGCATGGGGCCGGGGACCGCGTCGTGCTCACCGCCAGCTGCTTCGGTCAGGCGGCCCTGGACCGGCTGAGCGCCGACCCCGGTGCCGGGGCGCGACTGGGGGCCGAGCTCGCCCAGCTGGTGGCGGCCAAGAACCTCGACGGCGTCAACATCGACTTCGAGGGCGAGGGGAGCAAGGACCGCGCCGGGCTCGACCGCCTCATGGCCGGCCTGTCCGCCGTGATCCGGGCCGACGACCCGCACGGGCAGGTGACCATGGACACCTACGCCTCGTCGGCGGGCGACGCGGCGGGCTTCTACGACGTGGCGGGCCTGGCGCCGAGCGTCGACGCCTTCTTCGTCATGGCCTACGACATGGAGAACCCGGCGGTGCCCTCACCCACCGCCCCCCTCGCGGGCCCGGGCTTCAGCGACGTCGAGGCGCTCGAGCAGTACGGCGCGTCCGTGTCGCCCGCCAAGGTGATCCTCGGCGTCCCCTACTACGGCTACGACTGGCCGACGGCGGGACCCGGCTTGGGCGACCCCGCCACCGGCACGCCCACGCCGCTCAGCTACGCGCAGGTCGTCGCCCTGGGAAGCCACCTGTACTGGGACCCCACCACCCAGACCCCGTGGACGTCGTACGCGGTGGGCACCCAGTGGCACCAGGCCTTCTTCGACGACCCGGCCTCGCTGGCCCTCAAGGCCCAGCTGGTGAACACCTTCCACATCGCCGGGCTGGGGATCTGGGCGCTCGGCATGGAGGGAGCCGACCCCGCCATGCTGGCGGCGCTGCGCGGCGGCGCCCCGGTGGTGAAGAACCTCCCCCGGGGCCCCGGCGCCACGGCCACCACGTCGACCACGACGGCGACGGGCTTCGCCTACGCCGGGACGTGGGACGGCGTCCCCGTCACGCTCAGCCCGGTCGACCCGGCGTCGCTGGCGGGCCAGCCCGCCCAGGCGGCCGGCGCCCTCGACGGGTTCACCACCACCGACCCGGCCGCGGCCTGCCTGGCGTCGGGCCCCGCCCTGGCGGTGAGCGCCCTGGTGGCGTCGCCGGGCCTCTACGCCGTGACCGCCGGCGCACCGGCGGACTGCGCCACGGGAAGCTGGGAGTTCACCGTGAGCTCCGCACCCGCCCCGCCGACCGCCCCGCCGGGGCCCTCCCCCACCACCTCCACCACGTCGGCGCCGACCACCTCCACCACCGAGGCGGCCCCCACGCCCACCACCTCCACGACCGCCGCGGGGCCCTGAGGGCGCTCACACCACGCGCGAGTCGTGGCCCTCCCAGTAGCGCTCGCGCAGGAGGCGCTTGTAGAGCTTGCCGTTGGGGTCGCGCGGCAGCTCGGTGACGAAGTCGACGGTGCGCGGGCACTTGAAGCTGGCCAGCTCGGCGTGGCAGTGGGCGATGAGCTCGGCCGCGGTGTCGGGGCCGGCCCCGTCGGGGTCGGCCAGCTGCACCACCGCCTTGACGGCCTCGCCCATCTCGCGGTCGGGGACGCCGATGACGGCCACGTCGGCGACCTTGGGGTGACACGCCAGCACGTTCTCGGTCTCCTGCGGGTAGATGTTGACGCCCCCCGAGATGATCATGTGCGACTGCCGGTCCGTCAGGTACAGATAGCCGTCCTCGTCGAGCATGCCGATGTCGCCCAGGGTGCGCCACCCCTTGTCGTTGGTCACCGACGCCGTCTTCTGGGCGTCGTTGTGGTACTCGAAGGGCCGCCCGCCCTCGAAGTAGACGAGTCCCTCCTGGCGCGGGCCCAGCTCGTCGCCGTCGACGCCCACGATGTGCGCGGGGGTGAGGGGGCGCCCGACCGAGCCCGGGTGCGCCAGCCACTCTTCAGCGGTGATCCACGTGGACCCGATGTCCTCGGTCCCGGCGTAGTACTCGTCGATGATCGGCCCCCACCACTCGATCATGGCGCGCTTGGTGGCCACCGGACAGGGGGCCGCGGCGTGCACCACGGACACGAGGCTCGAGGTGTCGAAGCCCCGGCGCTCCGCTTCGGGCAGCTGCAGCATCCGCACGAACATGGTGGGCACGAACTGGGCGTGCGTCACCCGGTGCCGCTCGATCAGCTCCAGACAGTGCCGGGCGTCGAAGCGCTCCATCACCACCACCGTGGCGCCCAGGCGCAACGCCGAGAGGCAGTACACCAGCGGCGCCGAGTGGTACAGCGGGGCCGGCGACAGGTACACCGACCCCGCACCCATGCCCCGCAGGGCGAGGCCCATGGCGATCTGCACGGGGGCGGCCGCGGGGTCGCCCATGGGCGTCGCCGGCAGCTGCTTGCGGACCCCCTTGGGGCGCCCCGTGGTGCCCGACGAGTACAGCATCTCGCGACCCTCGGCCTCGTCGGCGATGGGCGCGGCGGGGAAGCCGGCGACCTCGGCCGCGTAGAGGCCGAAGCCGGCGACGCCGCCCCCCACCGACAGGCGCAGGGGAACCGCCGCGAGGTCGAGGCCCTCGACCACGCCGTGCATGGCGGCCGTCGTGAACAGGGCCGTGGCCCCGCAGTCGTCCAGGATGTACTGCACCTCGCCCGTGCGGAGGTGGCTGTTGAGGGCGGTGAAGTACAGGCCGGCGCGCTGGGCCGCCCAGGCCACCTCCAAGAACGCCGGGCAGTTCTCCATGAGGATGGCGATGTGGTCGCCTGTGGCCAGCCCGTGGTGCCGCAGCAGCTGCGCGAGCCGGTTCGAGCCCTCGTCGAGGTCCCGGTACGACACCACCGTCCCGCTGCCTCCCATGATCAAGGCGGGCGCCCGGGGGTGGAGGCGGGCCTGTGCCCCCAGGTCCAAGGGCGCGTCCGTCGTCGGCCGGCTGTCAGCTGTGGGATCCTCGGTGCCGGTCATCGCCGGGAATCATGTCGGACGGGAGCGCCATGAGCACGTGGATCGAGGTGTCGAGGCCGGAGGCCGCCGTGGCCGCCCTCACCCTCGACAGGCCCGAGAAGAAGAACGCCCTGTCGGTGGCCGTGCGCGACCAGCTGAGCGACGCCCTCGACGCCTGCGCCGCCGACGAGGACGTCAAGGCCGTGATCCTGGGGTCCTCGGGCGACACCTTCTGCGCCGGCTTCGACCTGGCCGAGTTCTCCGTCGACGATGCCGGCTTCCAGAAGAGGCTGTGGGAGTCGGCCGACCGCTTCCACCGTACGGTCCTGTTCTTCCCGCTGCCCCTGATCGCGGCGGTACAGGGCGCCGCGCTGGCGGGCGGGCTCGACCTGGCGGTGATGTGCGACATCCGGGTGGCCGCCTCCGACGCCCGCTTCGGCCATCCCGAGCAGCGATGGTCCGACGTGGTGTTCTCGCCCCTGGCCGACCTGGTGGGATCGGGGCCGGCACGCGACCTGTGCTTGACCGGCCGGACCATCGACGCCGCCGAGGCGTTGCGCATCGGCCTGGTGTCGACGGTGGTCGAGCCGGACGCGTTGGCCGACGAGGCGGCGCGCACGGCGGCATTGGTGGCCCAGGGCCCGCGCGACGCCCTCATGCGCACCAAGGCCAAGGCCCTGCGCCGCGCCGGGCTCCGGGCCGACGTCACCACCCTCGAGATCTGACGCCGGCGCCGGGAGGCGACGACGCTCCGGCGGGCTCGGGGCACGGAGTCACCGCCCCGCTGCGGCCGCCAGGAATTTGGCCGCAGGGGGCGGAACCCCGTTTCAGCGTCGCAAGCGCCGATGCCTCGGAGCCTGGCCTGGGTGATCCATCGGTGACGGGTCAGGCGGCTCGGCGTGGACAGTCCCCGTCGACGAATCGTTGGTGCAGGCCACCCCGTCGGCACCATGACAATGACGCGATCGCGCGTCGACGCCCATCCCCAAAACAGATGATTTCGGCCACCGGCCTCGCCCGCACCCCCCGGCGGGCCGATTCCCCCCGGCCACCCCGGCCGGACGCGGGCCCGCCGGCCCCCCGGGCCGCCCGCCGGATCCCGGGCTGAACGACACGAAGAGAGGTATTCCTACTACGTTCCGTGCGATTGAGCCCGCCGTCGGTGCCCGCGGGCCCGGATCGGGCGGCGGCCGCGGCCTCCGCGGTCAAGGGCGGCCCGCCCCCGGCCGAACACTGTGTCCATGGTGACGCCCTCTCGGCTCGTGCCCGCCGGCTCCTCCCGGCCCCCGCTGCGGTTCGATGACGCCCGCCCCGACGAGGTGACCGCCGTGATGGTCGAGCGCGCCGACGGCAGCTGCACGGTGCTGTGGGCCGGGATCTGGCGGGGCTTCAGCAGCCGCTCCGAGTCGTGGCCGACACGGCGCGACGCCATGGACGCGGTGGAGTCGGTCACCGACGACATCCTGATCTGGAGCGAGTTGGCGCCGCGGACCTGGATGGCGCGCGCCGCCTGAGCCCTCGTGTCAGTGGCCACTGGCGCGGAGGAACCGGAGGCTCCCCGCACCACAGGGTGCGCCCTTCGCCGCGCAGGGAGAAAAGGGTGGTCCCGGCGACCTGGGGGGGGCCACAGGTCGCCCGGGGACGACACCCTCTTGCGGGGCAAGCCATCCGGAAACCGAGAGCCGTCGCCACGACAAGAACTCGCTCTCGCAACCGGCCAACGATGTCGTTGGCGGTACTCCTCCCTTGTCCTTTCCCAGGGTGGTCGAAGCACAGACAGCCGGACTTCCCGCCGTTGGCCAGCGCCGAGGCCGGCTGGCTGACCGACGTCCGCCAGATTCACCTGTCGGGACTGGGGATAACAAGGGGCCAAAGCTGGGGAATTCGTGGCTCCTCGGCTCCGCCCCGGGACGAAAGGCCCCGCCCCGGGCGGCGTTACCGGTGCGGACACCGAGCCCGGGAGGCAAGGCATGACCGGTCGACCGGCCGCTCGTCGGCAACCACGGCTGTCGAGGCGCACGCTGCTGCGATCGGGAGCGGCGCTCGCCGCCGGGGCGGGCGCCGTCCGTCTCCTGGACGGCTCGGGCGCTCGGGCCGTGCGCCTCGCCTCGTCGGCGGCGACGCTGCGCCTCCCCGACTCCGTGCCCGACCCGGGCCGGCCGGCGGGCACCCCCCACCCGGCCATGCCTTTCGACCACGTCGTGGTCCTCATGATGGAGAACCACTCCTTCGACAACTTCCTGGGCGACCTCTCCAGGACGCGTCGGGACGTCGTGGGCCAATTCAGCCCCGGGGTGGACTTCGTCAACTTCGACAGCGACGGCACCGCCGTCGCCCCGTGGCACCTGACCTCCACGTGCGAGGCCGACGACGTCGACCAGAGCTGGGACTGCACCCACCGTTCGATGTTCTGGGGGCCGGGGCCGAGCGCCGAGCCCGACACCTCCTACCGGGCGCCGTACGACCCGGCCGCCTTCGACTGGTCTCGGCCGCTGTCCCAGGTCCCCCTGGCGAAGCCCGGCATGCGCGGCTTCGTCCTGGCCAACGGCGGCCCCCAGACGATGGGCTACTGGACGGCGGCCGAGCTGCCCTTCACGCACTCCATGGCGCAGGCCTTCACGGTCGCCAACCGGTGGTTCTGCTCGGCCCCGTGCCAGACCTATCCCAACCGGCGCTTCCTCATGGCGGGCACCGCCTTCGGTGACATCGCCACGGACATGTCGACCATCATCGGCGGCGTCCCTCCGACCATCGCCGCCCCGCCCGCCAACGGCACGATCTTCGACCGCCTGTCGGGGCACGGCGTCACCTGGCGCAACTACTTCACCGACCTTCCCGCCACCGGGATCATCCCCACCATCATCGAGAAGTACCCCGCCAACGTCGTCCCCGTGCAGCAGTTCTTCGCCGACTGCGCGGCGGGCACGCTGCCGGCGGTCAGCTTCGTCGACCCCGAGTTCGGGGCGCTGGGAGAGGTGGGCGCGCCGCTGGCGTCGCTCCCCGTGGTCCAGAGCCTGCCCGGCGTGGGCGACGCCGGCGGCTTCATCCAGACGCTGAGCGGGTCGCAGGAAGCACCGGCGAACGTGGCCTACGGCGAGGAGTTCGTCGCCCAGGCGGTGACCGCCGTCCTGCACTCGCCGGCGTGGGCACGCACCCTGCTCATCTGGACCTTCGACGAGCACGGTGGCTACGCCGACCACGTGCCCCCACCCGCCGCCATCCCTCCCGACGGGATCCTGCCCGACCTCTCCGCGGGCGACTTCGCCGGCGCCTACGACATGTACGGCCCGCGCGTCCCGGCCGTGGTGGTCTCCCCGTACGCGCGCGCCGGGGGGGTGTCCAACACCCTCTACGACCACACCTCGGTGCTGGCCACCATCGAGGCCAAGTGGAACCTGCCCGCCCTCACCTACCGCGACGCCAACGCCAGCACCGTCCTCGACTGCCTGGACACGACCCGCCCGCCCCGCCTCGACGCCCCCGCCCTCGCCGCCCCCGGACCTGCCCTCCCCGCAGGCCTGCGCTGCACAGGTCGCGGCGACAGCACCGGCACCGCCTCCCCCGCCCTGCCCTGAGGGCGCCACCGGCGGGCCCGCGGTGATGCGGGCACGACGCCCCCGACGCCGGCCTTCCCCTCGGCCTCGGCACCCGGCTGCCCGCGCACTCGTGGCACCGCGCACGCTCGCCGCGGCCCGCTCGTCGACCGCCCGCCTGTCGGCCGCCCGGTGGCGGGGACCAGCCCGCCCGGCACGCCCGCGCCGTAGCGTGTCGGGTCGATGGCGAGCTCGGTCCCCTTCCTCCCCCGGGTGGCGGCCCGCGGCATGGTGTGCGCCGCCGACCAGCTGGCGTCCTCGGCGGGCGTGACGCTGCTCGCCGAGGGGGGCAGCGCGGCGGACGCCGTCGTCGGGGCGGCGGCGGCCATGGCCGTCGTCGGGCCGCACCTGTGCGGCCTGGGCGGGGACGCCCTGGCCATGGTGCGGGCGCCGGGGCGCCGGCCCGAGGGGCTCCTCGGCATCGGGCGCGCCGGATCGGGTGCCGACGCCGAGCGCCTGCGCGCCGAGGGCCACGCCGACATGCCCCTGCGGGGCGACATCCGCAGCGTGCCCGTGCCGGGGGCGGTGGACGCGTGGCTGGCCCTGCACGCCCGGTACGGGCGGCTCCCCTGGGCCCGGGTCCTGGAGCCGGCCGTCGCCCTGGCCGAGGAGGGGTTCGCCGCCTCGCTCATGCTCGTGTTCGCCAGCACGCTGGTGCGCCGCGTAGCCGGGGCCGAGGACCTGTGCCCCCCCGGGGGCCTCGACGTCGGGCACCTGGTGCGCCGCCCCGGCCTGGCCCGCACCCTGCGCACGCTGGCGGCGGAGGGCCGCGACGGCTTCTACGGCGGTGCGTTCGGGCGTGCCCTGCTGGCGCTGGGGGCAGGCGAGTACCGGCCCGAGGACCTCGCCACGCCGCTGGCGGCGTGGGTGGAGCCCTTGACCCTGCGGGCCCTCGGTCACGACCTGTGGACCGTGCCGCCCCCGTCCCAGGGGTACCTGTCGCTGGCCGCCACCTGGGTGGCCGAGCAGGTGGGCCTGCCCACCGATCCCGCCGACCCGGGGTGGGCGCACGTCGTGGCCGAGGCGAGCCGCGTGACGGGCGAGGACCGGCCCCTCGTCCTCTACGACGGGGCCGACGGCCCGGCGCTGCTGGCACCGGCCCGCCTGGCGGCGTGGGCCGCCTCGGTCGACCCCGAGGGGCCGACGCCGTCGGCCGCCGCGCCCCCGCCGACCGGGCGCCGCGCCGGCGCGCGCCCCGCCGGGCTGTCCGCCGACGGCGACACCACGCACCTGTGCGCGGCCGACGGGGACGGCCTGGCCATCTCGCTCACCCAGTCCAACGCCTTGGACTTCGGCGCCCACATCGTCGCCGGCGACACCGGGGTGTTCCTCCACAACCGGGGCGTGGGCTTCAGCCTCGAGGCCGGCCACCCCGCCGCCTACGGGCCCCGGCGCCGCCCCACCCACACCCTGTCGCCGGCCATCGCCACCGGGCCCGACGGCTCGGCCACGCACGTGCTGGGCGCCATGGGCGGCGACGTCCAGCCCCAGGTCGTCCTGCAGCTGCTGGCCCGGCTGCTGCACAGCGGCCAGGACCCGGCCACCGCCATCGCGGCGGCCCGGGTCGTGCACGAGGCCCCCGGGGCCGCGCCGTTCCGTCTCTGGCACGCGCCGGCGCGCTCCTTGGTGATGGAGGCGCACGCCCCCGAGCGGTGGAAGCCCGGCCTCGAGGCGCGGGGGCACACGGTGCGTGTCATCGGAGCCCTCAACCCGGTCGACGTCGGCTGTGCGCAGGTCATCTCGGTCACCCACGCCGCCGGCCACGTCATCCTCACCGGGGCGTCCGACCCCCGCAGCCCCGACGGCGCCGCCGTCGGCCACTGACCCGGCCCGCCCGACCCGGTCCGCCCCAGCTGCCCGGCCCCGGCAGGGGCGGCGGCGCGCCGCCCGCCCGGCGGGCGCTGGGCCCGAGAACGCTCCACAAACCCAATAAAGACGGGGATGGCGACCCTAAATACGGAGAGAGGCGGCAGTACCATGATCTGTGGTGACCAGCCGTCCGGTGCGGGGGGACGAGACGAGCGCGTCCACGTCCAGCTTGCAGTCGGCGTCGCAGCCCTCGCGGCTGCCCCGGCTCACGGCGCTGCGCGCCTTCGCCGCCTTCTACGTGTTCACCGACCACCTGGCGCTGTTCAACATCCTGGGACACGGCCAGCTGCCCATGCACATCGGGTTCAGCGCCGTGTGCTTCTTCTTCATCATCTCGGGGTTCGTGCTCACCTGGGGCGCTTCGGACATGGCGGCCGCCAGCTTCTACCGGCGGCGCATCGCCCGCATCTACCCGAGCTACCTGTTCGTGCTCATCGTGGCGATGCTCATGCCGGTGAACGTGGGCAACGGCCCCGTGAACGCCAAGACCGGCGCCATCACCGCCGGCCTGGTGCAGTCGTGGGCCATCCACGACCCCAATACGCCCTTCGCCGTCAACGGCGTGTCGTGGTCCCTGTCGTGCGAGGCCTTCTTCTACCTCGCCTTCCCGTTGCTCGTGCGCTTCTTCATCCGGCTTCAGCCCAAGTGGCGCTGGGGCCTGGCGCTCGGATGGTGGGCCCTGTGCTCGATCTACGTCCTGCACGGCGGCCAGCGGGACTTCCCCGTCGACTACACCAACCCGCTCGTGCGCTCGTCGGAGTTCATCGTGGGCATCGTGGCGGCCCTCGAGGTGCGCCGAGGATGGCGCCTGCGCCCGTGGGCGGCGGCCCTCATCGGCGCCGGGGCGCTCGGCGGCACCGCCGTCGTCTCGAAGGCCATCCCCAGCCCCAACGTGCCCATGGCCCCCCTGTTCTTCGTCATCGTGCTCCTGTGCGCCCAGCTCGACCTGTCCCGGGACCACGGCCTGCTGCGCGCCAAGTGGCTGGTGTACGCCGGCGAGGTGTCGTACTGCTTCTATCTCGTGCAGCTCGTGATCATCTTGAACCTGCGGTCGTCGGTGGGCACCGGCCCGGGAGCGGCGCTGGCGCTGTTGGCGGTGACGTGTGCCTCGGCCGTGGTGATCCACCACGTCATCGAGCGCCCTTGCCAGCGGCTCATCCTCGGCCAGCGGCCCGTCCCCGTGCTGCGCTGGAGGACGTGACGCCCGACCCTGTGCCCGGCTGACGGGCCGCGCCCGTGCGGCGGCGGTGCCCGTCGCGGTGTCCCGGCACCGGGGGCGGCGAGGGCTGCGCCCCCACCGCGGTGGCAGGATGCCGGCGTGAGCGACGCGCGGGCCGGCTTCCTCGACGCCGCCCGGGGCGCCACCGCCTTGCTGGCCGACCCGGCCGTGGCCGCACGGTGGGACCAGCCCAGCGTGCTCCCGGCGTTCTCCGTGGCCGGGCTGGCCGGCCACCTGCTGCGGGGCATGACGGCGGTGGAGCGCTACATGGACGGACCCGAGCCCGAGGGATCCCCCCTGCGCGCCCCGCAGTACTTCCACGTCGTGGGGGTCTCCCCCGATGTGGACGCCCCGGGCAACGTGGCCGTCCGGGCCCGGGGCGAGGAGACGGCGGCCGAGGGCCCCGGCGCCGTCGCCGCCCGGGCGGCGGCGACGCTGCCACGGCTCTCCGAGCGCCTCGGCCGCACCGACCTCGGCCGCCGCATCAGCGTGATCGGCGGCGTGGTCATCTCCGTCGGGGAGTACCTGCGCACCCGGGTGGTGGAGCTCGCCGTGCACGGCGACGACCTGGCCCTGAGCGTGGGCGCCCCCACTCCGGCCTTCGCCGACGACACGCTGCAGATCGCCGTGGACGTCCTCGTGGCGGTGGCCGGGGTCCGCCACGGACGGCTGGCGGTCCTGCGCGCCCTGGCGAGGCGCGAGCGCGACACCGCCGAGGCCCTGCGCGTCCTGTAGGGCGGGGGTCAGGGCGCGCAAAGGGGCCGGCGACATACGGGTGGGGGGAGCACCCGTCGCCGGCCCCTTCGCACATTCCCTTGTCTCGCACCGACAAGAGGAGCACGGAGCGCTCGGATCACGTCCGCCGTCGGGGCATGAGCACCCAGCGAGTGATGCCGGCCGAGTGACTGAGCTTCCACAGCAGCGTGCGGGCCATGGTCATCGCTGCGCTCCTTTCGCGTCGCTCGACCTCAGCGTACGGAGGAGCTGTGAACCCCGGGGGTCGCCACGATGACGGCTGTGTGAACTCCGCCACGGCCCGGGGCCGCGCCCACGCGGGGGCGCCGGCCCCGGGCGCGCCGCCCTAGGAGGCGGACGCCGGGCGCACCGTGCGCGCCAGGATGCCGAGGGTCGCCCGCAGGGCCGCTTCGGAGACCACCGGGAAGATGCCGGCGTCCTTCCACGTCGGGTCGATGGTGGACCAGTCGTAGTACGACGTGACGACGGTGCCGCCCTCGGCCGGCTCGAGGCTGTACCCGTAGACGTGCCCGATGGGGGGCCGGATCGTGCCCTCGATGGTCCACGCGATCTCGCGGTCGGGGACGAAGGCCGTGATCACCACGGTGACGTCGTACTCGCCCATGGGGTAGTCGTTGAGGGCCTCCCGGTCCATGTGGACCACGAAGCGGTCGCCGACGGCGCTGACCGGCTCCCCGGTGGCCGACATGAGCATGCCGGTGCTGTCGATCTGCACGTGGCCGCTCGGGTCCGACAACACCCGGAACACGGCGGCCGGATCGGCCGCCATCGTCCGCTGGACCTCGATGCGCTCGTCGGTCACGGTGGCATCGTGGCACACGGCGAGCGGCGTCCCACCGTCACCGCCGCGCGACCCGCCACCGCCGTCACGGCGCTCGGGGGGCGGAGAGCTGGGCCACGACCGAGGCGAAGTCCGCCACGGAGTGACGCTCCACCACGTGGCCGCCGTCGAAGCGCAGGATCGTGATGCCGGGCTGGGCGACACGCCGCCCCGTGGGGGCGATGCCGGCCAGCTCGCCGGTGTGGGTGCCGTGCATCGTGAACCGGCAGGCCAGCTGGGCGCCGTCCTCCACGACCTCGTGGATCTCCAGGACGATGTCGGCGAGCGAGGCGAAGAGCCCCTGGTAGAAGGAGCGGACCTCCGCCTTGCCCATGGGCTTGTCGGAGTAGCCGTGGAGTTCGATCCGCTCGTCGTAGAGCTCGAGGTAGCCGTCCAGGTCGTCGGCGTTCCAGCAGGCGATGGCCTTGTCGAAGGAGCGGCGGGCGTCACTGGGCACGGGGGGCACCTCCCGGGTGGGCTCTCCCCGCTTTCGCCGCCCGGGGGACGGGCGGATCACGGCCGTCGGCGAAGCCTCGACCGTCCTCCCGGTTCGAGGGGGGCGCGGCGTGCTCTACCGTGGCCGGCATGGCCCTCGAGGGGGAGTACGAGCCGAGTGCCTGGGACTGGGTCCGCGCCCAGGTGGAGACCTACGAGCACTCCGGGGGGCGCGAGGGCACGACCTTCCTCGACACCGGCCTGCCCGTCGTGATCCTGACCATGCGGGGGCACCGCAGCGGCAAGGTCCGCAAGGTGCCCGTCATGCGGGTGGCGCACGACGGTGCGTACGCCATCGTGGCGTCCAAGGGAGGCGACCCCAAGCACCCGTCGTGGTACTTCAACCTGCTCGCCCACCCGGACGAGGTCCGGCTCCAAGACGGCCCCGACGTCTTCGACGTGACGGTGCGGCCGGTGGAGGGTGACGAGCGGCGCCTGTGGTGGGAGCGGGCGGTCGCCGCCTACCCCGACTACGCCGCCTACCAGGCGGCCACCGAGCGCCAGATCCCCGTGTTCGTCGCCACCCGCCGCTAGGCGCCGCCTGGTGGCCCTCGCCGGCCGCGGTCGCCCCGTACCTCCACGGGAGCTCGGGGCCGGGGCCTCCGGGCCGGGGCCACCGTAGGATCACGGCGCGGACGAGACCGAGGCGGAGGTGCGGCGACCATGAGCGATGTGTCGCAGGGGCCCGGCTGGTGGATGGCGTCGGACGGCAAGTGGTACCCGCCCGAGCGGCATCCCGACTACGTGGCGCCCGCGCCGCCGCCCCCTCCCGCGGCCCCACCCCCGGCACCTCCCCCGGCGGCGGGCCCACCCAGCGGGCTGCCCCCCTACGGGGCCCCCGCCCCGGGAGCCGTCCCGCCGGGGACGTACCTGGACGCGCAGAGCGGCCTCGTGCTGCCCCAAGGGGTGGCCCTGGCGAGCGTCGGACGGCGCATCGGCGCCTACTTCCTGGCCATCCCGCTGGCCATCGTGACGCTCGGCATCGGATACGCCATCTGGGGGCTCATCGTGTGGGGGCGGGGCCAGACGCCCGCCCTGCAGGTGCTGGGCATGCGCTGTTGGCGCCCCGAGACCGGACGTGTGGCCGGATGGGGATGGATGGCCCTGCGCGAGGTGATCGGCCGCCTCGTCGAAAGCCTGCTCGCCATCATCACCGCGCTGGTGTCGTTCATCCTCATGCTGACGAACAAGGACCGGAAGTGCCTGCACGACATGATCGCCGGGACCGTCGTCCTCCACGACCCCGGCAAGGTCCTGGCGGGTTGACGGCCGTTCGCGCTCAGACCTGTTGGGTGGCGGTGGCCGTCTCGAGCGCCTCGAGCAGTCGCTGCGGGCGCACCGGCTTCTCGAGGTAGGTCACGATGGCGGATCCCACCCGCCGCCGCGCCTCCTCGTCCATCGTGAACGCCGAGAGCACCACGACCGGCGGCGGCTTTCGCACGGCGGCCAGGAGGCTCACCCCGTCCATGCGGGGCATGTTGAGGTCGAGCACCATGGCGTCGAAGCGCATCGTGGTCAGGAAGCGCAGCGCCTCCACCCCGTCGGGAGCCTCGATGACCGTGTAGCCCACGGCCCGGAGGATGTCGGCCACCGAGGTCCGGATGGCCTCGGCGTCGTCGACGACCAGGACGGCCTTGGAGCCCCGAGGCCCCGAGGGCTGGGAGGCGAGACGCCCCCATGCGGGCGGGCGCCAATCCTCCCGGCGGGGAGGCTGGACGTCGTCATCCACGACTGTCACCCGCCTGTCATGACCGGTCCCACCGGGCGTCACGATATCCGGGAACCGTGACGGATCATCCGATGCCCGGCCGCGCCGCGCGCGGCGCCGGCGTCGCTATCCCGGGGATTGTCCCGCCAGCAGGTACCCCAGCCCCTCCAACCACGCGGAGATCGACACGAACCGCTCTGCACCGCCTCCGCCGCGCGAGCCCAGGAAGGGGCTGTGAAAGGCGAAGACACCGCCGTCTGCCGCCGCCAGCCAGTACCCGCCGGTCAGCGCGTCCGAGGTCATGGCGATAACGGGTGCCGCCAGGCGCGTGCCACCCATCGACCCGTAGAAGCGGGCGTCGCCGAAGGCGAAGACGCCGCCGTCGGCGGCCGCCAACCAGTAGCCCCGGCCGTCGGGTGCCGGTGCCATCGCCACGATGGGCCGGTCCAGGCGGCTGCCGCCCATCGAGCCGTAGAAGCCGGCGTCGCCGAAGGCGAAGACGCCGCCGTCCGCGGCCGCCAGCCAGTAGCCCCTGCCGTCGGGTGCCGGTGCCATGCCGACCACCGGGCTGGCCGGGGTGATGCCCCGTTCGGGGAGCGAGCCGTAGGACTGGGCGGCACCGGCGTCGAAGACGCTGCCGTCGGCGGCCGCCAGCCAGTACCCGGCGCTGGCGGGGGAGGCCGCGATGGCGACGAACGGCGCGCTCCACGTGACCTGTGGGCCAGGGGCGGGCGCGATCCCGAAGCCGTACACGGCGCTGGTGTTGGTCGCCGCGCCGCAGATCGATACGAAGCTGTATCCACGACCTTGGAGCGCACCGATGATCCCGGGGAGCGCGGCCACGGTCTCCGAGCGGTCCCCTCCGGCGTCGTGCATGTCGACGACCGCCCCCGGGAAGGCAGCTCCCACGACCCGGTTGACGATGGTCTGGACGCCGGGGACGGTCCAATCCTCCGGGTCGATCGAGTAGCTCATCATCGTCAGGCCGCGCTCGGACAGCTGATCGATGGCAGTGGCGTCCCATGCGTCGTACGGGGGCCGGACGCACGCCGGGGTCGCGCCCGTGAGCGACCGGATCTCGTTCTGGGTCTGGTCGATCTCGTAGGGATACTGCGACACCGGGAGCGTGGCCAGGCTGGAATGGGTCCACGTGTGGTCCTCGACGGGATACCCGGCCTGGGCCAGCATGGTGGTGACCTGCGGGTAGGCGGCGATGTTCTCACCCACCTCGAAGAACGTCGCCGGCACGTGGTAGCGCTCGAGCACCGACAAGACGAGCGGCGTGTAGGGACCGGGGCCGTCGTCGAAGGTCAGGGCGATGACCTTCTTGCCGGCGGTCGCGGCGCCACCGGGGCTCTGGTAGGTGTAGAAGGCCGGTTGGGAGGTGGCGGCTGCTGCAGTGGATCCCTGCAGGCTCGGGACGGCCGTGACGACGGCCACCGCCAGGGCCGCGACGGCCCACACCCCCGTCCGGGATCGACTCGTGGCCACACTGCCATGTCACACATCCGAGCGACATGGCAGATAGGGCTGAAGGTCACAATGTCGGGGGGAGGCTCCTGCGTGGTCCCCGCGCCGTGGGCGACCCATGGCAGGCCCGACTACCCCCTTGCGGTTTCCAGCGGCGGGGCCGCGTCCCCCGGTGTGCCGCCCGTCGCCGCCGGCCCCGAGCGCCCCCGGGAGGATTCGAACCTCCGACGCACGGTTTAGGAAACCGACGCTCTATCCTCTGAGCTACGGGGGCGTGACATGGTGCGCGGACGTCATCGTACGGCACGCGCCGCGCATCTCGACGATCAGCGCAAACTCCGCAGATCCGCATTCACGGTCACTATGTCGAATGCACTGGGGTCGAAGGAACCACCCACCCAGCCAAGGAACTCCTCGTGCTCGTCGTGAGAGGGGTCGGCGAGCGCCTCACGCAGGTCCTCGTAACCGGGTGGCCCCCCACAGTCCTCGGGCGGGCAGGCGTTCTCGCCGTCGACGCACACGGCGAACGTGAGGCCGTCGCGGATCGGGCCCTCCTCCTCGATGAGGATCTCATGGCGCCAGTCGTCGCCGAAGTCGTAGATGTACTGAACGCGCCCCTGCCCTCCGAGAGCCTCGAGAACCGTCACACTGGCCTCGTCGACTTCGTCCTCCGAAGAGTCTTCGTCCGGCGTTCCGTAGTCGATGTCGCCGACCGTGAAGCTGTGGAGATGTGCATTCGTCCAGCCCATCGCTGTTTGGAGAATGTCGTGCAGCGTCGAGAGCCGGACACCTCCCGGAACGAGGAGCCGGCGCCAGACAGCCGGCTCGACGTCCTCGAGCTGGACTAGGAGTTGAAACGTGACCTCACCCGAGCGCTGGGGCACACCCGTACACTACGAGCACGAGCGAGGCCCGGAATGGTGGGACCACCTGTCCGAGGTCGTCCCGCTCTCCCTCGTCGGTCCGTGCTGCGTCAGTGACGCTTTGTGGTGATGCCGACCTTGTCACGTCAATCGGTCAGACCGCGCCTCGGGCGGATCGGGTCTTGGTCTTGCGAAGGATTCACCCGTTGACATACGCCCTCCAACTTGTAAGAGTCGCAGCGTCGCTCACTCGGGAGCAAGGGGGCCGAA